>CANGWP010000062.1 GCA_947457605.1 Bdellovibrionales bacterium | reverse complement strand
GGCGATTATTTCCTGTTCAAGTCATTCGCGACCCTCGGACCCTCAAGAACCCTCGTTCTCTATTCATTCCAACCTTTTTTGCTTGGAATTTACGGGTACATTTTTTTATCGCAAGGGCTCAGCGGACATCAGCTCCTGGCAATTCTTTGCATGATCGCCTGCGTGTTCACCTTCATTCTTGAGCGAAGCCGGGTTACCGGAAAAGCGGACCTGAAGGCATTTCTTTTTGCCTTCACCGGAGTTTTGTTTGATGCCGTCGGGGTCGCTCTTTCGAGACAGAGTTATGAAGCAAGCCCGGATCTCGGTCCTTTTCAGGCAAATGCCACGCGCGCCTTCGGCGCCTTGATCGGATTTTTGGCATTGAGCCCCTTGTTTTTAAAGAAGGTAACGCATGATCTGAGGCGGATGCGGCCACGCGACCGAAACGCAATGCTGATTGCATGCGTGTTCGGGACTTTCTTGTCCCTGACCTTTTATTTGTCTGCGCTGAAAACCGCCCACGTGGCGACTCTGACTGCGATTTCAATCACCTCACCCGTGTGGGTGTCGCTCATTGAACACGTGCAACTCAAGAGCTGGCCCAGCCGCTACCTTTGGAGCGCGTTTGCACTCTTTCTTTTCGGCTTTTTCCTGATGCAATGGCAGTGAGGTCTGCGAGCCGGTCTCTTTGATTGGACGTAAAGTTTGATTCTCCGAGATTGCTCCCTTTTGGTTCAAAGCCACTGAGATTCAAATGCCATGCAGATCCAAAGAGAACGGCCCGGTAAACCTAGACTCCGCTCCCCACGATCTTGCTGAGCTTTCTCTCCGCAATCAGAAAGAAGAAGCCCACCACGATTCCGAGTACCGCGAAGATCGAGAAAAAGGCATCATTGGACATCTGCGAATAGAGAGCTCCAAGGCTTCCCGCAAGGTAGTTTCCAATGAAAGATGACAGGAACCACATCCCCATCATCATGGAAAGAAAGCGTGCCGGAGCCACCTTGGTCACAAAGCTGAGTCCGATTGGCGACAGGTAAAGTTCACCGAGTGTAAAGATGAAGGTCGCAAACGTAAGCCATGCCATATTCATGAAAGATTTCTCTACGGTGATGAATTTGCTTCCAATCATCAGGGACAGAAACGCAGCCCCGGCAAGGAAACAACCCACCGCCATCTTCCGCACCGAAGAAGAACGCTTTCCGTTTCGCTCGCGAATCGCCCACAAGCGGTCAAGAAGAGGAGCAAACAAAAAGATGAAGGCCGGATTGAAGGACTGATAGGTTGTGGACTCAAGTCCGAAACTGGCCCAATCCGCCTTTTCATCCGCCCACAGCTGAAGGGTGTTGCCTTGTTGCTCGAAAATCGCCCAGAATGCAATCGTTCCTACGCAAAGGATGACCAGCGCCGCAACCTTGCTTCGATCCAAGGAATCCTTGATTTTTGAAATCGAGTACACCACCGCCGCAATGACGAGCCCGATGACCACCGCCTCAATGGAAGTCGGAAGCATGAGGAATCCGACGAATCCGACCATCATGAAGGTGAAGCCCCCGATGGTCTTCAGGAGAATTCCACTGTGCTTTTCCACCGGTTCGGCAATCGCGGTTTCGGCAGGCAAATCATGACGGAAAAAGTGATACACCAGGGTTCCGATCAACATCCCGATCCCGGCGAAAGTAAAGCCAAGGTGCCATGGAGCCCCGGCATCCGTGATGCCCATCCGCTCACAGATCCAGATCGCAAGGTCGGTGCACAGGAACGGGGAATAAAACGCCCCGAGATTGATTCCCATGTAAAACAGGGTGAAGGCGCCGTCTTTTTTAGGATCGCCGTCCTTGTAGAGGTTTCCAACCTGGGTTGAGATATTCGGTTTGAAGGCACCATTCCCGAAAATCAGGAAAACTAGCGCTGGGATGAAAAGGTTCTCAAATCCCATCAGGAAATGCCCGATCGCCATGAGAAACGCGCCCACGTAAACGGACTTCTTCTTTCCCCACACGCGATCTGCAAGGATTCCCCCGAAGAACGGAGAAAGGTACACAAGTCCGGTATAAAGACCGTAAATCTTGGATGAGTACGGCTGCATTGCGAGTTCCTGCCCGTAGCCACTCTCCAAAGCCTTCTTCAGTGCGGAAATCCCGATGACCCTTTCAAAACGCTCAGGATCCGCGAAGAGATACTTCGTCATATAAAGGACAAGCAACGCCCGCATCCCGTAGTACGACATCCGCTCCCACATCTCGGCAAAAAACAGGACGAAGAGGCCCTTTGGATGAACCTTCCGTGCACGTTGCAGCACAAAAAGGATGTATGCAGGAATGATCACCAAAAGAAGAAATACCTTAAGACTCATGAACACCTCCCGAACGGGTCAAAATGACCCGCGCCTTAAAATGAATAAAGCGGCACTATGGCACGGGGAAGCTTCTCTCGCAAACCGATTTTCGTTCAGATGGGAAGGCTGAAGTCAACTTGAAGCATATAACGTCGGGAGGTGAGCTGATGAAACCTCACCCCGAGCTCTTCCGCGTACGAAAGAAGTGTCAACCGAAGAACCCAAAGATCGAAAGACGCCCCATACGTGACATTGAGCTGATTCAAGCCCGCATAAAAATCAAAGAGGGGCACTGAGATTTCAGTTCCGATATGGGTCTTGTTTCCAAATGAAACCGCCTGATCGAGATTCCGAAGATCCGCTGCAATCTTGAATTTCAGGAACTCAAGCCGTCTCCGGTAAGCAAATCCGATGGAGGGGTTCATCACAATTTTCTGCGCCTGGGGAGATGAAAAAGAGGTCCCGAAGACATCCGTGACACTTGCCCCGAAGAAAAACTCCTGCTTTGGATCAATGTGCTTCACATATTGGATTCCCACATCCGCTCCGTAGCCGGTTCCATAGCTTCCGACAAGGCTGTTGATGTAACCGATTCCACCGCTTGCCACCTGAAGAAAACCCGCCGTACTCACATCATAGTAACCGCCGCGACGAAACAGGATCTTCCCGGCAAGTCCAAAGCGCCACTCGTCGGTTGCCCGCCTCCCCGATTTCAGAGACCACCCCATCCCGGCCTGCACGCCGTGGGTTACCATATTGCCGATTTTGAAAGTAGGATTGGCCTGATTGAACTGCTCAATTGCGCCCTGAACGTCGAGCAGATAGGTAATCGCAAAGTGAGGCAATTGAATCACCGGCACGAAGCTCGAGCGAACGTAGATTTCCTTCCCCATCAGATCGTTCAGAGTGCTTAAGCTGAAGTTGCCGAGTGCGGAAAGGGACTGACTGAGAGTCGTGTAGGTTTCCAGCGGTGCCTCGATCCCGAGCCCGATCAGCTTGAATCGCCGGGTTTCCTGACCTGCAAGCCCCGCAGGATTCATGAAGAGTGCATACTCATCATCCGCAAGTCCCACACCCGCTCCGCCCATGGCGGTCTGGCGGGGCTGCTTTACCAGCGTGGTGATCCCGTTTTGCGCGCACGCGTCCCGGGCGGAGTGCGCCATTGCAATCGCAAACAGAAAGATCAAAGCCAGAGCGCGTTGATACATTGGATCATCCCTGCAGCAAAATGCCCGATGGCCTGGGTTTCAGAACAAGAAGCACGGTAGCGCAGTCTGATTTTCGCAAGATTGCATTCCGCGGCTGTCGCCTGGGTTTTGCAGTACTCAAGTCCGCCTGAGTTATTGCAGGGATGTGCCGGAATCCCTGTGACGCCATCCACGATGGGCGCTTGAATCGCGGTAAACATGGCCGAAATCGGTCCGCTGGAACTGGAGGGCAGCAAGGACTGGATTGCATTGAATGCATCAAAGTAATTGAGAAATCCTGCTGCCAAACCACACGCGGTCCCTGAAGTATCTGCAATCACGCTTGCGCGCGTGGTCCAGGGAAGATTCGTGCCTTGTGCATATCCTCCTCCCGAATTTGGATTCCCGTAACGACTAAGGGCACCACCAACGATCGCCATCGAAATAAAAAATGCATACGAGTTTGAGTCGAGTGTCCGGTCTGTGTAGAGAACAGATCCCGGATTGTTGGAGTCGTAGAGTACTTGATCGGCTGCTCCCACTACGGCCCCGGGATTCAGGATCGACTGCAGGGCATCGAGGCCAAACCAGGCACTCTCAAGTTTTTGATCCGAAAGCGCGGATGGAAAGATTCGGGCAAATTGACCGATCGGATTGGCCCCTCCAAAACTCGTCAGCTCATCAACCACGTCATAGAGCTTGATCCCGGCCTTGCACCCCAGAGCCGAGGCATGAAGCATCCGAATGTCATTGTCCGTGTATTCCGAGTCATAGAGCCGGGTGGAAAGATCGACCGCCGATGCGCAGTCCGCGCGGGTAAGGGCACTCCTGATCTCGACTTTCATCGCTTCACGATCGATCTCACTCGTGATGTCGAAGGCGGAGTCGCCGCATCCTTGAAGAAAAAACCCGGAACTAAGGAGTATCGAAAAAACGAACGAGGCGCGAACATCCTTCCCGGAGCGTGACCGGGTCGCACGCGAAACTGATTCGAATGCAGTTCGGAGCCCCGAAGTCCACGCCCGAAACGATCGCGACTTTGGCTTCCTGTAAGATTCGTTCTGCAAGTCCGTTTGCATCCTCATCATCCTTGAGCAGAGCCCCGCAATCCACGAAGAGGTAGAATGCACCCTCAGGCTCATACAGCTTTATTTTCGCCGATTTCTTGAGCACTTCCAATGCTAAATTGCGTCTGTTTAAATATTCAAGGCGCTGACCTTCAAAGTCTGACGACGGCAGCTTGAGGCTGGCCACTGCGGCTGCCTGCGAGAGCGAGCAAATACCGGAGGTTGAGTGACCTTGGAGCGAAATCAAGGCCGGCGTCAAGGATTCAGGAGCAAGGGACCACCCCACCCTCCAGCCGGTCATGGCACCACTCTTGGACAAACCGTTGACGGTCACGGTTCTGTCCCGAAGCCCCGGATTCGCATCCAGGAAAGAGGTCCAAGCTCCCTTCACGAATTCGATACGATCATAAATCTCATCACTGAGAACCCAGATCTTCGGATGTTTTTTCAGTACTTCCCCAAGCGCCTTGAGCTCATCCCTGGAATATACGCTCCCCGTCGGATTGGAGGGTGAATTCAAAATGAGGAGCTTTGTTTTCGGGGTGATCGCCCGCTCGAGTTGTTCCGGATGAATCCGATAGCCAGCCTCCGCGCGAGTCTCGATCACAACCGAAGTTCCGCCCGCAGCCTTCACCATCTCGGGGTAACTGAGCCAGAAGGGTGCGCCGAAAACCACTTCCTCACCGGAATCCACCAAGGCAAAGATCGCATTGAAAATCGCCTGTTTCCCGCCGTTGGTCACCACTACATCCGCAGCCTTCCAGGGCCTCGTCCCCGCGAGAGCGGTCTGCTGGGAATTGGTTTTGTTCGCAATCAATTCTCTCAGTTCGGGGACTCCCGCGGTGGGTGTGTATTTGGACTGATTTTTTGCAACTGCTTCAAGAACGGCATTTTTTGCGGCCTCCGGTGGCGGGAAATCCGGCTCACCCGCCGTGAGATTGAATACTTCCTTGCCCTCTGCCTTCATGCGATTGACGAGCGCATTCACCTTCAGGGTGGAACTTTCTTTCAGATTGCGAACCCGACTCGAAATCATATCACTTCTTCCCCTGGGCTTTTTCGGACAACTTCTCTTTTAGCAAATGAAGGACAGGGGCCGGCACATAGGGCGAAATATCTCCCCCGTAAAAATACAACTCCTTGATCATGGTGGAACTCACAAAATAGAGCCCCTGCGAACTCATCATGAATACGGTTTCGCACGATGGATGGATGTTCTTGTTCATGGTGGCCATCATGTACTCATACTCGAAATCACTCGGAGTCCTGAGCCCGCGAATGACTGCATTGATCCCGTTCTTGCGGGCATATTCCATGATCAAGGATGGCGTTGAGTCCACCTTGACGTTCGGTCTGTGCTTCACCACTTCCCGAATCAACTCCACCCGTTCTTCGGCTGAAAGAAGAGTTGTCTTGCGCGAGGTTCCTGCCACAAGAATGGTGATCTCGCTGAAAAGCTTCAAACTCCGATCAAGGATATCAAGGTGTCCGTTCGTAAAGGGATCAAAGGATCCTGGATAAATGGCTTTCATGAGAGCGTTGTCCTTTCTTTGATTCCATAGAACGTAAGCTGACTGTCCCCGTATCTTTCGTCCCGGGTGATTTTCAAGGTGGAAGGAGGCTCGTATCCGCCCTCCTGGCGATGGGCACTTTCAATGCACAAAAGCCCGCTTTCGGTCAGAAGACGATCCCAGGGCCAGGTAGACAGCAACTTTTCCTCGTATCCACGCTCATAGGGTGGATCCATGAAAATAAAATCAAAAGGAGGCCGGGAGACAAGATCCGGAAGGATCTGTTCCACTTTGCGATTGATCACGTGAACTTGATTCTCAAGGGTAAGAATTTTTGCGTTCTCCGAAATGAGCCGGGCGGCTTTCGGATTTTCCTCTACAAAAGTAACAGACCCCGCCCCCCTGGAGAGCGCTTCAAGTCCGAGGGCCCCCGAACCGGAAAAAAGATCGAGGATCCGGGAGTCACTCAGTCGCATCTGCAAACTGTTCATCCAGGATTGCCTGAGTCTCTCGGAGGTGGGCCTGGTAGCCGTCCCCGGAAGGGTTTTGATGAGACGCCCTCGATGGACGCCGGAAGTGATTTTTAGCACACGGCCACTATGCCACGGCTTTAAAAGGGATGTGAACCGCTTTTCCGTCAGAGAATCGGATCTCGATCAGATCTCCGACCTGTCTTAACTGGAGGGTTTCACTCGAATGGGGAAACTGAAGATCAAGAACGACAGACCCGCTCCACTGAAGGCTCACCCGGCTCGGGGGGGAAGCGACTTCCACGGGGGCCTGAGGAACGGGATCCGGGGCCCTTGCCGTCATAGGCTCAAACGGAATGACCTTGGCTTCCACCGGGGGCTGAGTCCGTACCTGAGCCTTTTGACCCTGTTTTTGGATCTGCTCAATCTCGGTGACCAAACTACGGATTCGATTTAATCCTTGGGACATCTCTATTCCACTATCGGCGGACGCCGGAAGAATCTTGAGTCCCGATTTCTGGAAATATTGCTTTCTATCATATTGGAATTATGAGGTTTTTATTTAATTCCCCCATCTAGACTCATCACGCAAGAACTGCTATACCTTCAGATCACCTGCGCAGTAAAAACTTCATCCGGGAAAGGGGGACAACGAACATCATGGCATCTTCGCTATTCGATTCTGATTCGATAGATCCCTCTTCTTGGCTCAAGAAGGATCGCCTCGGAAAAAAAATGGAGAAGCTCGAGGAGCCTCGCAACTCCCAATCAAGCTCATCCGGCGTAGAGACGCTTCTGAAGAGCAAAGCCGCATCCGCTCTCAAAAAAGAGCCCCCTCTTTTTGCCCATCTCGAATCCCTGATCCACTCCCTCGTGCTGGATCAAATGAAAAAGCCCGAGGAATTGTTGAAATTAAACCCTTCCCGCCGCGAGAGTCTCGGCCGTTTTCTCTCGGAACTCGGTCGCCTACCGGAACCTGCGGATCCCCAGGAAGCCCTTCGACAATTCGTGAGAAATGAGCGCACCGAGACCGAACTCGAGGCCTTAAAACAGCTTTTCAAACAAATCGCCCTTGTTCAGATCGCAAAGGCCCTGCTTCTCAAGTCCTGGAGGGTTCATGCGGGAACGAAACTCGATCGCGCTGACCTGAAGGATCTGACCGCCTCCCTCGAACGGGATCTGCGCCCGCTCTTGAACCTTCAAACCTCGACTTCACAATTGATCCATCGGAATTTTTATTCCTGGTACAAGCTCACCCCTGAAGCCCAGACCATCCTTTGGGGAATTCTTGAAACCATCACGGATTTGAAGGAAGTGAAGAACTGGGTGCTTTGCCGGGCACGCAAACTTTCGGCAGAGACCTTAGGCGAGCGCCAGCGCTACGGAGAAGGGTTTTATCGTGGCCTTTGGGGTGCCATTTCAAAGCACAAACTCTTTCAGCCTCGCGGGGAGAAACTCATCGGCTTCAGCCCCACCCTTCGGGATGGCTGCCTGTTCGAGAATGCGCCCGATTCCATCGAGTGGATCGGGTTTGAGCCTCTCTCCTTTGAGTTGCTCTTTTGCGAGATTCGCTACCTTTGGGAGCGCCCTCGAAATCTCCCCCTGTGGGTCAAAGGAAACGGACTTGAGATGAGCATGGAGCAACAAAGCTCCTTGCTTCTCACTCATTGCGGAAAACAAAACTCCGTAAACCAGATGGACTCCATTTCCTGTGCAGAGATTGCACTCATCGCAGAGGAAAATCCGATCCGCACTCTCGGCCGGGGCATGGCTGCACACGCTCTTCGCAAGCTTGTGGATGATCACACAGTACTCAAGAAGATCAAACAACCCGCAACCACCCGTGGAATGTATCAAGCCTGTCAGACCCTCGACAAACTTCGTCAGGGAGGAACCTTGATCTGGGCCCGCGAGGAGCTTCTCACCGAAGAATCCGGCAAACCTGCGCTCCAGTTTCTCTTGGGCCAGGCAAAAGTCCTGATGATTGCGGATTTGAGCGCTCTCCTCAGTGAAGAGGATTCACTGAAACAAGATCTACCCAAGGCGATTTACCTTTTGAAAAAAGAGACCCGCCTTGAGGAAAGAAAAAGCCACAGGCCGCTGATGATCAAAGCCTATGGCAGCATCCGGAACGAGCAGGACATATCGCTTCTCTTTGATCGCCTCACAGGTCTCGTTACGAAGCCAGACCAAGGTTATCCTGCCGAACCATTCCACCTGCATGTACGGGTAAGCCCCATGGATCAGCGCGAATGGGAGCAACATTGGTTCAATCCCAACGATGATCGCATGGTAGACCAAATCGAGGAATTGAAGCGCAACTCGATTCCTTTCGGTCAGTTTGCAACGATCCGAACATTCAATCCGGCTCTTCATTTCGGAGTCGACCCCCGCGAGCCGAATTTGTTCTCTGAAACCCAGACCAAGAAAGAGGCAGGATTTTTTGCCTGGGTGGAGAGCAGCAAGAACGGGAATGAGATTTATACTGCGACCCCCGAAAAGCTTCCGCACTATCTTCGGAACAACCATGCCCTCTTTTGGATTGCGCCCCTTCGAAACGACTGGGGGATTCCGCTTCAGACCTTGATCAGATCTTCTCTTACCCGGGATTGGTTCGAATATTCCGTGGAGCGAAAAAAAGGTGCATGGCTGATCAAGGAATCCGACCTGAAGGCGATCCCTGTGCCAAAACATCTGAGCGATACGCTTGAAAAAATGATGCCTGGATCCTTCCCTCTTTCCACTCAGGAATCGCGTATTCTTGACCTCATCACAAGCGAGCCCCAATCCGCTCCAAGCGCAGTAGAAAATCAGCCGTTACTGAAAGGCCATGCCTTTGTTTTCGCGTCCCAGGCCCTCTCCCAACTCGAGGAGCATCAAGGGACCCTGTTTTCATTGGTCACACCGGATGAGCAGATCAAGTATCCTGAATTTTTCAGATCAGTCCTTGCCGAAACGGATCTCTGTCCGATCCACCAACATCCCTTGATTCGATATACCGCCACTCTTGGACCCCATCAGGCAATTCAAACCATGGCCCAATCCAAATTCCCGACTCCCGGAATTGTGCTTGGAACCTCCAAGGGCCTGACCCAGGTTCTTCAGATCCAGGACTCCTGGCTTCGCGAGCGTTGCTTTGAGGCGCTGGATTCGATCCGCAAGGAAATCGGAGAACCTACCTGGGAAGAAATCACAAGGCGGGTCCGCCTTCCCAGATCGCCTGAACAGGCCATCGCTCTTTCTCAACAGATCCTGAACGCATTCTCAACCGAAAAAATGCGCCGCAAGGAACTCAATCACCTGATCAGCGTGTGCCTCCACACCAGGAACATGGACGGGGACAAGATCGGACTTCTCCAATGAATCCGATTCAAACCTGGAACGAACGCAGATCCACGCTCGAACAGGAGCGCAGGTTCAAGCGTCTCATTGCACTGCACAGTCTTTCGGATTCCTGGATCAGGACTTTGAGCCCGAAAGAGTCGGCCAGTCACCATTTGGAACGAATGGCAAAGGTGACCTTGAACCCGAATCTCTGGCAATTTGAGAAAAACCGACTCGATCAACTTCCTCTGAATTTGGAGGAATTGGTCGGAGCGCAGGAGATCGATGGATTCTTGAACGAGCTGGAGTCCACCATCTGGGTCATCCAGACCTCCACTCTCGAAAACGCAGAAACCGAAGCCTCAAACCAAGGGGAAATGAAGAACATTCTCGAGCAGGCAAGCTGGAACCACGGTAAGCTTCATGCCGAAAGCATCTGGAGCGAACGGGGAAACTTCAATCTGCGCGAAGGAGTCGAGGCTTTTTTGAAGACTCATGTCTATGGTCAGGGAAGCTTTTTGAAGGAGCGGGATTCGGTGCGTGAAATCACCCTCATTTGGAAGCATTCCCCGCGGCAAAATCCTACCCTTCAGAATTCCTCCGCGCTGGAACTCCTTTGCGCGCTTCACGAGCACTGGATCCGTGGCTTTTTCTATGGGGCAAGTCGGAACACGAGTGTTCGGTGCGGGACGACCCGGATTCTCGAGGAATCCTACCCATACTTCACTCTTCGATAGTTCCCTCTTTTGACTCTTCCCTGCTCTTGCTGATTTTCCGATAAATGGTCCGCTCATTCACTCCGAGCAGGCGGGCGGCTCCGGCACGATCCCCTTCGGTCGCCTCGAGAGCTTTCTTGATCATGAGATCCTCGATCTCGCGCAAACTTGTGCCAAGTGAAATCGTAATTTGATCTCCCGATGCCTTGATTGTGGAATCCGAGGCAAGAAGATGAGCCGGAAAGTCCGCAACTCCAATCCAACCCGAGGAATTCAACACCACTGCACGCTCAAGAACGTTTGACAGTTCACGAACATTCCCCGGCCACTCATGCCGCATCAGGATTTTCAAAGCCTCAGGATCAATGCCTCGAAGCGTCTTATGATGGGATTTGGAAAATCTCTCCAGAAAATGCATCGAGAGCTCGGCAACATCCTCGATTCGATCCCGCAAAGGAGGAACCTGAAGAGTCATGACATCGAGGCGATAAAATAGGTCCTGTCGGAAGCGACCTTCCTTCACCCACTGGGCAAGCCCCCGATGGGTTGCCGCAATCACCCGTACCTCGACCTTCTTTTCCTGATGGGAGCCAAGCCTTCTAATGGTTTGTTCTTCAAGAAATCTGAGCAGTTTCGGCTGAAGAGAAAGCGGCATATCACCCACTTCATCAAGCAACAGAGTCCCGCCGTTGGCAGCCTCGATGAGCCCAATCTTGCTCTGATTTGCTCCGGAAAACGCGCCCCTCTCATAACCAAAGAGCTCGCTCTCCATCAGGTTCTCGGGAATTGCGGCACAATTCACTGCCACAAAGGGGCCGCTTCTTCGAACACCGGTGTCGTGGATGGCGCGAGCCACCTGCTCTTTTCCGCTTCCGCTCTCACCCAAGATCAAAACGGATGCATCCGTCCGGGCCACCTGTTCGATCAGAACACGCAACTCTTTCATGGCCCGGGAGGATCCAATCCAGTCGGTCTTTGCCGCAACCGTGCGACCCCGGCTGGCTTCAATCCTGAGCCGCAAGGACTCGATCGCATCGAGCAGGGATTGCCGCTTGAATGGCTTTAGCAAGAAATCCACGGCTCCCATCTTCATGGCCCAAACCGCATCCTGTACCTCACCATAGGCAGTCATCACAATGAAGGGAATGGCGTACCCGGATTTTTGGTACGTCTCCACAAACTCAAAGCCGCTCATCCCGGGCATTCGGACGTCCGTGATCACCAGATCGGGCTTTCTCATCCTCAAGGATTCGAGGGCTGCGGCTCCGGAATCGACGGCAACCACATCGTGACCTGAAAACTTGAGAATTTTTTGTGTAGAACCCAGGGATTCGGAATCATCATCCACAAGCAGGATCTTGAGAATCATGCGTTCGCCTCCGGTGTAACTTTTGCTGATTCCATCATCATGGG
>CANGWP010000061.1 GCA_947457605.1 Bdellovibrionales bacterium | reverse complement strand
GTTGAGTCCGCGTTTGAGAGCATGGCCTTCAACCGCAAGACCAGCAACGTGCTGTCCGCCCAGATCAAGGAGTATTGGAATCGCGGCCGCGAGTTGAATGAAGAACGGTCCAAGATTTAGCAGTACCGCGGCGTGAAGGACGCAGAGGTGTTCCAAGCGGTTGCGGATTTGATCAAGGATACGTCCAAGATTCCTGAAACCTGCAAAAAGTATGATTTGCCTGAGGCGAAGCTTCTTCAGCTTGTTTCCCAGGAAGATGAAGCCATCAAGAAGCTCGTTCGACTTGAGGGCGAGTCCGGCGTGACCGTGGATGAGTTAAAACGCATCAATGAAAGCCTCATGATCGGCGAGCGCAGGGCGGACATCGCAAAGAGCGAGCTCGTGGAAGCAAACTTGCGTCTTGTGGTGTCGATTGCAAAGAAATACACCAACCGCGGTCTTCAGTTCCTGGATCTCATTCAGGAAGGAAACATCGGTCTCATGAAGGCGGTCGACAAGTTCGAATACCGCCGTGGGTACAAGTTTTCAACCTATGCAACCTGGTGGATTCGTCAGGCGATCACCCGTGCCATCGCGGATCAGGCGCGCACGATCCGGATTCCGGTTCACATGATTGAAACCATCAACAAGCTCGTGCGCACCAGCCGTATGCTCATGCAGCAGCTTGGGCGCGAACCTCAGCCCGAGGAAATCGCAGTAAAGATGGAGATGCCGGTCGACAAGGTCCGGAAGGTTCTGAAAATTGCAAAAGAACCGATCTCTCTTGAGACTCCGATCGGTGAGGAAGAAGATTCATCCTTGGGCGATTTTATCGAGGATAAGAACATCATCAATCCAAGCGAGGCCGTGATCAGCTTGAACCTTTCCGAGCAAACCCGGAAAGTGCTCTCGACTCTCACTCCGCGCGAGGAAAAAGTTCTTCGCATGCGCTTTGGGATCGGCGAGAAGTCGGATCATACGCTTGAGGAAGTGGGGCAGGACTTCTTCGTTACCCGCGAGCGGATCCGTCAGATCGAGGCGAAAGCCCTTCGCAAGCTTCGTCACCCAAGTCGCTCGAAGTTGCTCAAAGCCTTTGTGGACTAAGAACCACCCGCCTTCGTCCTTTTCGCATTTTGGACGCTTGCATTTGTGTTTGCATGAGCCTTTTTTTTCGGTGTAGACTCCCGTCCTTGAGTTGATTTCGTTGAAAAGGGAAAAGGTTTGAAATGGTAAATGAATTTGTCGGGTTCTTAAAACAATACGGAGTCATTGGGCTTGCAATTGCGGTCATCATCGGTGGAAAACTGAATGATTTCATCACTTCACTTGTGAATGACTTGCTCATGCCGCTGATCTTTAAGCCGGCTCTTCAGGCAGCTCAGGTGGATGACATTCGAAAGCTCAGCTACGGCGGGGTCCTGTATGGCAAGGTGATTGGATCTGCGCTTGATTTTGCGATCGTGGCATTTGTGGTGTTTATGTTTGCGAAATTCGTATTGCGCGAACAGTCTGTGTCCAAAAAATAAGGGAATGATGATGAAGCTTTTTGTACTGTTTGCGGTTTTTGCGGCGAGCACCAGCGCATTTGCGATCGAGGGGCTCAAAAATGAATCCGAAGTGGGCGTGGTGCTGACCTCTGGAAACAACGAAGTGTCGACCATCAGTGGGAAGCAGGCTTCCACCTATGTTTCGGGGCTTGATACCTATTCCTTCACGGGTCGGTACCTGACCTCCTCCAATGCGGGTGTTCAACAGGCGCTTCAGTGGGGCTTGGGTCTTAAGTATGATCGGGGGCTTGCGGATGATTTCAGTGTGTTTCTCGGTCAAATTCTTGAGAGCAATGTCTTTCAGAACATCAACCAGCGGTATGCAACCGACCTTGGCGGCAAGGTCATTTTCTACAATGCGGAAAAAGTGTTCACGTGGTTTGTCGAAGGCGGTTATCGTTTCACTCGCGAGAATTATCCTTCCGATTTCAAGAACCTGAATTTCCTGAGGGTCTACACTGCGGCCGAACGCTTTTGGAATCCGAACTTCTCAGGAAAACTCGGAGTTGAGTATCTTCCGAACCTTACTCTTTGGAAGGCCTATCAGTTGAACGCAAGCGCTTCCATCAATGCAGCGGTGAACTCGGTGTTCTCTGTGAAAACAGGTTTCGACTTCCGCTACAACAACGAGCCGCCGGCAGGCGCGCGCTCGAATTCAGATCGCATTTTCACAACAGCCCTGGTTGCGAAGTTCTGAGTCACTACTTGAGCTGAATGATGCTTAGGCTAGGGTTCCGCTTCGGGTACACCTCTTTTGGAAGGTGCGTTTTAACCGATTCACTGATGGCCTTCAGTACATTCTGCTTGTACTGGCTTCTTCGGTACACGAGACTCACCTCGCGGGTCGGGATCGGGGATTTGATTTCCTTTAGCTGCGATCGTCGATCGGATGGGATTTTGAGCGCGGACATTGCTGGAAGCAAGGTATAACCATGACCGGCATCAATCAAGTCCATCAGCATTTCCATGCTTCCGCTCTCAAGTGTTACATTCTTGAAAACACCAGAAGTTTTTCGGGCAGAGCAGAGTTTCAGTACCTGCGTGCGAAGGCAGTGGCCTTCGGTCAAAAGCCAAATTCCGTTTGCGACCAGGTCATCCTCGGTCGGGGTTTTTACTTTTGCGAGGGGGTGACTTTTTGATGTGTAGACTAGAAAGGGCTCATAATACAGAGGGCGTTCATCAAGGGTCGGGACATCAAGGGGGGTGGCCAGGATTCCTGCATCCAGTTCATCCCGATCCAGGGCGTCGATGATCTGGGCTGTGGTCATTTCACGAACGGCGAGATTTACCCTGGGATAGGTGCTCGCAAAGTGCCCAATGAATCTCGGAAGCAGGTAGGGGGCAATGGTTGGAATCACGCCGAGTCGGAATTCTCCCGCGGGTTCTCCTGGCGAATCAAGAGTCATGTGTTTTAGCTTTCCGTACTCGCGCAAGATGGTCTTTGCCTGTTCGATCAGATGGAGTGCCTCCGGGTTTGGAAGAATGGGTTGCTTGGTGCGGTCAAAAAAAGTGACCCCGTATTCCTCTTCGAGCTTGTGCAGCTGCATCGACAGAGTGGGTTGGGATACCGAGCATGCCCGGGCGGCCTTTCCAAAATGGCGGTGTTTGTCGACTGCAATCAGATACTCGAGCTGGGTCAGTGAGGCCATGGATGCTCCCTTGGGTGGTTGAACCTATAGCTTAAATCTATAAGACAGGAAATTCGATCAGTCCAGACTTGTCGAAGGCGCATTCTCTCGGATAGGCTTACGGTTGTGAAAATCCTGATTGCAGGCGCAAGCGGCTTTATCGGGGAGGCTCTTATGGAGCGCCTCTTGGCCCATGAAACAATAGAGCTGGTTGCGCTTTCCAGAAAAGTGCGTGAAAGCAACCATCCCCGCGTAAAATGGATGCGGTGTGATTTGTTCTCGATGAAGGACATCGGGGAGGCAATGCAGGGGTGTGATCAGGCGTTTTACCTGGTTCATTCCATGCTTCCATCCGCCGATCTCTCGCAAGGTTCCTTTTATGATTTTGATCTGATTCTTGCCGATAATTTTGCACGTTGTGCGAAGAAAGCGGGACTTCAGCACATCATTTATCTTGGGGGGATGATTCCCGATTCTGAGCAGCTTTCCTGGCATCTGAAGAGTCGCCTTGAGGTCGAAGATGCGCTACGGGAGTCTGGCATTCCCGTAACCACCTTGCGTGCGGGACTCATCATCGGAAAAAACGGATCTTCATTTGAGATCCTTCGAAACCTGGTTAGAAGACTCCCGCTCATGGTCTGTCCGGCCTGGACGCTTACCGAGTCGCAACCGATTGCGCTTTTTGAGATGATGGATGTGCTCGAAACTTGCGCCCTGGAAACCCCGAAAGAAGGGCGGATTTACGATGTCGGGGGACCAGAGGTTCTGACCTATCAGAATCTCATTTTGCTGACTGCAAAAGCGATGGGCCTCTCAAGACGCATATTTTCCTTCAACCTCGTTCCCATCGGGCTCTCGCGGCTATGGGTGAGTCTGATCACCGGCTCATCCAAGGATCTCGTATATCCGCTTGTGCTGAGCCTGAAGCACCGAATGGTGTCGGAGTCATCCCGGGCCTGGAAGCGGTGGAGAAATCCCAGAATCGGAATGAGTGCTGCGCTGAGGCTCGCAATTGAGGGAACGGGCAAACCAAGCCTGAAGGGTTCTCAACTCCCAAAATCAGGTAGCGCTAAAGACCTACATGATGTTCGCTCCATTCAACGCCTGTATCATCCTCCAGGGCGAACTGCAGAATGGGTTGCGAGCGAGTATTTCAGTTGGCTTCCGAGTCTGTTTGTGTTTCTGATCCGGGTGAGAACTTCCGGAAACCGGTGTACTTTTTCACTTCTTTCCGACCGGATTCCGCTTCTGATTCTGGAAAAAAGTGAAGAGCGCTCCACTCCTGATCGGCAGCTTCTGTACATCAAGGGGGGGCTGCTCGTTTCAAAACGAATGGGGCGGGGAAGGCTTGAGTTTCGCGAGGCTCTCCGGGGGCGGGTGATTCTCGCGGCAATTCATGAGTTTGTGCCGGCGCTTCCGTGGATTATCTACCGCTATACCCAAGCTGTTCTTCATGTATGGGTGATGCGGCTCTTTGAGCGGCATTTGCGCGAAAAGTTCTCCTACAGGTAAAGCCGGTCCGGATCGATCTTGTTTCGAAGAATCTCAAGAGTCCTGGCATCTGGATCCGAAATGGTCTTAAGCTTGGGTGCAATCTTCAGATCCCACCCGCAGTTCTGTTTTACCTGCTCAACAGTCACGCCCTCGTAAATTTCAGTGAGTGTAAACTCCCCATCGATCATCTCAAGCACGCCTAGGTCCGTGATCGCCTTGGTGGGGCCGCCGCCCGGGAGCTTTAGCTCCTCGCGGGTCTTGCCAAGGTACTTCGATGGCTTTGTGGAATCCATTTTGGAGCCAGGGCTTGTCACGAAATCACATCTCGCAACAAAACTCTTCGGACTCATTCGCATCATGATGAGAACGCGCTGGGAGTGGGTTGCGATTTCGCAGGCACCACCTGAACCCGGGAGCCTAATCTTCGGATTGTCATACTCGCCAATCACCGTGGTGTTGATATTGCCGTAGCGATCGACCTGGGCGCCGCCCAAGAACCCCACTTCAATGAGTCCGCCCTGCAGGTATTGCTGAAAAATATCAGCCTGCGAAACAATCGCGAGCGAGTCGGTCACGAGCGTCGGATCCCCGATTGAAACAGGGAGGCGGGCAGGAAGGGTACCAATGGTGCCGCTTTCATAGATCATGAAAAGCTCGGGCGCGTGAATCGCGCGTGCAAGGTTGCAAGCAAGGTTCGGGAGCCCGATGCCTACAAACACGACCTCTCGGTTTTTGAGCTCTTGGGATGCGCGAACGGCCATGCGCTCGGAGGGTTTCAGTTCAGTAGCCATAATCCACTCCTTCGCACTTCCGTGGTTTTGCAGTGAGGCGATCGATGAGCCCGCGGCCGACTTTTGCCAGATACCCTTGGCGATCCTTCACGCCGTACACAAATTCATTCAAATAATCCTGATAGGTTTTCGGATCGCGCGAGATCTCTTCCCACTTCACATAGAAGTCATTGTCACGATCATAGTACCCTTGGGCGTAGGATGGGTGACAGCCCCAAGGCTCATGCACAACGTGATCGACCAGAATTCCAGGGATCAGCGTGCGGTTCGGATCGCGCCGAATCAGAGAAGTGTCGACGATTTCTTCTGCCACGATGATGACCCGCTTTGAGGCAAAGGCGATCTCTTTTTGCGTGCCCATGAGGCCCCAAACCTGGGAATTGCCTTCACGGTCCGCGCGTTGCACGTGAATCACGGCCACATCCGGATTCAGCGCTGGCACCGTGGCCAGGCGGTTTCCGGTGTAGGGGCAGGTGATCGACTTGATCTTGGGGTTTGATTCCTCGATGTGGGTGCCCTCGAAGTTCTTAAGCGGCCAAAAGGGAAGGCCCGAGCTTCCCGCAAGCGAGCGCGCGACCATTCCAAAATGCGAGTACTCTTCGAGCTCGATCTTCGATGCCGAATCCTTTTGGGACCTGCGTCTCAAGGCATGGAGTGAACCAACCCCTGGGTTTCCGGCCCAAGAGAATACGAGCTTCTTCACAAGACCTGCTTCAATCAGTTGGTCATAGACGAGATCCGGGGTAAGCCTGATCGCAGTAAGATCCTTGATTCCCTGCCGAATGATCTCATGTCCTGCCGCAAAGGAAATCAGGTGGGTGAAGCCTTCAAGATACAGATCGCAGCCAGGTTTCACCGCATCTGCGATTGCCTCACGCATATTGACCAGTTTGTTTGGAGCAAGCTTTGGCTTACGCATGACCCAGTTCCGTCAAACACTGATCGAGAATCTCAAGACCTACTTTCACATCGTTCTCGGTGATGATGAGGGGAGGCGCAAAGCGAATCGTGGACTTTCCGCAGGACAAAAGGAGAAGCCCCTTGCGGAATGCCAGTTGCTCGAGTTTTCCGACGTATTCGGTGGCAGGAGAGCCGTCTTTCTGTACGAATTCGGCTCCGATCATAAGTCCTACGCCCCGGATGTCACCGATGAATGGGTGCTTCTTCTGCAGTTTCTTAAGCTCTTCCATGAAGAACGAGCCGGTCTTTTTGATCTGGGGGAGTATGCCACCAATGATCTCAAGAGTTGCGTTTGCAGCCGCACAACACACAGGGTTTCCGCCGTAGGTTGAGCCATGGGTGCCGCGTCCCCAGGTCATTTTCGAGGTTTTCGCGATGATCGCACCGATCGGCATGCCGGATGCGATTCCCTTTGCGGACAAAATCACATCGGGAGTGATCCCCAAAGTTTCTGCAGCGAACATGTCGCCGGTGCGACCGATTCCGGATTGCACTTCATCAAACACGAGCACAATTCCGTGCTTGTCACAGATCGCGCGAAGGTCCCGCAGGAACTTAAGAGACGGCATGATGTAGCCGCCCTCGCCCTGAATCGGCTCGACAAAAATTGCAGCCACTTCATCGGGAGAGAAGTGAGAAGTGAACCAATCGTCCTCAAGTTTCTTTCCGCATACGCAGTTGTTCTCGCACCAGGTTTTCTCGTTCTTATAAGCACAGCGGTACGGGTAGGAATAGGGGAGGTGATAAATCTCAGGCAGCAGCGGCCCGAAATGCGCTTTTTGTGTGGGCTTTGAGGAGTTCAGCGTGATCGCGCCCATGGTGCGGCCGTGGAACGCGCCCTTGAATGCAATCACCTTGGTGCGGCGGGTGTGGTAGCGGGCAAGCTTGATTGCGCCCTCGACCGCTTCGGTGCCCGAGTTCGTAAGGAATACTTTGGTCTCGCCCATGTAGGGCTTGACATAGTTCGAGAGATTTTCGCAGAGCTTGATCATCGATTCGTAGTAGAAGTCGGTGCCGCAGATGTGCAGAAACTTCCCTGCGGCGTCTTGCACGGCTTTTACGACTTTTGGATGCGCATGTCCCGTCGAGGTGACTGCGATGCCTGCCATGAAATCAAGGTACGAGTTCCCATCGACATCGTACACGTACATGCCCTCACCGTGGGACACCACGAGCGGGTACTCCTTGATGTAGGAGGGAGAGGTCACAGCGTGGTCCCGGTCGATCAATGCTTTTGCTTTAGGGCCGGGGGGAGGGGTTTTGATTTCAGGGCGTTTTACGGTTTCCATGGCCGAAAACCTACCTCAGTTTGCTGCAAAAAAAAACGGAGAAGTCCCTCTGGGATTTGGCCAAGTGATCAAGGGAACCAAGTGTTTGCCAAAGTTGTCTTGGGGCGGTAGGGGGGGGTAGCCGACTCTCGCGAGTGAGGATCCACGACAGCGAGGCCGGAGGATGCGGCATGGAGGCCTAAACCCACTCCCGCCCCAAGACAGCCATGTCGAACTCTAAAATTCGATGGTCAGCTCACTCCATGATTGTCCGCGATTGCTCGCGCATGAACTGCATCACGTAGTAGGGGCCGCAACCGCCCTTGCCGGATCCGCCGCCCGAGCCTTTCCAGCCGCAAAAGGACTGCACTCCGGGCCAAGCTCCGGTTGTGGCACCGGTTGCGCGGTTTGCGTAAAGTACCCCGGCCTCGATGGAATCCATGAAAAGATCGATCTCTTCTTTCTTTCCGGTAAAAATACCGCTCGTGAGCCCGTACTCTGCCTTGTTTGCATCCGCAATCGCATCCGTGAGGGAGCTGAATTTTGTTACCGCCAGGAATGGGGAGAAAAACTCGTCCTTGAAGTGGCGCGAAGTCGCGGGGAGTTCGGCAATCGTTGGATCGGCAAAGTGTCCTGCCTTGAATTCAGACTTCTCGCGTAGATCCGCTCCGCCCCAGAGGATTTTTCCAATCGCGCGCGCCTCACTGATTGCGGTGAGGTGTCGCTCAACCGCTCTGCCATTGATCACGGGGCCCATGTAGATTTCCTGGTCCGCAGGATCCCCGACCGACACAAGCTTCTTTGCAGTGGCAATCAAGGTTTCAATGAATTTTGGATAAATCGATTCGTGAACGTAGAGTCTTGAGAGCGCACTGCACTTTTGGCCGGAAAGCCCGAATGCACTCCGAACACAACCGCTCGCGGCCTTTTCAAGGTCCGCACTCTCGCACACAAAGGCTGCATTCTTTCCGCCAAGCTCAACCAGCGCGGGCTTTGCATAAAGCCCTAGGTTCAGTGTGCGGATGATGCTCATCCCGACCGTCTTGCTGCCCGTAAACGCCACCCCATCGCACATCGGGTGCTTTACCATCCACTCGCCAAGCGCCGGGCCATTTCCAAACACAACTTGCAGCACACCCTCTGGCAATCCCGCATCGCGATAAGCGAGATAGATTTCATAAGCGGTGCCTGGAGCATCATCGCTTGGCTTTAGAATCACGCTGTTTCCACCAAGAAGTGCGGCCGAAGTCATCCCGGCGCCAAGCGCCATTGGAAAATTAAAAGGAGCAATCACCGAGAACACTCCGTAGGGTCTGAGAACATCCTTGGTGTTTTCATTGGGAGAAAGTTTTGCAAGCGGCTGAATGAATCCATTTGCCTGCTCCATTTGATCCGCATAGTAGGAAAGCAAATCCGCAGCCTCTTCTGCATCCCCCAGGGATTCCATTCGGTTCTTGCCCACTTCGAGCAGCATGAGGGCTGCAATCTTCATCCGGCGCTCGCGCATGATGTCGGCTGCTTTTTTGGTGATGGCAACCCGTTCAGACCAAGGGGTAGCGCCCCAGGTTTTTTGCGCGCGCTTTGCGGCGACGAAAGCCTCGTTCAGATCGGCCTCGCTTGCCACATGAAAGTTTGCAATGAGCAGGGAGGTGTTTACGGGGCTGAATTTCTTAAGGACCTTCGGAGTTTCAAGCCGCTTTCCATTGATGATCGAGGGTATGGAGTACCCGAGTGATGCTTTCATGGTTTTCAGGGTTTCATCAAACTCGCGGTGGAGTTCAGTGAGGTCAGCGTTCAGTGCGGAATAAGTGATTCGGAATCCTTTTGACATGGACCGAAGTAGATCACAGATTCCTTCATTTTGGAAGTCGATGGAAGCGGGCCAGTGCCTCCTGTATTTCCGGTCTTTCGAGGAATTTCTCCATGATGTAGGTGCCTTGGGTCTTCGGGTATTTTACGTTCAGAAGGCGCTCGATTTCGCCCGTCAATCCCTCATCATGGGCATCAAGCCATGCCTGCCGGGTAACCGGCAGGAGCAGATTTTTTCCAGAAAGGTTAAAGCCCCAGGTCAAGGTTTCACTTTTTTCCGCAGGGGCAGCAGTCTTGAAGGTCTTCAGTCCCAGAGAAATGTCCGCATCGACCTCGGGTCCAAGGCCAATCCTCCTCGAAACCGTCTCCACCTGAAAAATGTCGCCCAGATCACGACAAGCGAGTTTTCCCGTGGGCTTGAAGTTGGCATCGAGCTGAATCAAAAAGTTCTGGGGGTTGATCGGATTGTATTCCATGCCGTATCGAATCAGGAGCTTGGCCTGAATGACTCCGAGCGGGCGGGCCCAGGCTGTTTTGAAGAATTCGGAAAACCCGGCACCATTTTTTTTCGCGAGGTCTTCACCTGCGACGGGAATCAGATGAGCCGGGAAGTAGAGGTTTCCATCCTGAAGGGCTCTCAAGTCGCGGATTGCGATTCCGTTTCCGGTTTTTTTGTCGGTAATGGTCAGGATATCCCGCAAAAGAATCAGATCAGGATCAGCCCCGAGTTTTTGGTCCACCTGTTCGATGATTTTTGCCCTGCGCATGGAGGAGAGCATACTGTCCTTCGGGTATGCCTTGTTTGCTTGCTCGGCACGTCCCGGGCCGAAGGGGTGATCGGTGGGCATTTTGATTCCAAAGGCCTTTCCATCAAAGGAAAAGACCATGGATCGGGAAGCGGTGTGATACCCGGTCAGGGTTTCCTGAAGAACCGGAAAATTGAAAAAAGGGACGTCCTTCCGTCGATTGTAAGGATGTTTGGCCCAAAGCACTTTGGAATCGTGCAAAAACAGTTTTTCCACTTCGGAGGGCAGGGCACCGACCGCGCGCACATCCACAAGCGAGCGATTCACGAGGGTGATTGGGACTTGCGAGGATTTGAACTCAGGATCAAGACCCCGGAGTGCGGGAGTGGTTTCCCAGTCCAGCCACTGCTGTAAAGCCGGAGAAAATCCCGAGGGCTTCGAGATCGCCTTCAAAAGGTCTGGATCGCACTTGGGCGCAGGGTCGGCAAAAAGAGAAGCGGGAGTGAAAAGCAAGAGGAGGGCGCAGAACCCGGATACGCCCGGATTCTGCGGCGGAATAAAGCTAGATTTCAAAGGTCGCCAGAGCATGCTTCAATAACCCCACACACTCATCGGCTTCTTTCATGGACATCTGAAGGGATGGACCGAGCATCACCAGATCCCCGTTTGTGCCGTCCGCCTGCCCGTAATTCGGCCAAAGAACCAGGCCCTGATCCTGGGCGTGTTGCACGAATTTTTGTGCAAATTTTTTGACGATCGGGAAAGGAGCCTTGCTTGCCTTGTTTTCGACGAATTCGATCCCGGCCATGTGCCCGATTCCTGTGATTGATCCCACAAAGGGCAGGGTATGAAGGTGCGAATGAAGCTCCGAGAGCCAATGCTCGGATACCGCTTTTGCTTTTTTTAGCACCTCATGTTCATCCATGTACTCGACCACGGCAAGAGCGGTCGCTGCCATGGAGGGAGTTTGCATGTAAGTTTGGGCGTGGAGAAATCCGCCTGAGCCCCGCTTCATGGTGTCGACATCGGTTTTTTTCACCAGCACCGCGGCCACCGGCATGAGACCCGCGTTCAGGCCCTTTCCCATCACGAGCAAGTCAGGCTTGAATTGAAACTGCTCGCTTGCAAAAAAGGTTCCGGTACGTCCCGCGCCACACATGACTTCATCGGCAATGAGCAAAATCTCATGCTTTTTGCAAAGCGCCTCCACTCGATGAAGGTAGCCTTTTGGCGGAATCCACGCACCGGTCGAGGAGCCACTCACGGTTTCAAGCAAGAATGCGCTGATGGTATTTGCGCCTTCGCGCTCGATCAGAGTTTCTAGTTCTTTCAAATAATGATCAGCGCCTTTTTCATGATACTCGGCCAAAATTTCATCGCGGTCATTGCTCCGGACTTCAGGGCAGCGATAGCCGTAGGGGGTGCTGACCGTAAGCACAGGCGAGAGGAGCGGGCCATAGACTTTTTTGTAATGGGGGCGGCCCGAAGCCGAGAGCGCATAAAGGGTATTGCCATGATAGCCCGGCGTTCGGGTGATGAGTTTGTGTTTGCCTGGATACCCGCGATCCACCCAGAGTTGGCGCGCAAACTTGATTGCGGCCTCGATTGCTTCAGATCCTGAAGCCAGGAGTGCCACGCGATCAAGCCCCAGGGGTTCTGCTTTTTTGGCAAGGTTTGCGGCAAGCGCCTCCATGGGCCTTGATGTGAATTGCATGCCGTTCACATAAGCCACCTTTTTCATTTGGGCTGCGATTCGATCGGCGAGTTCCAGATGACCGTGTCCCAGGTTCGCAACGAGTGCGCCGCCTGAGGCGTCAAAATATTTTTTTCCGGTTTCATCAAAGAGATGAACGCCTGATCCGTGCGAGATCACGGGGTAGGATTTGTTTAGGTTTCGGAGCAATACGTGGCCTTCAGGGTAGTGAATCGGGTGGGACATGGCGGGCAGTGTAGATCAGAATCCTGCGAAAAAAAAGGTTCCTTTGGGAACTTT
>CANGWP010000060.1 GCA_947457605.1 Bdellovibrionales bacterium | reverse complement strand
TGAAGCGGACCCCCAAACTTCAGAGTACCGGGAAAAAAATTGCCAGCTATGAGCTTGTCATCATTGGCGGGCCACTTTGGGCGGGACGAATTGCAAGCCCGGTCCGGACTTTCCTTCGCGAGAACCGGAATGAATTCAAGAAAGTCGCCTTCTTTGTGACCCAGGGCGGAACCAGCGGTGGAGAAAGGGTCCTTCGACAAATGGAGCTGGATGCCGGAACTCCACCGGTAGCGAGCCTTGTGGTTTCGGAAAAGAACCTGAGGGGTCAACCCTTGAAAAATGCCGTACAAGGTTTTTTGGATCAGTTGAAGGAAACCCTTTTGAAATTGAAGCCACCGGCAACCGAGCCATCAAAAGGCGGGAAGCCCGTTGCAGGGGGAGCAAAAAAAATCCCCGCATCCTCTGGCCATGCGACGAGAACGTAAAAAGCCACATTCGCACTTTCAACTCGAACAGGACAAAATTCGATTCTTGAGATTGGATGGCAATGGCCCGGCCCAGGTCCCGACTTCCGGATGTTCCTGAAACGGCGAGCGAAGGACTTGATACCAGCCTGCCAAAGCCTCTGTCTTTCCGGCACTCGTGTTTGCAATGATTTCCTGAGCCAGGGGATTTCGAAGCACGAACTTCGGATTCACTCCGAGCATTTGCGCTGATCGCTCTGAGTCCACCGAGCCTTCCAAAATCAGGCGTTCCTGGTACCGTGTGAGCCAGCGGGCCAAAGAAGAGGACTCAAGGCTTTCAGGATAGTGGTCGCGAAACCCTGCAAGCGATTCGATGCTACCCGCATGATAGCGGGAAAGACTTCGAAAAAAGAAAGTGCAATCAAACTTGCACTCCGCAAGCATTTCAAGCAAAGCCTCGATCAATTCGAGATCTTCCGGTCGCTCTTCCTGAAGTCCAAGTTTTTTCCGATAGGTCTCGATCAAGTGGGTTTGAAACCTTGCAGGATAGGTTTCAAGGAGTGCAATCAAACGCTCGCGCGTGACAAGATCCGAAAAACAAACAAAAAGCCGCTCCAGGTTCCACATGCCTACCCTTGGCTGCTCCGAATATGCATATCGGCCTTCGCGATCGGAGTGGTTGCAAATGTGATGCGGATTGAAATCCTCCATGAACCCGAAGGGGCCGTAATCAAGCGTAAGCCCCAGGATCGACATGTTGTCCGTGTTCATGACGCCATGGCAAAACCCAACCGACTGCCAGAGCGCGATCATCCGCGCAGTTTTGTCCATCACGGCATGCAGCATCTCCTCGATCGAGGCACCATCAAAAAACCGCGACCTTGTGTATTCAATCAGAGCCTTGAGTTCGGATTTTTTGCCGGAGTGAAAGGCCATTTCAAAATGACCAAAACGGATCTGGGACGGAAACACGCGAATGGTGGCTGCCTCGAACTCAATCTCCTCACGCTCCACCGCTCCCTCGCCCAAAATCAGTGCAAGAGACCGTGTGGTGGGAATCCCAAGCGCATCCATGGCTTCCGCGCAAAGATACTCACGAATCGAAGAGCGGAGAACCGCCTTGCCATCGCCTTGCCTGGAAAATGGCGTCATTCCAAGGCCCTTTGCTTGGATTTCCTGGCGCCCCATTTTTTGCGTGATCACCTCACCTAACGAGATCGCACGACCATCGCCGAGTTGCCCGGCCCACACTCCAAATTGATGGCCCGCATAGCGGGTCGAAATTCGCTGATCGCCTGTGAGTCGGGATTCCCCGTTCAGCCAGGATTTGAGCTCAGCCGGGGTAAGGGCTTCCAAGCCCAGGTCCCTCACGAGCTCCGTCTGGTGCAAGAGGGTGGCGTTTTTGAGAGGGGTCGGAGCGACCTCCTCAAAGAAGAAGGGGGGAAGGGTTGAAAAGGTGTTTTCAAAGGCGGGGAAAGACATGTGACAAACCCCTCACCCCAAATCCTGAATCGAACTCAGAAAATGCCGATGCAGGTTTTGAACGAGATCCTCGTTCAAGGTAAGCTGCCTGTACTTGAGCCCGATCAGATCAAAGATGCGCTTTGCGATCCGGTTCATTTCGAGCTGGTGGTGCTTGTCCGATAGATAGACCACCTCGCTGATTTTTTTTGATGCCACGAGCTTTGCGCACTCATTGCACGGAAAATGGGTCACATACAGTTTGGAACCGCCAAGGTCTCCATTCGCATGCAGGATCGCATTCGCCTCGGCATGAACCACATAGCCGTACTTTTGGTGTTCAAGACCCACCCCGGGCTCTTTCCCCCATGGAAGCTTTGATTCATCAATGCCTGCCACAAAACCATTGTAGCCCATGCTGATCTGATGCTGATTGCGATCCACAAACACCGCCCCCACTTTGGTGGAGGGATCTTTTGAACGGTACGAGGCAAGAATCGCCTGAAACATGAAATACTCATCCCAATTGATGGGAGACTCAACCTTGATCATATTGATTTTTGGATCCATTCCGGGAGCCTAGCACGAATGGGGCCCCGGAACGACATGAACCGATTTCATTGAAAAGGTCACTCGCTCTGTTCCGGAAAACCACCTTCTGATATACACATAAGCCATGGCCAACTCGAATGATCCAGAACTCTACTCCAAGATTTATCAAAAAATTTCGCGGTTTTTTGAGATCGGCAGATCCGAACTGCGGATCATCATCATTTATTCCGTTGTGGTGGGATTTCTTTCGCTCTCGATTCCGATCGCCGTTCAGAATCTTGTGAATTCGGTAGCCTTCGGGTCCATCCTCCTTCCAATCTTCACGCTCTCCTTCATGGTTTTCGTGGGACTGGGTTTTAGCGCCGTTCTAAAGATTGCTCAACGCCATGTCGTGGAATGGCTCACGCTCAAGGTTTTCTACCGCACCACAAAACAGCTCGGAGAACACATTCCCAACATTCGGGAAGAATCCCTCGATTCGGCATACGACCAAACCTACTTCTCCAGATATCTTGAACTTTTTTCGGTCCAGAAAAACTTGAGTTCCCTGATCATTGATGTGCTGGAGTTCATTCTGATCGTCGGATCGGGGATGCTGATCGTTGCGCTCTACCATCCCGCATTTCTGTTGTTTGATTTTCTTCTCATGGGAAGCCTCTATTTTGTCATCCGGATCGTAGGCCGCGATGGGCTTGGCACCAAATTGGATGAATCCGAAAAGAAATATGAAATATCAACCTGGGTCATGGGACTCTCCCGGCCGGCAGTGGCTCTTCGGGGCTCGCATGGCGCAGAACTCGCAGCACAAAGAACAGAAGTCCTCTCCCAACAATTCATAGATGCCCGCGGCCGGCATTTCGGCGTTCTAATCCGTCAGCATGCCGGATTTCTCGTGATCAGCATTCTCGCCTCAACCATCCTTTTGGGTGTAGGCGGAGTGTTGGTATTCCGCACCCAGCTTTCGCTTGGACAATTGGTGGCAGCGGAAATCATTTTGGCCGGAGTTCTGGCATCCATTGCAAAACTCGACAAGATCATCGAAAATTTTTACTCGGTTTTGTCCTCCCTGACAAAACTCGAATCCCTGTTTGCGATTCCGAGAGAACAATCGACCGGAGAACTACACAGGGTTTCCTCAATTCTTGGTCGATTCAATTTTACAGGCTTGAACTATCAATACGCATCCGGTCCGATTCTTTGGTCGCCCTTGAATGCGACCGTCGAACCCGGAACGACAGTTGCCGTGATCGGCACTTCGGGTGCCGGGAAGAGCACCCTCCTTGAAATCCTGTATGGACTGAGGACTCCAACAGAGGGTGTGCTTCGTGTGGATGATTTTGATTACAAGGACCTGAACATCAAGGAGTTTCGGGATAGAATCGGGTATGCCGGAAGCTTTCAGGCACTTCCCGAATCCCTGCGGGATAACCTGCTTTTAGGAAAATCCATCGAATTTCGTCGCGTGGTGGAGATGGCCCGTGCTCTTTCCATTGAAGAGGCCATAGAATCCCTGCCTGAGGGCTTCAATACCTCGCTTGAATCCCAAACGCTTCCCTTCTCGGTGGGACAACTCTCGAGGCTTTCGCTCCTGCGCGCCTTGATACACGAGCCGGATGTGCTGCTGGTGGATGAGGTTTTGGATGAACTTGATTCGAAAAACCGCAAACAGATCCTTGAGCGCATCCTGATCGAGATGAAAGGCAAAACCGTTTTCATTGCCACTCACGACCACGAAGTGGCGAACCAATGTGATCTCATCCTCGAACTCCCCTCAGGCTCGATCACCCGGAGGAAATCATGAAATTTGAAGAATCCGACCTGATTTTGCACCGAAAAGCCGCACGATCCCTCCTGACAATGTGCGGGGTAACCCTCCTCGCACTTCTTTTCCTTCCCTGGATTCAGACCGTACCAGGCAAGGGCCGTGTGGTTGCATTCTCTCCCACCGAACGCGAACAAAGAATCATCGCCCCCATTGATGGCCGGATCAAGCAGTGGTTTATCATGGAGGGAACCTTGGTGAAAAAAGGGGATCCACTTGTGGAACTCATGGATGTGGATCCGGACATCGTGAGCCGCCTGGAACTTGAAAAATCGGCCGCCCAGAAAAAGATCGAAGCCGCAAAACTGGCAATTTCCACCTCCCGGAAAAATCTCGATCGTCAGCAAAAGCTTTTTGAGGAGGGAATTTCCTCAAAAAGAAACTACGAACTTGCCAACTTGGAACTTGTAAAATATCTCACCGACGAAGCAAACGCGGTATCCGAACTTGCCCGCATCGAAGTTCGACTGGCAAGGCAAGCAGCCCAGCTTGTCTCAGCTCCGACGGATGGCGTGATTCTTCGTCGATTGACCGGACAGGAGGGTGACCTGATCAAGGCCGGGGCGGAACTCAGCGTTCTGATCCCGAACACCAAATCTCGGGCCGTTGAACTCTGGGTTCGTGGGAATGACATGCCCCTCATCCAAAAGGACCAAGAGGTCCGTTTGCAATTTGAGGGATGGCCTGCCATCCAATTTTCCGGCTGGCCGTCGGTTGCCGTCGGGACTTTTGCCGCAAAAGTGATCTGGATTGATCCTACGAGCAATGAAAAGGGCGAGTTCCGCACCATGGTAGTGCCTTTAAACGACGAGGATTGGCCAAATCCCTCTTTCCTGAGACAGGGGGTTCGGGCGGTGGGATGGGTTTCCATCAAGTCCGTTTCCATTGGCTATGAACTCTGGCGTCAATTCAATGCATTTCCCATCGCGCCGGAGAAGATCGCTGGCTCGCCAAAATCAGGTGAGGAAAAGAAATGAGGTGGGTTCCCGTACTCCTGCTCCTACTGCTCCCAAAGCAGGCCTACTCCGGTCTTCGCTTCTCGGACCTTGCGGACCGGTTCTTTGCGGATTCAAATCAATCCATCGTTGTCGAGCAGGATCGCGAACGAGTCGCCCAGGAGTATGACCTCGCACTCGGTTCGTTCTATGATCCTGTTCTCAAGGCATCCTACTTCAACCAATTCCGGGGGTATTACATCAACCGAAGATCCGATATCTCGCTCCTTCAGAGAACCTCTCTTTGGGGAACCCAGTTGCTTGTGGGGTATCGCAAAGGTACCGGCAACTTTGCTCTTTATGAGGGCAGCAAGGAAACAGAGGATCAAGGCGAGGTGAGATTCGGAATCGAGATCCCGATTCTTCGGAACGGATTCATCGATAGCTTCCGGGGTGCCATTCAAAAAGGGGAATGGGCGGAGGAGCTTTCCAAGGCCCAGGAAAAATCACAAAAACTGGACCTGCTCAGGCAACTGGGTGTCCGTTATTGGGATTGGTTCACCCAAGGCCAACGCTTGAAGGTCGCGGAAGAACTACTCACGCTCTCGGTGGATCGTCAGGACAAGATCAAGGTCCGCGTGGATCGTGGGGACATTGCGAGAATCGAACTTCTCGAAGGGGATCGAATCGTCCTACAGCGAAGAGCCACCAGGGCCCAGCAAGAGCGAAACTTCGTCAAGGCAAAACTTGATCTCGAGGCTTTCATCACCTCGCCCCGACCTGAAGCCAACATCAAAGTCGATGCGAGCGAGATTCCTGATTACACTTATCCGGACGCAGCCTCCCTTCCAAGATTTTCCGTTATCGACACCAATGATTTCGAGGCTAATCACCCTGAATCGAGGCGACAGGACATTCTCCTGAAGCAAGCGCAGATTGATCAGAAAGTCGCGAGAAACCAGTTTCTCCCGAAACTTGATCTGAGCCTGAATGTCTCCAAAGACATGGGATCCTATGTGAAGTCCTTGAACCCTGCCGAAAATGAAGCGGGCGTGAGCTTTGAATTCCCGATTCCCTCAAGGGCGGCTCAGGCACGCAAGGCACAGGCGAACACGGTTGTGATCCGGCAGGAAGCCCAGCTGGATCTCACTCGCGTTCGGATCAGAAACCTGATTGAAGAAGCCAGAAACGCTTTGAACCTTTCGATCGAGCGAATGGGAATTGCCACGAAGGAACTCGAGCTTGCCCGCGAGCTCGTAAAGATGGAAAACAAGCGTTTTTTGAACGGAGATTCGAATCTGATCACCCTCAACATCCGGGAGCAGAACCTTGCCGAGGCTGAAATCAGGAGATTCGAATCGTACTCGGAATACCGTCGGTCCTTGAATGACTTCAAAGTGGCCAGAGGAGAACTGGAGTGGAAAGAGTGAGATCATTTGCGATCGCAACCCTGCTCCTGACACTGGGAATTTGCGGATGCATCACCGATGCCGATCCCATCACCCCGCTTGACCTTCCCGGGCACCGATACCGGCTGGTTCTCGAGGATGAATTCGGGGGTCCGGGCACATCCAAAAAATACGATCCGGTCAGTCGATCCTATGTCACCTATCCCCGGGAGTGTTACGAGCGCATCGTTCGATGCTATCGATTTCCTGGATTTGTTTGCCCTCCAGAGGTTGATCAAACCCAATTCAAGAACCTGAACAAGTGCCTCTGGACTCCCGATCACAACTACAATGGGATGGATCAGAACATCCGAAGAAATCCCAAGGGCGCGAACTTCAAATGGTGCAAATCCGATACCGAAATCGGAGTCAACGAACTCCACCCGCAGGATGTGATCGCAACCGGAGAAACCTTGAGGCTCACCGCAACCAATCGCGCAGACCTTGCTCTGACAAAGCCCGACCTATACTACTGCCGATACACCTCGGGTTCGGTAACCAGCAGACCGGAACCCCACTTCCAAAAGGAAGGGTTCGAAATCACGCCAAACCATCGAATCGAATTCAAAGCGCGACTCGCACGCGTAAAGGGTGCATGGCCCGCGCTCTGGATGCTCTCCACTTCCGAACCCTATGACTGGCCTGTGACCGGGGAGATCGATGCGGTAGAATACTGGGCGGATGCACCGGCGTACAACTACGGCACGCTTCATACGATCGGGGTGGATCCGGCCACCGGCAAGGACGTTCGGGGGACTTACATCATGAAAGTCGCAAAAAAAACAAATGATCCCTTCGCCCTTGGCAGGAACTTCCTCCATTATGTGGTCGAGTGGGACCAGGATGAGCTCCGCTGGTTCAACGGGAAGAACCCGTCCAGCATGAGTGATGTTTACCGGATCAGGGCCTCGGATCTCGCTCCGGCCTCACAAAATCCGCTGATCAAGCCCGGATACGAAACCGTACCGGACGGGACCATGCTCAAGGTTAAAATCCCGCGCGACAAGATGATGATCTGGATGAATACCACGGTGGCTCCGCTTGCGGATTCGCTCTACGCACAACCCTCAATTGATCCGAATCTTACCACCGACGGAGTGACCGAGATTGACTCCGTTCGCGTGTACGAAATTTGTCCTTCCTCCGATACATCTCCCGACTGCAAATACCGCGACGATCTTTAGATTGCCACGTCTACTACAGCGCAAAGGGAAGCTCAAGCCTGATCTCGGCGTACGGCACAAACCGGGATCCAATCGGGAGCTTTGAAAATGCCCTCGGAAGCTCTTCGCCCAAAAGTTGGTGTCGTCGTTCCTTTAGAAAGATCTCAGTCGCTTCTACGTCTTCCGCATTCAAAATTCCTGCATTTTGAAGCCGAAGGGTTCGCTCCATCACGTGAACTCCAGCCCGATCATAAAGCTTTGCGATGGCGGACTGCCAGTCCGCATAATGGACCCCGGCCTCCACACAGAGTTTTTTGTATTTCCACTCAATCCCGAGCGTTGGACCGTTCACTGCGAACCGAAAGACGTTTTCAGGAACCGCGTAGTTCACATCATACACATCGTACTTGCCATACCAGTCATTGATGAACTGATTCGCCTCATAAGCCGCAACCCGTCTCCAGATCGGCCCGATTCCGATTCGTGTGAAACCAAACTTCAACCGGAACATCTTTGCTTTTGGAATCGTCACGGCAACCCGCCCACTCATGGAGGTAAAGGGAGGAAGAATGCCATAATCGACAGAGGCACTGACCCATTTTCCACCTCCTGGAAGGTAGGAGATTCCAGCACCCACACCGGTAGGCACCCCGGCGTTGAGCCGTACCGCAAATCGCGGAAGTATTTTTTGACTGACGACCTTCTTGAAGGACTCAAATCCGTTTTCTGGCGTTCCCCCATCATCCATCGGACACTCTCCACTTGTCTCAGGCATCAAGACCGAGGGATCAAGCTCGAGAATCACCGCGGAGGGTTCGGCATGAGCAACTACGGATAGAAAAATCGAAAGAACCAGTGCAATCATGAATCATCTCTCCCAACTGACTTGCGAATGCTGCGACCAGAAAGGAGGGGTGTCAAACATTTTAGAGATTCCCCATCCCTTCATGATCGGGGAGACTGTATTTATCGCAGTTCAACTGAATTCATGGATGGAGACCCCATGCGCGCCTTGTTTGCCCTTTTGATTCTATTCCCTCTTGTTCCCGGGCCCAAAGCCCGGGGAGCCGATGCCGGCTACCGGGTCGGGATTTCAGCCATTCACGCCGAGCCCGAAATCGGAATTCCGCTGGCGGGCTACGGGGATGAACGGCGTCGACTCAAGAATTGGGACTGGTCCAATCAGTTTCCACATTCATTCTTTTTCAAACCCTCCATCGGGATTCGGGACCCGATTCGCAGCAAGGCCATGATCGTCGAGACCGGAGGATCGCGGGCGATCTTTGTCAGCCTTGATGTGATCGGGGTCACAAAGTCCTTTGTCGATGAGCTGGTCAAGGGATTGCGCCATCATCACGTAAAACCGGAGGAACTCATCGTAACGGGAACCCATACCCACTCGGGCCCCGGAACACTTTCCAAAAATCTTGCCTTGAATGCGATCGCGGTCGATCTTTATCAAAAACGGAATTTCGATGCAATGGTGGGCAAGACCCTCCTTGGCATTGAAATCGCATTTCAAAACAGGGAGGATGCGGATCTGTACTACACATCCTTCAAAGCCAAAGACATCCAGGTCAACAAATTCCGCCGCCCCGGCAAAGACTGGTTCAACAATGAAGCAGGATTCATTCTTGCGCGCTCGAGGAATACCGGCGCCTGGATGGGCGGTCTTCTGAATTTTGCCATGCATGGAAACGCAATGCTGATCGATGATCTCCGGTACAGCGCCGACATGCCGGGTGCGCTTGAACGTGCGGCACAGAAGGTGCTCGCGAACTCAAACTACGCTCGATGCGGAGAGCCCGTCATTCTCTTCATGAATGGCGCGGAAGGCGATGTGAGACACAAGGGGGATCGGGGCGAGGCAAACATGGAGGCGGTTGCTTCCCGCTTTGAAGATCAATTCCAAGAGCAATTCAAGCCTGAAAACCTGTCCTTGCTGCCCTCCGGACTTTCCATCAACCGTCAAAAAATCTTTCTTGGAGTCCCCGGCTGGCCGCTTAAGATCTGCGCCAAGCGCGACGGATTCTACAAGAGCTGGATGGAAATGCTTGGAAGATCGGGAAAAATTCCGATGCTCGGGATCTTTCCCACTCACACCCACCTGAGTCTCGTCAAACTCGGAGGTGTCCTCATGATGAGTTGGCCCGGCGAGGCATCCACCTCGCTTGGTTTTGAGCTCAATCAAATCGCGCGCACCCATGGATTCGAGCGAAACTGGGTTTTGGGCCTGACCAATGATTACCTCACCTACTTCACGACGGAGCATGAGTTCCTTGAGGCAACCTACGACTCCTGCAGCTCCCTCTATACTGACAAGGGTGGCGCCCGAATCGTCAAGCACTATCGGTATCAGATCGAATCGATGAAGCATTGAGAGGAGTCAAAAACTCAGGGTGTTTTTGAGGTCCAAATTCAAAGGGCTTCTCAATTTGACTAAATAGATCGAGTGTAATAAACCGAGGCCATGAAGGTATTGATGCCCATTCTGTTATTTACGGGTTTGCAAACCGCCTCCGCCGCCTGCCCTGATCTCTCGGGTATTTATGAGTTTACCGGCTTTCAGGACAACAAGTGCCATACCTTCCGGTCCTATTCCGGCCACGCCACTCCGCTCCCCATCGGGCTTGAGATTTCATCCGGAGACAGGGTCAGGATCACCCAGGACGGCTGCCTCACGATATCCATCACCTACCCCGACCACAGGACCAGCCCGGCCGGAGAAATCACCCGGATCCTCCGATTGGATTCCATGCGGACCACCGCGAAACGAATTTCGAATTCGGAATCCAGAGAAGAGCGGATTGTCGGGTTCGGATATTTTTCGGGGAACAGCTCTCATCACTGGTCCCTGTCGCTTACGGATCAAAATGACCTCCAAATCAGGTATCGTACCTCGATCAGCGGGATGATGAATGCAAGCCCCTACCTGGAAATCGCGCGCTCCCGCTGCACCCTGAAACGGATTCAATGAGCGATTCGAAGCTCAGGCTCACCCGGAAACTCCGGGAAATAAAGGCGGCGATCCGAAGCATTCCACTCCAGACCGAACTCACACTCTGGATACATCCGGAAGAAAAGCGGATCCTGTTCACGGGCACCCTCCTGCGTTTTGACGGGGACGAGGACCAGATCACCCTTCGGCTGAAAATCGTTCCTGCCGTCCTCCCGGATCTTGACTCGGTCTTTGTAAAGTTTGCGGGAAATTCCGGTGTCGCAAAGTGCAGGATTTTGAGTCTGAACCAAAATCTTCTGACCCTGAAAACTTCCGATGATATGATTCTCGAGGAAAAGCGGATGCATCGCCGGGTTCATTTTCCAAGGGGAGACCGGAAATTCATCACTCTCGAGATTCTGGGCTCTCCAGAATTGTTCCGGGTGATCAACGTCTCCCGCTCGGGTCTGAAGATCGAAATCGATCACGAATCCAAAATCAGGATCCACGCATCGCCCTCTCTTCCGATGAAGAAGTTTGGCGAACTTGCCACAAACATTGAGTGCTCCCTCATCCGGAGCGATGAAACCTCGATCTCCCTGCGCCTGGAGACCGAAATTTCAGAATCGGATTTCAGGAGCTTCATCAAAACCCCGGTTTTTGACCTTGTTGATCCGGAGAAGTTTTTTCAAGATCAGGAATATCTTGAAACCGTTCAAAGCAATATGGAGGAAACCATCGCAAGACTCGAGAAGCTGCCAAAGCTTCAGACCGCGATGAAGACACTGAAAGTCGATCGCAGCGGGAACTATCTTCGAAATCACGTTGACCTGCTCTGCTACTTTTCCTGCTCGCTGGGAAGGATTCTGGGATGGGTGACCCAAAAGACCCTGAATAAGATCATTTTATCGGCCTACCTCCACGACATCCGCTATTTTGAAAATCCCAAACTCGCCCGGATCCCGGGCCTGCCGGAGTTCGAGGACCTGAAAGCAAACCTCACCCCCGAAGAATGCAAGATTTACCTGGAAGGTCCGATCTATAGTTCTCTCATGGCCCGCGATTCCACTGAGGATTCAATTGATGTCGAGCGAATCCTGATGCAGCAGAAAGAACGTCCGGATGGTTCCGGATTTCCGGAGGGCCTTGACTTCAAACAACTCTATCCCCTCTCATGCCTGTTCATGGTGTGCCATTCATTCGTGGATTATGTTTATGACACTCCGGAATGGTCTTTCCGCGAGTTCAGCAAAAAAGCGAGGACGGTATTCAAAGGACCGTATTTCATTAAAATCCTGGAGGCCTTCGATGAGCTTTCCTGAATCTTTCAAAAGCGGTCTGATCCTGATTCCCACTCCAATCGAAGATTCGCTCCCTCTTGAGCCGATCGCACTTCAGGTTCTGAAGGATGCGGCGGCGGATCCCTCAACGCTGATTTTGGTCGAGGAACTGAAGACGGGAAGAGTCCGCTGGCTGCGCTGGGGACTCCCCCGGGAAACCATCGAGCGTTTTACTGCCTACAATGAGCATACCGAGTCAGAGCTTTTCCCGAAGGTGACAAACGAAATGCGAGGCGGAAAGCGTGCCGTGATCCT
>CANGWP010000059.1 GCA_947457605.1 Bdellovibrionales bacterium | reverse complement strand
GTGATCGATTCCCCGGTTCGTTCCGTTCAGAGCCCGGGTCTAGTCTTCCAAAAGGAGGGAGTGAATCTCGGCATTCAAAGTTCTCCAGAATTCGGGTGATGGATCATTCCGGTGTGTTTCATAATAATTTTCAGCGTATTGCCAACCGCTGAAGTCTGTCTTCCATCCGGAAGATTCCGGCTCTTTCTTGGGGAAATCCAAAAGATGTGAGCCAAGGAACGGGACCAATTTGACCTTTGGTTGATGGGACGGAGTGGACGCGGATGGATTCGATTTGAAATCCGATGGAGCCGCCTTCAGGTGCTCCTCCATGGCTCTGACCAGTTTTCGTTTGATGGCATCCTGAGCCGAGTCGCACGGATCGAGAAATTCGCTGCTTTGGATTCTTTCGAGTTTCTCGGAAAGCGATCCTGATGAGGTCACTTCTTGTACTGTCAATTGTCCCGGCCTTGCATCCGAAGAAGAGAAGTTTCCCTTTGCGCCACCGCCGCAGGCAGCAAGAAAAAGCAGGAATAGCTCTAAACTGCGATGATTTAGTTTGGTTTTCATCGTTTTTGTACAAGCAACACCCGTGCCCGTGCCTGGGGGAGGCTTGCAACTGCAATTGACCGTTCCTTGATGCCGAACCGAAAATCCCGAACGTAAATGAAATGGACAGTTGTTTAGGGAATAGGCTAAATTCCCTCCACCACATCAGACGGGCAATCGCTGGTTTACGCAAGTAAGCGGGAGGAAAGTCCGGGCTCCCCAAAGCGCGGTACCGGCTAACGGCCGGGGGGGCGGGCGTAATGCTCGTTTCACGGAAAGTGCCACAGAAAAAATACCGCCCCGTTTCGAAAGAACCGGGGTAAGGGTGAAAAGGCGAGGCAAGAGCTCACCGCTTTCGCAGCAATGCGGAAGGCACGGAAAACCCTACCGGGAGCAAGACCAAATAGGAAGGAAGAGTAGCTTTGCTCGTTTGACCTTCGGGTATAGGTTGCTGATGAATGATCCGGGCAACCGGACGTCTAGAGGAATGATTGCCTCCGGCTCCGCAAGGAGACGAAGACAGAACCCGGCTTACAGTCTGATGTGGACTTTTCTAACTGCTGATGGAGGCTTTTGCTGCTACCTCGGCCTTGTCTTTCAGGATGTTTCCGAGCACCGCCTTGAAGGCGACCACCATGTTTTCCGAGTGGTGCTGGAACACTTCTTTTTGCAGTCTTTGAATCACAAGCGCATCACTCTTTTCCACTTGGGAGATCTCGTAATACGCATTGATCAGGCTCAGGATCTCCGCCATCGGGTGGAGCTGGGTGCCTCCGATGCGATTGGGAAATCCGGTCTTGTCTTTTCGTTCATGGTGCTGGCGGATCACCTGCAGGGTGACCTGGGGAATGTCCGTATGGGTTGCCACGAGGTCCGCGCTGAGCGTCGGATGCTGGAGGTAAAAACTCATCTCCTCTTTTTTCAGCGTTTCCAATGAGCGATCCGTGAGGTCTCCGAAAGGCGTTTTGTAAAGCGAGATGTCCTGAAGGACGCTTGCGAGTCCTAGAATTTCAAGGGTCGCGTTCTTCTCGAATCGAAGGTTTTTTGCCACAAGCAGCGAGTAGGATGCGCAAAAGACGGAGCGATCGGTCTGTTTTGCTTTCTCGATCATGTTATGAATCGCGCCCTCATCAGAGTCGATCGAGGAGATCAGGCGAAAGAGGTCTCCGAGCATCCCTTTGGTGTACTCGATGAGTTCATCATTGATCCCGGCACTCCGCATTTCAGTAAGAACGGCCTTTGTTTTCGAGAGGGATTCTGCGGTTTTCCAGGGATTTGAGATTTCAGACTCTAGATAGTTCTCTTTCAGGTTGCGTACGTCTTTCTTGTTTTTCTCGATGTCGTCTGACTTGATGTAGAGAAACTCATGGGTCTCGGCGGCCTTGGCCAGATAGACCGGATCAATTTTCGACTTTCCGTGTGCAAAGAGTGTGGGGATCTTCTTCGCATCCATCAAAAACATGTCATGGGAGTATTCGCTTCCGGTAAAAAAATCGGAGATCGGCACGGCAACAAACCCTGCTTTGCGATCCGGCACGCTTTCCACACGTCTTGGAGTCTCAGGTGTCTTCAGGTGGTGCTTCAGGGAAGAGATCAGAGTCGTATACGGCTCGCTTCCCGAGAAAACACCTCGAATGTGCGCACTTTTCATGATCTTTTGCGATGTTTCGGAATTGATCATCATCTGCGGCTCGAAAAGAAAAACGGGAAGTGCCGGTCGATGGGTGAGAATGATTTCCAGAAATTGGAATGCGGAGAAATTCGCATCACTCGGGTTCAGAAATACTCCGGAAAGGCGGGTTTCCGGATCCATCACCCACTTGAGTGCCTGGATCATGGAAGGAGTCACCAAGGCCTGCTCTCCGGATTCCCGGGAGAGCCGATCGAGGATGCTCCTGTCTGAGTGAATGATGAGGGTTCGAATCATGGGGTATCCAGGAGGTTCAGAAGGTTGAAAAGAGCCTGGCTTGCTTTTTCGGAGTAGTGGGAACAGATTGCATCGGATTGCTCTGAAAAGCCCTCGCCCGCATCAAGATATGCGTTGATGATGCTAAGCACTTCCGACATCGGGTGGAGTTGCATTCCACCCACTGAATTCGGATAGCCGCTCCGGTCTCGTCGCTCATGATGTTGCCGAATCACTTGCAGAATGACTTCGGGCAGAGTCGTGTTTTTCGAGAGAAGATCGGCACTCAGGATCGGATGTTGGTCGAAAAAGGCTCTCGCTTCCGGTGTCAGTTTCTCCCGGACTGCATCCGAGAGGTCGCCAAAGGGGCTTTGAAACAGGGAAATGTCCTGGAAAAAGCTCGCAAGGCCAAGGATTTCCACGATGGAACCATGCTCCAGGCGCATCACCTTTGCCATCATGATCGAAAGCGCCGTGCAGTGAAGTGTGCGGTCGCAATCCCGGGCCATTTGAATCATTTTCGACAGCTTTTCTGTCGTGTTCAGGCTTGAAATGAGTCCGTAGAGGTCACTGAGAAGCAGGTGGGCATGTTCCACGAATCCGTCCGAGGCCGAACCTTTTTGGAATTCGCGGAGAAGATTTTTTGCCTGAAAGAGCACTTCGGCGGTTTTCCAGGCCGCAGGGAATTGATCAATCTCGGTGCAATTGCTCTGGGTCCTTCGAAGTGATTCCCGAATCTCAAGAATCGATGCTTCGCTCACGAAAAGCCAAGGATTCTTTGCTTGAAGTGTGGCGAGGTAGGTCGAATCAATCCGGCTGTTCCGGGTTCCAAGGAGCCTGAGATGATTGGACTCGTCCTCCACAAAGACATCGTAGGGAAAGAATCGGAGTCCGTTGAAGTCTTCGACCGGAATGGCAATGAACCCGCTATGGGAGCTTTTCAGGCTTTTTCGGGCAGGAAGGGATTCGGATCCATCCGGATCAAACTCGAGACCCAAGGGAGCCAGATATTCCCGGAAGGATTCTCTTCCCTTGAATACACCTTTAATGTTGGATTCATTCAGGAATTCCGGATTGGATCTAGGGTCGATTTCATTCTCGGAATCGATCAAGAATACCGGCGTTGCCGGTCTTCGAAGGAGGGTGACTTCCAGGAAGTGAAGTGCGCTGTATCGGGGATCATTGGGATTCAAATAAATCCCCGAAAGGGGAATCTCCGGGTTGCTGATCCACTGAAGAGCTTGAAGCATGGAGGAGGTGGTCAGCGCTTGGTTTCCTGCTTCTTCCTTGATCCTGGAAGTGAACCCAAGATCGGGGTGAACGAAAAGAATTTGACTCATACTTAATTATTATATTTTCTTTACAATTAGGGTGCAAGGTAAATTTTCTTCAATCATTTCATTTTATTATCGCTGCAAAGCATGTTATAGAAGCTCCACTATGAGACCATGGGGCGTATCCGATTCGTTGAAGCTTTATCAAATTGAAAACTGGGGAGGGCAGTATTTTAACATCAATCCTGCCGGTAACCTCACGGTGCATCCAAGGCAAGGACAGGGTCCGGGCATCGATCTCACAAAGGTGATCGATGAAGTCACGGCTCAAGGTCTTGAGATGCCCTTGTTGGTTCGTTTTCAAGACATCATTCGGCACCGCGTTATCCAGTTGAACGAGGCATTCGCAAAAGCGATTGAAGAGGCGAACTATGCGGGCTGCTATCGGGGCGTATACCCCATCAAAGTAAACCAGATGCGCGAAGTCGTTGAAGAAGTGGTGGATGCCGGACGGCCGTACGCATACGGACTCGAAGCCGGGTCGAAGGCGGAGCTTGTGGCGGTGCTGTCGCAGGATCTTCATCCGGAAGCGCTCACCATCGTGAATGGATACAAGGACCACTCGGTGATCCGTCTTGCGCTCATGGGGATCAAGCTTGGCAAAAAAGTCATCATTGTGATCGAAAAACTCTCCGAGGTTCATTCGGTGGTCCAGATCGCAAAAGAAATGGGAGTGTCTCCGCTTCTTGGTCTTCGCTGCAAATTGAATTCAAAGGGTTCGGGCAAGTGGGAAGGGTCCGGCGGCGAGCTTGCGAAGTTCGGTCTCACCACTCCGGAAATGCTTTATTGCGTGAATTACCTGAAAAAAGAGGGATATGAAGACAGCATCAAGCTTCTTCACTTCCACATCGGATCCCAGGTCACGAACATCCGCACGATCAAGGAAGCGGTGAAGGAAGCGACCCGCTTTTACGCAGAGCTCGTCAAAATGGGATTCAAGCTTGAGTATCTCGATGTGGGTGGCGGACTCGGAGTCGATTACGACGGCTCCCGCACGGACTTTGAAAGCTCCACCAACTACTCGCTTCAGGAATACTGTTCGGATGTGGTGTACTCGATCCAGGAGATCTGTGCGAATGAGGAAGTTCCGCTTCCGACCATCGTGTCCGAAAGCGGTCGCGCGATCGCAGCCCATCACTCGGTTCTGATTGTGAATATCTTTGGCTCCATCGAGGTGGGGACGACTCCGATTGATCTTCCTGAAACCGAGGATGAGCACAATGTGGTGAAGGAAATGCGCTACGCCTATCAGAATATCAATTACAAGAATCTGATGGAGAGCTTGAACGAGGCGATTCAGCGAAAAGAAGAAGCGCTCTCGATGTTCAAGCTTGGTCTTTTGACCATTCAGGATCGGGCAAAGATCGAACATCTTTTCTGGCAGCTCTGTCGCAAGGTTCAGCAGTGGGCGCCGGAAATGCGCTACATTCCGGAAGAAGTCGAGAAAATCACGAAAGCACTCGCGGATCAGTATCTTTGCAACTTTTCGATCTTCCAATCCATGCCGGATCACTGGGCGATCCAGCAGCTGTTTCCGGTAATGCCGGTCCATCGCCTGGATGAAGAGCCAGCGCGGACTGCGACACTCGTGGACATCACCTGTGATTCCGATGGCAAGGTTTGCAAGTTCGTGGATTTGCGCGATGTGAAGGATACGATCAAGCTTCATGCCCTGAAAGACGGAGAGGCCTACTATGTCGGGTTCTTCCTCACGGGCGCCTATCAGGACATCATGGGTGATTTGCACAACCTGTTTGGCAAGGTGAACGAGGTGCATGTGTTCCTCGATGAGACCGAGCCCGGGGGTTACTATGTGGAAGAGGTAATCAAGGGGAACAACATTGCATCGGTTCTCTCCTGGATTCAGTACTCTCCTGCCCACATTGAACAAGAGGTGAAAAGCTTGATTGATCGCAAGGTACGTGAGGGGCTCATCAAGCCGCGCGAAGGTGTTGAGCTTCAGAATTTTTATGAGAACGTGCTTCAGGGCTACACTTACATCGATAACTTCAAGCCCAATCTTCAGCGATCCCTTGGCACAGGGATGGATGCGGAACAGCCTTTTGGAGATCTTTTGCAATGAAACTTTTGAACCAGGGTTTTGATCACGTTGAGTTTGCGGTAGGCACCATTGCACCACATCTTTTGACGTGGGAGAAAATGGGATTTGAAAAAATCGCCGATGTGAAGGTTTCCTCCAAGGGCGCCCGTCAGGTGGTGATGGCCCAGGGTTCGGTTCGATTGCTTCTTACAGAGTATGACGGAAGCAAGGAAGCTCAGGCCCAGGAGGGCTATCGGTTTTTGAAGGCCCATGGCGATGGAATCTGTGTGCTTGCGGCCGAGGTCGAAGATTCAGCTGCGACCTACCACGAAGTGGTTTCCCGGGGCGCAAGGCCTGCCATGGCGCCGAAAACCTTCGAAACGCCAGAGGGCACAGTGATTCTCTCCGAGGTGTTCACGCCTGCCGATTTCCGCTATCGTTTTGTTCAGCGCAAGTCGAGTGCCGACAAGAAAGCGCGTGCGCTCTTTGTTGATTCGGTTGTGGTGGATCGCCTCGAGAGCCCCTCACCAACCGGGATTTTCAGAATCGACCACCTGACGAACAACATCGACATGGGTCAGTTCGACACTTGGCTCAAGTTTTATACCGAAACCTTCGGCTTCAAGGCGGTTCGCAGGTTCAATATCAAAACCGGCAGGACGGGGCTTCTGTCTGATGTGGTTCAGTCGCCATGCGGGCGCATCAAGGTTCCCATCAATGAGGCGACCGAGCCCGAGAGTCAGGTGCAGGAGTTTGTAAATCGATTCAAGGGCGCGGGTGTACAGCACCTTGCGTTCCAGACCACCGGAATCATCGAAGGATTGCGAACCTATCGAAGCCGGGGCTTCAAGTTTCTTTCCGTGCCTCATTCCTATTATGAAGTGGTTCCGACCCGCGTTCCGGGGGTGACCGAAGATCTCGCGGTGCTTGAGGAGCTTGGAATCCTGCTGGATGGCGAGGGCGGCGGATATCTCATGCAGATTTTCACCGAAGAGCTGGTGGGGCCGTTTTTCCTTGAGTTCATTGAAAGAAAAGGGAACGACGGATTTGGAGAAGGAAACTTCAAGGCCCTTTTTGAAGCAATCGAGCGCGACCAGATTCGTCGCGGCGTTTTGAAGGCATAAGTCACAGTCATGCTGAAAGTCGAAGTGTCTCCCCGTTATGCGGAACGCAGAAATCAATTGATGCGACTCGCGCCGGATGCGTGCTTCATTTTTTTCGGGGCACCGGAGACTGAAGGTTCGGCGCATCGCCACCCCTTTCGGCAGGACTCTGATTTTTTCTATCTTACTGAATTTGATGAGCCGGGGGCGATTCTCGTTCTTTGTGGTGGAAAGAGCCATCTTTTCGTTTCTGATCGGAACGAGGCGCAGGAAATCTGGACGGGCGAGCGCTATGGTGCCGAGCGGGCGGGATCTGTTTTTCAGGTGGATGAAGCCTGGCGATTGATGGATTTTGACTCCAAGATTGATCTGTTTTTGAAAGATTCAAAGACCGTCTATTATTCACTCGGCACGTCTATCGAGCAGGATTCCAGAATCCTGAAGGCAATTCAGAACTCCTCCCGCCATCGCGGGAAGGGGCGGTTTGGCAATCTTCCGATCCACGATCCAAGGCCCCATCTCTCTCTTTTGCGGTCGGTGAAGGATGAGCTTGAGATCGAAAGAATGAGGAAGGCCTGCGCCGCTACAGCAAAAGCCCATTTGCATTTGCTAAAACGGGTGAAGGCGGGAATGTCGGAGTTTGATGCGGCAAATGAGTTTCAGTATTGGCTATTTAAAAACGGCTGCACTGATCTTGGCTATGCACCGATCTTTGCCTCAGGGTTCAATGCGACCACTCTTCACTATGTCCGGAATAACGATACGCTGAAACACGGGGATTTGCTCTTGGTGGATGCCGCGGGCGAATTCGGTGGATACACTGCGGATCTCACGCAGACCTTTCCGGTGTCAGGCGCCTTCTCTCCGGAGCAACGCAAGATTTATCAGGCCGTGCTCGATGTGAATCGCGAGATCACCCGCATGGCCAGACCTGGCGTGAATTACCGGAGTCTTCACTCGAAAAGTGTCGAGCTTCTGACCGGTGCCCTCCTTGAGCTCGGAGTCCTGCACGGAGATCTTAAGGAAAACGTGAATACCCAGACCTATCGACCGTATTTCCCGCACGGGCTTGGCCACTATCTGGGGCTTGATGTGCATGATGTGGGCATTTATCACGAAGAGGGACGTGATTTTGAGCTCAAGCCAGGCATGATACTTACCAATGAACCGGGCCTCTATTTCAGGGACCGTGGAACTCCGTTTTTCGGAATCGGGGTCAGGATCGAGGATGACCTTCTGATCACAAGCTCGGGTGCCGAAGTGCTGACCCATGAAACCCCCCGTGACATCGAGGCGATCGAGTCTCTTCGGACCATTGCAAACTCTTGAGGATTTATGAAGCTCGGACCCATTGAAATCGATCATCCATTTTTGCTTGCGCCGATGGCGGGAATCACGAATTCCCCGTTTCGACGGCTCATGCGCGAGTATGGAAGCTCTGTGGTGATCAGTGAGCTCGTTTCGGCAAATGGCATTGAATACGCATCCCAGCGGACACTTGATCTTCTCAAGTTTGTCGAGGCGGAGAGGCCGGTGGGGCTTCAGATCTTCGGTGAGGAAGAGGAAAATCTTGTTCGAGCCTGTCAGGTGGTTGAGCGGCTTGGCGCTGACTTCGTGGATCTCAATATGGGCTGCCCTGTACCCAAGGTGGTCAAAAAGGGAGCGGGTGCTGCCATGTGCCGCAATCCCCTGGAGCTCTCAAAGATCCTAAGCGCCATGGTGAAGTCCGTGAAAATTCCGGTCACGATCAAAATCCGCACAGGATGGGAGGCGAGTGCACGAAACGCCAACGAGATCGTAAAGGTCGCAAGTGACGCTGGAGTGGCCTGGGTTGCGATTCACGGTCGAACACGGGCCCAAGGATACAGTGGGGATGCGGATTGGGATTTCATCGGAGATGTGAAGGCAAAAAGCCCGCTTCCCATCATCGGAAACGGCGATGTGGTTACCCCGGAGCAGGCGGTCAGTCGGTACAAGACTTATGGAGTGGATGCGGTCATGATCGGGCGGGGTGCGCTTCGAAATCCATTTTTGTTCGAGCAATCCGCCGACTTGCTTGCAGGCCGGCAGGTGATACCGGTAACGGCCGAGCGGATTCTTGCGCTTCTCGAGAAGCAAAGAGGCTATCTGTCCGAGAGTTTTGATCCCAGGGGCGCGATGCTTCATGCAAGGAAATTTCTGGCCTGGTATTCAAGCGGGTATCCCGGTGCTGCCGAATTCAGAAAGAACGTGTTTCACCTTCCCGATGAGCAATCTTTGTGGGAAGAAGCCCACCGCTTCTTTTCGATTTCCATCAAAAAGCGGGATTTCGGCTATCTGTCGGAGCCGTTTTTGATGGGTGGACACGGATGATGGGGTAGGTCCGGCACTAGCTGGCCATCTTGCCTAAAAAGATCGCTCGGAGGTTCGCCATGGATTCATTCAAGGATTCGGCATGTTTTTTGAGCTCGATTGCTTCATTCTGAGCCGAGTGGGCAAGACCTGTATTCTGGTTGGTTGCCTGATTCAGCTGATGGACGGCCTGATTGATTTCGTGGATTCCGCGCGCTTGCTCGCTTGCAGCGCGGGTGACGTCCTCAAGGCGAGAGTGAACCTCATGGGCTTTGGTTTGAATGTCGGCAAAAATCTCCGCGCATCTGGCGCTTGCCCGTGATCCTTCTTCGATTTTGATCCGTCCATCCTTGATCATCTTTTCGATCCGGTCGTTGTTCTTTTTTACAATCGCCTCGACCTGATCCGTGCTTCCCTGAAGTTTGCCAAAAATTTCCTGAGCGGCGTTCCCGCTCATGGAGGCAAGTTTCCCAACTTCTTCTGCAACCACGGCAAAGCCCTTGCCGCTCTCACCGGCCCGCGCGGCTTCCACCGAAGCGTTGAAGGAAAGGAGCTTCGTTTGAAAAACGATATCATTGATGACTTTTGTCTTGTCTGCGATTTCCTGGATCAAGCGGGTGACATTCGCAATCTCCCGATTGCCATTTTGGACTTGAGTGATGATGCCCTCTTGGCTGCTTGAGATTTCAACCATGGCCCCTTTTAGCTCCTCGATCGATTCAACACCCCGTTTTGAAATGCTCTGGCTTTCCTCTGAAATTTTAGCGGATTGAAGTGCCTGATCCGAACTCTTTTTGATCATCGCGGAAATTTGTTCGATCGCGGTTGCGGTTTCGGTGATGGCTGAAGCCTGCTCGTTTGAGCTCGCAGAAAGGTCATGGCTGGTGGAGGTGACACCTCCCGCGCTTTGGTTCACTGAGGATGAAATCTCATCGACATTCTTGAAGACTCGGAGCGCGCGCCTCAGGTTGCTGATGGCAATCCAGAGGATTCCCCCCAAGCCCAAAAGGACCGCAGCCAGGAGAGCGAAGATGCTTCGAAGACCATCGGATTTTCGTTTTGCCTCAATGCCCTTCAGGATTTCAGATGATCTTGAATCAATGAGAGTCTTGAGTTTTGCGAAGTTTCCGTTCTGAATGATGCGGGCGGGTACGTATTTCGAATTGAAAATCCGGATCGCATCCGGGCTCCTGGCTTCGATCAGTTTTCCGACTTCATTTTCGATCGTGTTTAGAGTGGTTGCATCAAACTCCGACATTGTCTTGCTGAGCTCGAGCGCCTCCTTGTCATCCGCGTTCAAGACCGCAATTTTTTTGGAGGCTGCGATGAACGCTTCGTCTGCGACATTCTTGTTCTCAAATTCTTGTTTGTTCTCCGGATTTAAAAGATACCCTCTAAGCGCTTCTGACATCTTCACCATTTCAAGTTCGGCGGTAGCGATCTGTTTGCTCATTTCCACTGCCCGAGCCGCGTCGTTGTTTTCGTTGTGGGAAGTGTCGTAGATCTGCCACGAAACCAGAAGTACCACAGTGAGAAGGGGTAGAGTGGACAGGGATATTTTTTGGATCATGGAAAAGCGCATATGGCTCGTTTCGGTGATCAGGACGTCAATCTTGACCGTTAAGTGTTTGATTTTGGAATCTTAATAAAATGTCCTCGCCTTCTTTCTGGCGTGTGAGGGGCAATTCGGTTTTGACAAGGTTTGTCAGAATCGGTAGTTGATTGGAAATGGAAACGGATCAATTGCATCTTGTTGAGTGGCTGAAGCGCATCCAGGCATCCTGGAGTTTGAGCCCTTCCGCGCTCTCTCATTTGCTCTCGGTTCCGGAAGCCGAACTTACGCATCATTTTGGGATGACTCGGGACGAGATTGCGGAGCTTCCCTCCATTCCGTCCGGGCTTGAGTCCGGGGTGGGGCTTGTGGGTCTCTATCGTTTGCTCCTGACGGTCTATCCCACCGTGGAAGAGCAGTTGAAGTGGCTTGAGCTACCGAATTCCGTTTTCGAGGGGCGCAAACCGATTGAAGTGATCGCGATGTCACCTGCGCATCTTGCCTACGTCACTTACACGGTTGAAAGCGGTCTCAGGCTCGGACCAAAAACCGATTAAGATCCGGAGTTCAACGTTCAGGGCTTCATTCTTCACGCAAATGGACCGTGCGTCCATCGATGGTGATCGAGAATCCGTCTGCGGTTTTTTCAAGGTGATTCAGGATCTCATAATAGGCTCGGGTCAGGAATTTCGCTTCTTCTTGAGTGGATTCGTTTGGATGAGGTACCTTGCAGGTCAAGCGGCCGCGATGATAGCGGAGTGACTCCGGATCAAGTTCGAGCTTTCGCCCGTCATTCAAGGTGACGGTGTATCCGAGGAGTGGATCGCCCTCAAGATGGGTGACAAAATAAAGAGTGTCCTCGACATGAACGTTCTTCTTTTCGTTCCCAAGGCGGATCTCAAAACCCTCCTTGCAACGAAACAGATTCCTTGAGAACGCCAAAATCGTTCTTTCATGGGTGATCTCTTCTCCGTTCGAGAGCCAGATTCCGTTTCGAGTGAGGATGAGGTCCTCATAAATTCCAAAAAGACCCGGATCAAGATTTGCGCTCATGATTTGGATGCGGACTCTTCTTTTTTGATCTGGCTTGCAAGTTCAATTCTCGATTTTCGTCGCATGCTAGCAGCCTGATTCCTTCGTTTTTCGGCAGGAGTTCCTGGCTCAATTGGCGGCACGGGAATGGCCTTTCCATTGGAATCAAGAGCCACAAAGGTCAGGTAGGCGCTGACGCTGTGGTAGCGTTCGCCCGTTTTGGGATCCTCGGAATCCACCCGAACTCCTACCTCAAGAGAGGTGGTGCCGGTCGCATTCACGGATGCCTTCAGCTCTACAAAGTGTCCAAGCTTGATGGGAGCCACGAAATGAAGCGCGTCAATGGAAGCTGTAACCACCGTGCTCCGAGCGTGCTTCCCGGCACAGATCGCCCCGGCAATGTCGATCCAGGACATGACAGTTCCTCCGAAGATGGTACCCAGGGCATTGGTATGTTGGGGAAGGACGATCTCAGTCATGGTGACGGCGGACTCGCTCGGGGATTTGGCTTTCAGTTTCATGCACCCCATTCAATCAAAGTTTTCCAAAGATTTCAGTTGCAAACTTTTTTGATGCGGTAGGATACTGTGGTCGGGAATGGGGGGATGCTCCAAGGATTAGGAGCGCCCGATGGAGGAACCAATGAAGGAACCGGGATGCATCACGCAGGAGTTTTCTGCCTCAATCGAAAAAGAGGGCTCAACTGTGCTTCAGGAGGTCGTCCGTATGACTGGCCTGCCGGAAGACTACCTCGATTCTGCCCTGACGGGCCTTCTTGGAAAG
>CANGWP010000058.1 GCA_947457605.1 Bdellovibrionales bacterium | reverse complement strand
CCCATCGCATACATCGTGATGGCGGGGTTGCTGGTGCTGATGGGCTGGATGTTCTTTTTCAATCTCCAGCACTTTGCAGCCCAAAACATCCAGTACAAACAATTCGGCATGGGCAAGGGTGCGAGCCTTACCGAAGGAATCATCCGTCCGCTCTATGGAAACATGAACGTGATCTTCCTTTTCCTCGTTCCCTTCATCACCATGCGCTTGTTTGCGGAAGAGCGGAAACTTCAGACGCTTCAGCTCCTCATGACTGCGCCCATGCGTCTCTCGGAAATCATCGTCGGAAAGTTCCTCTCCGCGCTTCTTCTCGTTTTCACCATGCTGGCATTGACATCGGTTTATCCGATTGTGCTGATCATTTGTGGAAATCCGGATGCGGGAGCGCTCGTCACCAGCAATATCGGGACCCTGCTTTTGACCAGCTGCTATGTTGCGACCGGAGTCTTGTTCTCTGCAATGACCGAAAACCAGATTGTGGCGGGAGCCCTCACCTTCGCAGCCGGCCTCTTCTTCTGGCTCATCAACTGGGCATCCCAGGCGGCCGGGCCGGTCTGGAGTGACTTCCTCGACTATCTTTCCCTGATTCAGCATTACAACAATTTCAGTCAGGGCATCATCGACTCAACGGATGTGATTTTCTATCTTTCCTTTGTCGGAATCGGCCTTTTCTTCACCCACCGGGTCCTTGACTCATATCGCTGGAGATAAACCATGAATCCAAATCAAGAGCAAAAAAGTCGCAAGCTTTCATTCGGAGTGAATTCCGCGTTCATCACCGTTGTCGTTGTTTCGATCATCGGTCTCATCAACTATCTCGGAAAACAGTACCCGAAGCGTTTGGATCTTACGAAAAACAAGATCCACACTTTTTCCGATCAGACCGAAAAAGTCATGAAGGGTTTGAAAGAACCGGTTGAGGCCACCCTCTATGGCGATTTCGGTTCCCGCGAAAAATTCCGTCCGATTTTCGAGAACTACAAAAAGGCCTCGAACCTTTTCAAGTACGAAACCGTGGACCCGAACAAGGAACCCACTCGCGCGAAAGCGGCGGGAATCAAGAAAATGGATACCCTGATTCTCAGCTATCAGGGAAAGACCGCAAAGGTGGAGGAAATCACCGAAGAAAAGGTCACCAATGAACTCATCCGTCTGACCAAAGACGGAAAGCCGACCATTTGTTCCGTGATCGGACACGGGGAAGCGTCGCTCTCAGACAATTCCGCCAATGGCTACTCGGTGGCAAAAAAAGGCCTCGAGGATCAGTCCTACCTGACCAGGGAGCTGACTCTCGCCCAGGAATCAAAAATTCCGGCTGAATGTGCCGCCCTGGTCATGATGGGCGCGAATAAGGCCCTGTTTCCAGCGGAAGTGAAAATGCTCGAAACCTACCTTCAGGAAGGCGGGCGAATGGTTGTGGGTCTCGATGCCACTTTGAACGGCCAGGATCAGAACAAAGAATTGAAGGCCATTCTCGAGAAGTACGGCGTGACGACAAAATCCGCGCTCATCGTGGATCCCGTGTCGAAGATGATCGGTGTCGATGCAACGGTTCCGATCATTGCAACCTTCAACAAGGAAATCGCACTCGGAAAAGACTTTCAGGGGCAAAGCTATTTTCCCTTCTCAAGGCCGCTTGAACTCACAAGTCCTGCTCCCGAGGGCTTGAAAACAAACTGGATTGCGAAGACGACCCCGAACGCATTCGGTGAAACCGATTTTGCCGCACTCTCGAAGGGCTCTGCCAAAAAGGACCCATCTGATCTTGCCGGGCCGCTTACCACCGCAATCCAGGTGAGCGGCAAGAAAAAAGACTCCACCTCAACGCGCGAAACGCGCCTCGTGGTGTTCGGATCAGGACAATTTCCGAACAACCAGTTCTCCCGCTTTGGTGCCAACGTGGATCTCTTCTTGAACGCCATCAGCTGGGCGGTCGAAGATGAAAGCCTGATTTCAATCCGGGCAAAAGAAGACGAAGGATCAACCCTGGAGATCTCCCAAAATCAGGCGATCCTGATTTTCTGGACCTGTGTAATCCTGATTCCGCTTCTGATTGCGATTTTTGGAATCGTCATCTGGGTTCGACGGAAGAAGTTGTAAGAGAGGTTTTTGATCATGAAGAAGCCCGATTGGAAAACTCCCCTCATTCTCTCTGCAATCCTCTTTGTCTTCGGATCGTTCGTGTATTGGCTGCAATTTTCACACAAGCCAAAAAAGGAAAGATCCGATGCCCAGACGAAAAAACCCCTGCAATTTTCTGCCGAATCAGACCAGGTGGCGTCCTTCCGGATCAAATCCGCTGCGGGACTCATCGAGGGAAAGTGCGAAAGTCTTGAAAAAAAGACCTGCAAAGTGGGCTCGACCGCCGAGTGGACCCTTACCTATCCTGAAACCCTGAAAGGGGATGGAGACAGCATCCGGGATTACCTGAACAATGCATCAGGAATGAGCGCCAGTGAAACCATCAGCCTCGAGGATGAAACTCCCGAAAAGCGAAGCAGGATTCTCGACGAGTACGGCTTAAGCGATACAAAGAGGACGAACCTCAATACTTCGTTTGTGGAGTTGACCCTCGAAAACGGGAAAAAGGTTACCGCTTGGTTTGGTGAAAATCACCCGATCGGAGACAAGATCTTCGTTGGGTCTTCCGTGGACGGAAAATTGAACGATGGAACTATTTTTCTCGTTGCCAATTTTTATCGCTCCAATCTTTTTGACAAGAATCTTACCCACTTCCGAGACAAATCGATCTTCCAGTTCGATCGACTGGATGTGGAGTCTTTCACAGGCAAGACTTCAGCAGGAAAGCTAGAGGGAAAATTCGCAAATGGAGTCTGGGAGATCAATGGCATGGCGGCCGATCAGGAACGCGTGGGAACGATGCTTTCTTCCATTTCTCAAGTCAAGGCGAAGGAATTTCCAAAGGATGCTGACTGGAAGGGTGCGAAGTCCACGGTGAGCTTTGAGCTCCGCCTGAAAAAGGGGGCACCTGTCCGATTTGAGCTGCTGACCAAGATTGAAGGGAAGTCTGTGGCGAAGAGTCAGCCCGGGGTCACTCGTGTTTTCTTGCGCTCACCGGGCCTTTCGCTCGTGTACGAAATCGAGAGCAACCTACTGGTTCAAACCAACAAGAAGCGGGATGAACTGAGACGCAATCTTCTCCTCACACAGGGCGAGAAGGTGCTCATCACCCGGGTGAGACTTGAGGGCAAGACGTATTCGCCTCCTGCGGAGTTCAATTACGAGGGCTCAAAATGGGCTCAAAAAACCGCTGAGCCAAAGCTTGATCCGGGCAAGGTTCAGGGTCTGATTGACCTGATGGCCACCGAGCACTGCCCTGAAATCAAAACACCCGCTCCTGCACCGAAGGGCGACGACCTGACGATTCACCTTGGGGACGAGAAGAATCCGAAGAAATTCACCTACCGGATCTACGAGTCGGGCGGGAAGTTGTTTGCGCGCGATCTTCTTTCGAGGCTGAACGAGGCATTTCTCCTTCCGGATTCCATGAAGAATAGCTTTCCCCTGAAAGCGGATTCGTGGAAAGCTAAGTAAATGGAATTTTTTCGAAACTTCTTCAAGGATCTGATCCAAGTTCTTACCGAGCCCGTCCGGTTTTTCCGGGAGCGACTCCCGTCCATCAGCTTTGCCCAGGCTCTTGCCTTCGGAATTCTTGTGAATTGGCTTGCCGCCATTCTTGAGTGGATGACCCGGATCGTAAAACACGAAACCCTCTGGGACAGCGTAAAACGGGTCCAAGATCAGTTTTCCAACTTGCCGATTTTCAAGGATGTTCCCGAGACGATTTGGAACCAGGCAGGAAATGCTGCGAACCCGGTTTCTTCCTCCATGGCGCTTGAAGTAGGGGCTTTGATCGTGTCTCCGTTCCAAGCGCTTGCAAATTTCTGCATATCAGGACTGGTTCTTTATGTGGGTGGGATGATCTTTATCCCGAAAGAGACGGCCTCCGAGCGTGACCCGATGGACCTTTCGATTTTCATCCGACTTGCAGCTATTTCTGCGGCCCCCACCCTGGTTGGGGCGATCCTGGGATTTCTGCCTCTCAACCTGGGCTCTGCAATCGGTTGGATTTACCACATTGCGATTCTCATCATCGGCATCGGCTTGAGATTCCGGATTTCGTATCTGAGAGCGGGCGGGATCATTTTCCTGCCTGGAATCATCCTCACTCTGATTTTGGGCTGTTTTATAGGCTTTGCAGCCCTTGTAGCGGCAAAGCTTTTCGGCATGGCTTGATTCTGATAGGGTAATCACCTATGTCCAAAACGAAGTTTTCCATCACCACGGCAATCGATTATCCAAATGGCGCTCCCCATATGGGACACGCTTATGAAAAAATCGTCACGGATTCGTATGCGCGCTGGCATCGCTTGAATGGCCATGAGGTTTACTTCCTGACCGGCACTGATGAAAACGGCCAAAACCTCGTCAAGAGCGCCGAGACCGCAGGCCTACCCACCCGCGAATTTGTAGACCGCAATGTCGAGCTCTTCAGATCCTTTTGCTCGAAACTCAACATCTCCTACGATGAGTTCATTCGGACGAGCGAGCCCCGCCATCATGAGGCAACCCACAAAATCTGGAAGATTCTCGAGGCAAAAGGCGACATCTATTTTGGCGAATATGAGGGGCTTTATTGCGGCAATTGCGAGGCCTATTACACCGAGCTTCAAGCTCCAGACGGAAAGTGCCCAGCACACTACAAACCGCTCGACAAACTCGTAGAAAAGGGCTTCTTCTTAAAGACCGGGCAATACCAAAAGTGGATCATCGAGTATCTGAAAGCGAATCCAGGTTTTGTGAACCCTGAGCTTTCCCGAAAAGAAATTCTCTCGCGGCTAGAGAGCGAGCCCATGCGCGATCTTTCGATCACCCGCCCATCCAAAGGTTGGGGGATTCCTGTTCCGGGCAAGCCGGAATACGTGATCTACACTTGGTTTGATGCGCTCATCAACTACTACACGGCCTCCGAGTCCAAAGGCTACTGGCCAAACGACACCCACGTCATCGGACGCGACATTCTTTGGTTTCATGCGGTGATCTGGCCCATCATGCTTCACGCGGCCGGAATCCCGCTCCCGAAACAGATCTATGTCCATGGAATGGTACTCGCAGCCGATGGCCGGAAGATGTCAAAGAGTCTTGGGAATGGTGTTGACCCGATGGATGTTCTTGCAAAAGTTCCCATCGATTCACTTCGGTACTATATTTTGCGAGCCATCCCCTCCAACAGCAACGGCGCGTTCGTGCTCGAAGACCTGTTGAAGCGCCATCAATCGGAACTTGGAAACGACTACGGCAATCTTCTCATGCGCGTGGTGAAACTTGCCCGGAAACGCATTGGCGATTCGATTCCATCCGAGGGTATGCCTCTGGCTTTTGATTTCTCTTCCTTCATTGCTGAAATGAATGAACACATGGAAAAGCGCGAACACCATCGCGCGCTCGATCGTCTCTGGTCTGAAGTAAATCGGGTGAATGGGTACATCAATGATCAAGCGCCTTGGGGTCTTAAGGACGATCAACCGGAAGGTCGCAAAAAGTTCATTGAAGTGATCTACAACGGGCTTTATGGCATTGATGTGGTATCGCAAGTCCTTGCGACCTTCTTGCCTGAAACGGGTTCGAAAGCTCTTGCTTCCCTTGGTATGAAGCCGGGAATTCTTGAGCTGAAAGCCCGTAACTACATTCTTGCCGATCCACCGGTATTGTTTCCGCGACTTGAGCCTGCGAAACCCGCCTGACCAGACAGGCTCTTGATTGTGGCCCCATCCTGATTTAGAGTCGGGAGCATGAAAACACTGATCTTGTTCGCTCTCCTTCTTGCTCCCACTACTTTTGCCGCGGAAAAAACGGCTGAAAAGAATCCAACCACCGAAAAGAAAGCTCCGGCCACAAAGAATCCCGTAGCCACCATCAAGACTTCGATGGGCAGCATCACGGTTACTCTTTTTAAGGACAAGGCTCCGAAAACGGTTGAGAACTTCACAGGCCTTGCCACCGGTTCCAAAGAATGGACCGATCCTAAATCCGGCAAAAAAATGAAGGGCAAGAGCCTCTATGCCGGCACTATTTTTCATCGAGTGATTCCTGATTTCATGATTCAGGGCGGAGATCCACTCGGCCAAGGAATCGGAGGCCCCGGCTATCAATTCGAGGATGAAGTGGGCCCACTCGACAGTTTTGCAAAGCCCGGCATCCTTGCCATGGCAAACGCAGGCCCCAATACCAATGGCTCGCAGTTTTTCATCACGGTTGCCCCCACTCCCCACCTGAATGGCCGACATACCATTTTTGGCGAAGTGACCTCTGGAATGGATGTGGTGAATAAAATTTCAAATGTCGCCAGAAATGAGATGGATCGTCCGAATCAGGATGTGAAGATCATCAGCATCAAGATTAAGAATTGAGTTTACGTCGCCCGAAGATTGGGTATCCAGACTCAATAAATACCAGGTTAGTCCTCGGAGTCAGGTGAGCTTGGCCTCCGAGCCGCATCCTGCGGCCTCGCTATCGTCTGTCATGACTCGCGAGAGTCGGCCAAACTCACCTGACTCCGAGGATTTGCCATGTATCTGTTCCGCTATCCAGTCTTAGGGTACGATTGAAGCGCTTTACTTATCTTTGACTGCCTAGGCTTTGGAACCCTTTGCCTTTGCTCTCCGCTTTCCCCGAGACTTCTTTTGCTTCGGGACCCTGCCAATGAGCCGCGTCCCTTTTTTGATCATCTTGCAAAGCTCGAATGCGACCTCTTCAAACTCAGGGCATTCCTCTGGCAGGTTCTGCCAGGCCGAGTTTTCGTTTTCAAAAAAGCTCACTCCTCTGAGCATCGGAAAGCGATTTTTCATCTCCGGCACAAACTCATCGGGAATGCAGACCCAGATTCCGGTGTCGGCGTCTTTTTTTTCCTTCTTTCGAAGAACAAGCACGATCTTGCTTCCGACATAAACCGCAGTGCAACCGAACATCGGCCGCGTGTGAAGATCGAGCCCAGACAGCTCGTCCAAAACGAACTCAAAAGGCATGGGTTTTTTGATTTTATTTTTGCGGGCAACCGGTTGTTTCATAAATAAACCTGCCAACTCCAAAAAAATGAATTAAAAATCCTACTTCTGACATCTTTTCAACAACTCATGCGCCCGCTTCAACCATTCCTCGCGTCCGGAATTGGGAGCTTTGATCTTCTCTTGAATCAGTTTTATGATGTCCGCTTTTTGAGACTGGAACTCTTCATCCAGATGCTTGATCATGACCAAGCAATCCTCAAGATCAGTTTCCGTAAATCGACCCAACTTCAAAGCGACATATAGCCAAATGTCAGGTCGATAGATTGTGCATCCGCTCCCCTTTCTCAGGAGGACTAGATGATCGTCCGCGTTTTCCACCTTCGAAAAAAAATAAGCCCCAGCCTGATTCACTGCTTCAACAGGCAAACCCATTTGTTCTGCAATTTCCATCAGAATCAATGAATCTGCATTGGCCTCTTTTTCGTGAATCCTGATGAAGTCAATATCAAGAGTGACTCGATGATCAATGCCAAGAATCGGAAGCACTGTTCCTCCGATCACGACCCACTCTCCATTCAAGCGCTCGGCGGCAAGTTCAATGAATTTTTTCAATGTTCTTGAATTCATAAGTATTGGCTCACTTCACTAAGAGCCATTCGATAGAGCTTGATGATTTTTCCTTCCCCTGATTTTTCCTTTAAGCCTTCCTCAATTTCCCTAGATGTGATGAACTCCGAGTGCACTTTTGGAAAGTGCGTTTTCAGTGCGAGCAATACAGCCCAGATGGCGGCTTCATCCCTTTCGCTTAACTGCCTCCCCAACACTTGATGGACCCACTTCCGTGATTCAATCCTGAGTGTCTCCTTCGACGGAGTGACCTTCGGATCCTTTTTGCCCGTGAGAGGCACCCCAAGTGAAATGGCCCGGCTCACATTGAATTCCTCACTATTAAGGTGAACTCGAAGACCGAGTGCAGAAAAGATCTTTTCCAAAACCTCTAGGGTTGGATTTCCCTGTCCGGATTCGATTTTTTGAATGGTGGGTAAGCTCACACCGCTCTCCTGGGCGAGTTCGACTTGGGATAACCGGAATGTACTTCTCAGGCGCTTAAGGTCCATTTCCATAAAACCTATTATAATATGCATACTAAAATAAGTTAATTATTTTAAATTGTAGCAATTACATGTATTTAAATATTTATTTTTTAAGTAATTCTCACTTGTACTCCGCCTGAAAATTGCCCATGTGCCTTGAGGGTATCGGAGCAGGGCCCAGGGAGCATCCAGTTGACGAATAGACCCAAAGTTCGATACCCCTTAGGGCCTATGGCGATGGGGAATCTGCATAACGGTCAGGTGGAAGTGGTGTGTGGGAGCATGTTCAGCGGCAAGACCGAGGAACTCATGCGGCGCTTGAAGCGCGCCCAATACGCGAAACAAAAGATCCAGGTATTTAAACCCGTGATCGATCAGCGATACAGCACGGACCATGTTCAGAGCCACGATGCAAACCGGATTCTCTCTACCCCGGTCACAACCGCAATTGAAATTTTGGAGAAGGTCGAAGACAACACTCGAGTGGTTGGAATCGACGAGGCCCAATTCTTTGATGAGACCCTGGTAGACGTTGCCCAGAAACTTGCGTATCGCGGAACCCGCGTGATTTGTGCGGGCCTGGATATGGATTTTCGGGGGCAGCCCTTTGGTCCGATGCCGAAGCTTCTGGCCATTGCGGAACATGTGACCAAGCTTTCCGCGGTCTGCATGGTTTGCGGCGAACCCGCAACCCGCTCGCAGCGTTTGGTAGGCGAAGTGGAACCATCCGGTGCAACCACCGAAGACCAGGTTCTGGTGGGAGCCCATGATTATTACGAGGCCCGCTGCCGGTTTTGTCATGAGCCAAATACGATCACTTCTTTTCAGACCGGACTGTTTCCAAAGTCCAAACTGATTCAAAAAACCCCTGAGAAGAATGAAACCGCATAGGGATAGCGCGCATCAAAACCTCTCCTTCCGCCTTTCCGAACAAGAACACAAGTACGGGCCGAATGTTCATCTTCTCTCGGATCCGTTTCTGACTACTCAGCTTGCGCGCCTCTGCTCGACCCTGACTACTCAGCCACTCATTCAGGAACTGGTCACTCAAATCTACACCTCACTCATTCGTACCGTGGTGAACCAGGAATTTCCGCGCACGAATGTCACTACCCAATCCCGGATGAGCGCTCAGCATCCTGAAGGGGTTTTCGAGCATCAGGCGCTTGATCCCTCCACTCCCGCGGTGAGCGTGAATCTCGCGCGAGCAGGCACTCTTCCTTCCATGATCTGTTATCAGACCCTGAATTACCTGCTAGATCCGGCAAAGGTGCGACAGGACAACATCAGCATCGCCCGCCAAACCGACAAATCCCAGCACGTCACGGGTAGCCTTGTGTCTGGTCACAAGATCGGGGGCCCAGTCGATGGTGCGATCGTGATGATCCCCGACCCCATGGGCGCGACAGGATCAACTGTGGTTGAAACCTTCGAGCTTTATAAAAACTACGGCAAAGCAAAAAAGTGGGTGGCCCTACATTGCATTGTGACGCCCGAGTACCTGAAAAAAGTGACCCGGTCCTGTCCGGACCTTCAAATCTATGCGATTCGCCTCGATCGCGGACTTTCCCAGCCTGACGTTCTGAACACAATTCCCGGAACCCATTGGGATCAGGAAAAGGGGCTCAATGATCATCAATACATCGTCCCGGGCGGAGGCGGTTTCGGGGAAATCATGAACAACGCTTATGTCTGATCAAAACCCTGAAGTGAAATATTTTGAACCGCCCGTTTTTTTGAGTGAATCCGAGATCAAAGCACGCGTGCGTGAGCTTGCCATCCGGATCAATGAGGAATACGGAAATACCGAAATCACCGCGATTTGCACGCTCAAGGGAAGCATTGTGTTTTTTTCCGATTTGCTGAGGCTCCTCAAGATGCCAGTGACCTGCGAATTCTTGGGCGTTTCTAGCTACGGAGATCACACCGAATCCACTGGCGAAGTGAAGGTCACTCTTGATTTGAACGAGCCTTTGAACGGCCGCCATGTGCTGATCATCGAGGACATTGTGGATACAGGGCTCACGCTCAGTTATTTGCTCGATTACCTGAAGGCAAAGCGCCCGGCCTCCCTGCGGACCGCAGCGCTCCTATTCAAGCCCGAAGCACTCAAAACCAAGGGACTAAAAATCGACTACATTGGCTTCGAAATTCCAAACCGCTTTGTGGTAGGATACGGCCTGGATTATGCTGAAAAATTCAGAGGACTCCCCTACATCGGGGTCCTGAAGAGCTGAACCAGATCCCGGGAGGTTTTTGCGATGAGTACGGAAAAAATGTTGATTGAATCAGTGGCGCCGGTGCGCATTGATCTTGCGGGGGGAACAGTTGACATCTGGCCTCTTTACCTCCTGCTCGATTCCCCGAAAACCATCAACTGCGGAATCAATCTCTTTGCCAAAACCACTCTGATTGCTGAACCCTCCAGTGCGCCTAAAGTAATTTTGGAGTCAGTGGATTTGAAAAAATCCCACACCTTCACCTGGGAGGAAATCCTCGACTCCCGGACTGCTGCCATTCCGGAACTCGTTCTTCCCGTAAGACTCCTTCGATATTTTGCAAAACTTCACTCAAATCCCCGCGCCCTTTCGCTCCACATGAAGACTGAAGCGAAGAGTCCTGCCGGCGCGGGCCTTGGCGGCTCATCTGCGCTCAGCATTTCGATCATTGGCGCCCTTTGGAAGTGGACCAATCCAAGAACCCCGCTTGACCTTGAGAAAGACGGTGAGTTTTTGATTTCACTCACCCGGGATGTCGAAAGCCAGGTTCTCTATGGCCCTGCAGGACTTCAGGATTATTACGGTGCCGCTTTCGGTGGTCTTCAGACCTTGAGCTGGGAAATCGCCCGCAACTCCAGAACGGCGCTTCCGGTCGAGACCCTGAAGGAAATCGAGGCCCGGACGCTGCTTTTCTACTCTGGGAAATCACGCAATTCAGGGATCAACAACTGGCAGCTGTTTAAGGGCCTCATTGATCGGGATCCTATGGTCGAACAGAAGTTCAAGGCGATCGTGGAGGCCACCAAAAAACTCGAGAGTGCGCTTCTCCATCGTGACTTCAAAACCGCGGTCGCCGCGATTCGTGAAGAATGGGAAACAAGAAAGACACTCGCCCCCGGAATCAGCACTCCCGAGATGGATGAGGCCTATGCCAGGGCCAGCAAGGTAACGGATCTTGCCTTCAAGGTTTGTGGCGCAGGCGGCGGAGGTTGTTTTTTCATCATTCTCCCCGAAAAGAATGCTGAAATCCGCGAGGCGGTAAAATCCGCAGTTCTCAAATCAAGCGAAATCCGGCACCTCCCCTTTGAGGCGGTCCCGCACGGACTCACGGTAAGGACATGAACCAAAAGCGCTACCTCGGACTTGATTTATCGGGCGCAAAAAACGCGAAGACGACCATCGCGGTACTCGAGTATTATCCGAAGGAGCGAAAGATCTTTGTGCTCGACGTCCATGCAGGAATCGGGGCCGATGAAAACCACAGCTCGGACGAGGTCCTGATCCAGACCATCACGGATCACGCGGATGAACATCCAGATCTCAAAATGGGGATCAATGTTCCGCTCACCCTCCCCCCGTGCATCCACTGCCCGCGCAAAACCTGCCCGCTTCCCGAGGCATGCACTGTTCCTGATGTGCGCTGGATGCGCACCTCCCGCTCACCAAAAGCAGCGAAGGGCAAAAAAACAACATCCAAACGGAACGCGCGGATCAAGGAATACTTCACGCCCTACACTCAGCGCCCCGTCGAGCTCTGGCTTAAGAACGAAGTTCTTCCGAAACTCCCGCCGAAAATTCGTTTTGAGATCGATGAGACCCTGGGCGGAAACAAGGCGCCCCTCACAGGTCGAATGCACTTTTTAAAATTCCACCTCGCAAAGTATGAAAAGCATGAGGTTCTTCCCAAACTCACCATCGCTCTTTTGATGCCTTATTTAAAACTTTCTCATCGGACGCTCTCGGATTATCGCCAGCTTGATGAGGGAGTTCATGCACGAGAAACCATTCTTGCTCGCATGAGCGAGAGTCTTGATATTTTCATATATGATCGGGACATAAAAAAAATCACCCAAAACATAAATGCGTTTGATGCATTCATTAGTGCCTACACCGTTCTGCTTTACGATCGCAACGAATGTGTTGCACCGCCGAGGTCTTTTCCGGCCAATTCGGGCTGGGTACGCTACCCGAAGTCCCCGATGCTCGATCCGAATTTTGATTCCTCCACACACGATGAAAAGGATGAGGAATCCTGATGGCTGCCTTTTTGGTACGGCGAATTCTCCAGGCCATTTACACGTTGGCATTTCTGATCGTCGCAACTTTCTTCCTGCTTAGACTTGCACCGGGCGGCCCCTTTGACGGGGAAAAGGTGTGGCCCGCGGAGGTGAAAGCCAACATCGATGCCAAGTACGGACTGGATCGCCCACTGCCCGTGCAATTCCTGGAGTGGTTTCGCGATCTATCCAAGGGTGATCTTCGGGAATCATTTCATTATATCGGAACCCCCGTTCGCGAGATCATCTCGGATGCTCTGCCTCCCTCACTGATCCTTGGAGGCTGGGCGCTTGCACTTTCTGTGCTGTTT
>CANGWP010000057.1 GCA_947457605.1 Bdellovibrionales bacterium | reverse complement strand
TTGCAATTCCGACGAGTCGTGCCGAGCGCGGATCAAGAGACGTAGTCTCGGTGTCAAAAGCAAAGCTCCCTGCCTTCTTCATCTCGGCAATCAATTCGGAAAGCGCCTCTTTTGAGCTGATGGTCTTCCACTCAAGCTTCCTTGGGTTCAGGGCGGGCGCAACATAATCAATGGGAGGAGCATCCTGAGCCGCGCCTCGGGAAGAATATTTGGAAAAGAGGGATTTGAAGTTGTAGCGTTTGCAGAACTCAAGCAATCCCGCGTGCACCTTGAACTCAAACCGTGCCTGTTCCGCGGAAATCTCAAGCTCGATGTCTTCTTTCAGAGTGGCAAGCTCCTGCGAGAGGATTGCAAGCTTCTCGCCGTCCACGATTTGCTCGCCCTTCTTGCCCTTCACTTTTCCTTCTTTTGCAGCCCGGATCACACCCTCCAGAGTCTTGAATTCAGTAAGAAGCTGGGTCGCTCCCTTTGGCCCGATTCCCGTGATTCCAGGAATGTTGTCAGAAGAATCACCCACCATCGCGAGATAATCCCGCACCTGCGATGGCTCAACTCCGAACTTTTCAATCACTTCATGCGGAGTGTAGTGCACTTCCTTCATCGTGTCCCAGACCTGGGTCTTGGAATCCACAAGCGCCATGAGATCCTTGTCCCCACTGACAATCACCACGCGGTGTTTGGGTTCATCATTTTTCCAAACGCGATTCAGGGTTGCGATCAAATCATCTGCCTCGACTCCGGATTGTCGGAATGAGGGAATTCCCATCTGATTCACGAGTTCTTCAATGATTTCGAACTGGGGAAGAAGCATTTCAGGAGGAGCGGAACGATTGGCCTTGTATTCCGGGTATTTGATTTTTCGAAAGGAAGCTTCCTTCGAATCATAGACCACTGCGAGGAACTTGGGATCGGCCTCATCCATGAGCCGTTGCAGCATGGTGGCCACACCATACACGGCATTCACAGGAGTACCGTCAGGGGCGGTAAGTTCGCGGACCGCGTAAAAGGCACGGAAAATAAATGAACTGATGTCGATCAAATAGAGCGTATTGTAAGAGGTCTTCATTTCACTTCATTCCGGATCACGATCGTCTCTGCCATGACATCCCCCAAACGTTGGCGTTCCTTGGCGCGCGCAATGAGACTGAGCTCTATCAAGCCAAGGGGAATCCCAACCAAGAAACTCAAAATCCAGCCCCAAAACGGTACCACCATCAAGAGAGTCACAAGTCCCACCGGGATGTTCCGGATCACAGATGCCTTGAGCCCGATGGGTTTATCACCCTGACCCACCACCCGGATTCCAAGAAGCTTCTTTCCAAGACTCTGACCCTGAAATTTTTCAAAGGGCAATCCGTCCGCCACCAGGGAGTAGAAAAAACCAAGCAGCGCACCGATTCCACCGCGAACCATCAGACCCAGCACAACCACCACCAGAAGATCGGTGAATTTGGCGAAGAGCCTTGATTGTAGATTCGCAAGATTCAAGGTTTCACCCCTTTAGAAAAAAACGATCCATCAGATCAACCAGGGAATGGACAATGAAAATGTGGGTTTCCTGAACCCGGCTCGAGTTTTTTCCAAGCTCAACGTTGAGGTTCACATCCGAAAGATCACGAAGTCGTCCACCGGTGCCTCCAGTCATCGAAACCACCTTGATCCCCTTTGCTTTCGCAGCCTCTGCTGCCCGTATCACGTTCTTTGAGTTCCCCGAGGTGGAAATTCCAAGCAATACATCGCCTGCGCGGCCGAGGCCCTGCACCTGTTTCTCAAACACGACATCGTACGAGTAATCGTTCGCAATCGCTGTCAGGTTCGAGGTATCCGTGGTCAAGGCCATCGCCGGAAGGGGATTTCGTTCGATCAGCATCCGACCCACCATCTCGGCCGCCATGTGCTGGGCATCCGCGGCAGACCCGCCATTCCCGCAGATCATGAGCTTGTTTCCTTGCCGAATCGCAGTGGAAATCACCTCGCAGGCACGAACCAAATTGTCGCGATTGTCTTCGAAAAACTTCCTTTTCGCGACCAGCGACTCTTCGAACGTTTCTTTCAAATACTGTTGAATCGAATCCATTGCTTTTCTTGAAGCCTCCATCAAGCCTCTCTATTGGAACTCTGACCGTTTAGTGGTACGCTACTTCCATGGCGAATTCAAAAAATGTTTTAACGGCGACCGATTCAAACCTTGAAACCGAAGTCCTGAAAAACACCGAGTTGACCCTGGTGGATTTCTGGGCGGAATGGTGTGGACCATGCCGGGCTCTCGCCCCGACGCTCGACGCCCTTGCGGACGAGTACCAGGGAAAAGTTAAGGTTTATAAGCTGAACGTCGATGAAAATCCCGATTCTGCACAAAAGTTCAAGGTCCGCGGCATTCCAACCGTGATGCTCGTGAAAAACGGCCAGGTGGTAGACCAGTTGGTGGGCAACCAGCCAAAAGACAGCTTCGTCGCCGCCATCACCAAGCATCTTTAAGCCAAAGAGCGCTCTCCTCTTGAAACGATTTTCGTTGATCAAAGGATCCGGGAGCCCAATCCCGGGTCCTTTTTTTGTTTTAAGCATTGATCTTTTTCAGGAATTCCCTGTATCTTCGCCCTCGCTGAAATCGGAATCGCGGATTCCCAAGGGAGAGAAGAAATGGAAACACAAGTCCACAGCCTGAACATGATCACGGCCCTTCAAAATGGCGGATTTTCGACCGCGCTGATCGCCATCACCATGGCAGTCGCCATTGCCTTCATCATCGAACGGTTTCTCAGACTTTTCGTACAGCTGAACATCAATGGACGCTCCTTCATGGCCGAGATTCAAAGCTACCTTCTGAACAACGATCTCGACGGAGCACTCCGTGTTTGCAATGGAACCAGAAACGCGGCGCTCCCGAAAGTCATCAAAGCAGGCCTCATGCGTGCATCCCGGTCGGAAGAACAAATTCAAAACGCCCTCGATGCCGCATCGCTTGAGATGATCCCCCAACTGGAGCGAAATCTTCCTTACCTTGCGCTCATCGCAAACGTTGCAACTCTTCTCGGTCTCCTCGGAACGATCGCGGGGCTGATCCGATCCTTCGGCGCGATCGCCAATGCGGACCCAGCACAGAGACAGGCCTTGCTTTCTGCCGGGATTTCAGAGGCGATGTTCGCTACTGCCTTCGGTCTTGTGGTGGCGATTGCCACCATGGTCTGCCACTCGGTGCTGTCCTCGAAGGCTGCTCGAATCGTATCCGACATTGATGAGCACAGCGTGAAACTCCTTGATCTTCTTTCTGCCCGCAAAGTGTCCCACTCTTCCGAGAAGTAAGGGCGTGCAATGCTAAAGCGGCCCTCCACGCGGAGACACTCTCAACCCCATGAGATCCAGATCAATCTGGTTCCCATGCTGGATGCCCTGGTGACGATGATTTCGTTCCTGATGTACACCATGGCATTCTTGTCCCTGACCATGATCGAATCCCCGCTTCCGATCGTGAGCAACGAGGCAAATCAGATTCAGATGAAGGATCGCCCACTGCAGCTCACTTTGTCGATTGGCGACAAGGATGTACTCGTGTGGAGTCCTTTTGAGCTGATTCCACAGATTTCGATCCCCCACCTTGCCGATGGCGGCATCGACATTCTGAAACTTCACGAAAAACTGATTGAAGTGAAATCGAAGTTTCCGACTGAAGACAAGATCATCATCGTCCCGAAGGCCTCCACCTCCTACGACCAGATCGTGACCGTACTTGATGCTGCCAGAAATCTCGAGAAAACCGACCCTCTGATAACCGTGAAAAACGAAAAGACCGGAATTCAGGAACAGGTTCAAAAGCTCTTTCCAGACACCATCTTTGGGAATCTTTTGGGAGGAGATGAATAGTGCCAGCCCATCGTTCCATCCGGCATCGAAGAGTTCGACGTAAAATCCACAAGGACTTTGAACTTCAGCTGACATCGATGATGGACATTCTGGTGATCATCCTTGTGTTCTTGCTGAAAAGTTATTCTACGAGCACCAACTCCTTCTCCTCGGTTCCTGGAATCCAACTTCCAATCTCGAAGAGTCCCGAACTTCCACCGGACTCCCTGCACCTGATTGTGACCCCCGAAGCAATCACCTTTGAAGACGTGCGGGTTGTCGAGTTTCTGCAGACCCCGGACTCTATCTCAAGCTCCCAGGCAACCTATTCCTTCAAACCCAGTGACCTTACCGAAGGAAACATGCTGATCGCAGCGCTCTACGATGCACTGACCAAAGCCCGGGAAAAGGCGGAAGTGCTCCGCCAGAAATCCCCGGCGCGGGATGAAAAAGGGAATCCTCTTCCCTTTGACGGGATTCTTGCCATTCAGGCAGACAAACGCGTCAAATACGATACTCTCAGAAAAATCATGTATACCGCGGGTGCGGCTGAGTTCAGGACGTTCCGTCTGCTTGCGACCCGACTGGATCAATGATCAAGCGGCTTTGCTTTCAGTAGCCACGATCTGAGCCATGATTTCGGAATAGATCATTCCCCATTCGGTTTCAAAGGGAAGAACCATGCACTTGCCGCTTCCGAAGTGCTTGATCTTGTGCTCCTTCCCCCAAACACACGAAGGAAGAGCCATCTCGACACGGTAGCCAAGAGAGCCAAGCTCCACCTTTGCTTGTCCGAGAATCATGTTTGCAAGCTCTCCGACGAGATCCACATTGCCCTCGCTGATCGCCGGAGCTTCTTCGCCCAGCATGTTTTTCACGATATTGAGAAAAATCTTCTCGGACATGCTGATCGCCAGAGTCCCCGCAAAGGTCTCGGAGGTGATGGAAATGATGCCGCTCACATCACCCAAAAGTGCCGGGTCGGCAGCGCCCTTCAAAAACGGCTTTTGGGCCTTTAGCTGGATGAAACACTGAATCTTGAAAACCTTCACTGTGGCGTTCAGAAAAGGATTGATGAAATTCACATCAATGTCTTTCGTTTTCACAAGGCCAAAATCCGAAAGCGCACCACGAAGACTGAGCTTGTTGATGAGAACCCGGTCGACACCATTGGTTTTCAAAAAGCCTTGGACAGACTCGTTCGCTCCGACAAGCCTCATCTGGCCGTTCACCGACTTTAGCCTTTTATAAATTGCCAAAAGCTCGCGCAGAAAATTCCCGGAAATGTGCCCACAATCCACGCACTGGACAATCAAAAGCTTTAGCCCAGAATCCATTTGCTCTTTTTGAAATCCATCCAAAGGAGATGGCTTTTCATCTCCCGTGCAATCGCCCGAGAGTTTCAGAACCAGATGATCGTTCTGCCTTACCCACTCAAACGGCACGTTTGCCTCCCGGGTCCTCGAGGATCTCCTCGATCGCAAGCCTGATCTCCTCATTCGAAAAAGGCTTTGTGATGTATTTTGAAACCCGGAATTTCATGCACGCTTCAATCTGATCAAAATATGTTTCCGCCGTAAGCATCACGACGGATGGCTGCTTGAAGAAACCACCGGCGCTTCGGATTCGCTTCAAAAGACCATAGCCCGAGAGCTTTGGCATCATCCAATCCAAGAACACGATGTCAATCGCTTCCATCAGAACATTTTGCTCCTGGAGAACGTGTTCGGCAGCCTCTCCATCCGCCGCCTCGTAAACTTCCGCATTGAACTCATCCTCGATGAAGGACCGAAGAAGGGAGCGAATGCTTTGGGAGTCATCCACAAGAAGGATTCTGAGCGGCTTCATAGCTTGAAGTACCTCGGCACCTCGATCCTGAATTCGGTGCCCTTCCCAACCTCGCTCTTTACGTCGATGGATCCGCCGATCCGGGTGAGTTCGGCCTTCACCGCTCCAAGCCCCACCCCACGCCCGGAGAACTCGGTGGCCTCAAGCCGGGTGGAAAGACCATCCAAGAACACAAGCTGAAGCATTTGTTCGGGGGTCAGTGCCGAGATCGCCTGATTGTCGAAGATTTTTTTCTTGAGCACGGTTTCTTTGAGCTTTTCAGGTTGAATTCCATGGCCGTTGTCGCGGATCAGGATTTCAAAGCGATCGGATTTAGGGCGCGTGATCTTGAACTCAATCTTGTTTCCGGTGGGTCTGCCATCAAAGCCGTGATCTATCGAATTTCGAACCGTATGCACCAGGGCCGTCTCAATTCGGCTCAGCACTTCATGGTCAATGGAGTCCTGCTCATCGAGCTCAAGCGTATACTCGACCTCTCGCGCAAGTTTTTGGCTGGTTTCCGGAACAATTCTGGACAAAAGTTCGCGAATCCTTCCCAGAGGCACCACCCGGAGGGTGATGAAAAAATCCATCATATGGGCGGAGTGTTCCGAGAGCTCCTCATGGATCTTGCTCAAATCCTCAGTTAATTTTTCATCCGGGAATTCAGATCGTAGACTTCGCACAAAGGTGGCGAGACGGTTCTTCGTTTGGATGATTTTCTTCACCTGTTCCTGAAGGTGGTCAAGCTTGTCGTTTTGGATTCGGGTTGAAATCCCGTCATTCACCACCGCTGCCGTTGCGGCTGGCTTGGCATCTGATTTTCCATGCGCGCCATGACCCGTCGACTCCGCTTTGTTTATCTCGGGCGGTTTTCCGAATTCGCGGAGGATCTTGAAGAGCTCCGGTTGATCGATCTTGACCGCACGGGTCTCGAAAATCCCAAGCGCCTGCTCGCGAATGTATTGAAAGGAAAGATTCAGAAGATTCAGAAGAACCGGGTCGCCATTCTTTACCGAATCCCCGGCCTTTTCGAGCACCCGCTCGAGCTCATGAATGAACTCACCGAGCACCGGGTACTGATAGGAAAACGCATTGCCCTTGATCGTGTGCAAGTGGCGTTTGATTTCCTGCATGCTTTCCTCCGAGAGGGAGGCCAAAAGTTTGGAGCACTCTGAAATACGGTCCATGACCTCCTCGGTCAGGTGCAATTCCGCCTCACGGTCGGCCTTGGCCTGCAAAAGCTTTTGCTCTACGGACTCGAGCGCCACAACCACATGGTCACCCTGCAGGGGTTTTTCGAGGTACTGGAACACGCCAAGAGCCGTCACCTTTTTTTTTCGATGTTCTTCGGATTCCGCGGATACCATGATCACCGGAATAAGATGGTATCTGGGATGGCTTTTTAACCAGCGCAAAAAGTCGATCCCGTCCATTCCCGGCATGGCCTGATCGGTGAAGATCACATCCGGAAGATCAGCCGTTGGCAAGGCTTCGAGTTTGGCGATTGCATCCTTGGCCGAGGAAAAACAACTGAGCTCAAGCCCCGGGTCCACCAAATGTAGGGTGTCTTTTACAAACCTCTGGGAAATGCTCGAATCATCCACATGAAAGGCTCGCTTGATCATAATCTTCGTATCGGCATTCCGGGGGGGAACTAAACCCGGATAAACTGGCCTCGATCGCTGTTGATGGAGCCCATCTGACGCCCTGTCCCTCCCCAGTAGACCAAGCAAAACAGAGGAAGCGGGCAAAACTGCCAAGAAAGCCATCACCAAAAACATCGTATATACATGTATTCTTGATTGTTTTTATGCGCCACCCCCGGCAAAATCCACAGCGATCGCAGCCAGTTAGAGAATTTAACTGGCCTCGATCGCTGTTGGAGTAAAAGAGCGTATCTCTTTTTTCTATAATTATATCGGCACGCTTTTTGACCGGTCGGGGTCATGAAACACAGCTGCCCTGATGTAAAGTGCCCCTCGCGACATTTGCCCGGTCCTGATTCCGAACACGTCATTCGATTTGGGACGTTTTTTAGAAAATCCGACAGCCGCCACATTGATCGCTTTCGCTGCCAGATCTGCAAGGCGACCTTCTCAAAATCCACCCTTTTGCCAAACTACCGGCAAAAAGTGAGGCGCATCACCCATCCCCTAGAAGAGCTTCTCTGCTCCGGGGTTTCTCAGCGGAGGTCCGCCATGCTTCTTGGAGTGGCAAGGACCACCATCTCAAGGCGGGTCCGGTATCTCGGGGCACGGGCCAGGCGATCAAATCAAAAGCACCTCAGGCCTCTTGAGCAGAATCCTGCAGTCGAGGTGCAGTTTGATGATCTTGAAACGCATGAACACACCAAGTGCAAACCGCTCAGTGTGTCCCTGGTGGTCCAGTCGCAAACGAGGAAAATCCTTGGATTTACGGTCTCTCGCATGCCTGCAAAGGGAAGACTCTCCAAAATCGCCCTTGAGAAATACGGCCCAAGACCAGACGAACGGCAGGCGGGATGGCGGGAGCTCCTCTCCTTGGTCCAATCTTATGTTTCTCCAAGCGCCACCATCACCAGTGACGACAACCCTCACTATCCGAAAGTCGTGGAGCGGCACTTTCCGGACGCAACCCATGTCACCGTAAAGGGCGGCCGTGGGGCGATCACAGGGCAGGGGGAGCTAAAGAAGCTAAAATATGATCCGATTTTTTCGCTGAACCACACCTGCGCGATGCTCAGGGCAAACTTGAATCGGCTCTTCAGGCGGACGTGGTGCACCACCAAGACCATTCAAGGATTGATCGATCACCTTTCGATCTATGTGGCGTTTCACAATCGGAGGCTTACTTCTTTTGGGCCGGATCAAACAACGGATTGTAGTGCCCAGGCAACAGCGATCACTGCCAGTTAGAGATGGGTTCACGGTTCTACCGTGAGGGTAATTCCCGCATTATGTCCGTCGAAAACACCGGTGATCGAAAGTTCAAGCCCCACACTATAAACCCCCGGTGAGCTTGCCTTAAAGTAAAACAAGGCGGTGGATTCTCCAGGCGAAAAGTTGAAGACGCTCCCAAGCGGGATCGTGCACTTCGGATCTACGTAGGCCGCGAGGGCGCTTGCAGCTGAAATCGTGATGGATCCTCCATTTGGTGTGGAAGACGGGTTTTGAAACGAATCCACAAAACCAATCGCATAGGGCTGAGGCGAGCAAGTATTTGCCCGGATCGAAGCAAGACCCCGGAGAGAAGGTCCGGAGGCTACGTCTGCGGTGAACGTCACCCGCCCATCGGCGGGGACAGAAAGCTTGGTCAGAACGGGGTAGGTAAGCCAGATTTCTTTTGTTTCAGCAAAAGTAGAAAATAACTTACAGGAGGACTCTCCCGCCCCATTGCTGACCAAGCAGGAACCCGAATTATCGCCCCTACTGTCGGTTGCGGCAATGATGGGGGTTACTCCCGCCCAAGGTTCGCCCGAGGGATGGGTGAGCTGAACATGCAAAGTCACGCCAGTACCTGGTCCACCCGCGGGCGTGGTGGATTGACTGGTACTGATACTGGTAAGCGGAGAGCTTTCATCGCGATCAAAGCCAACGACTTGCGATACGGCGGTTGAAACCCAGCCTAAATTGATCAAGGAGCCAACAATCCAAGCATTACCCCAACATCGCGCGACACCCGCAGTGGTCAAAGCGCAGGTGTGGTTGCCCCCTGCCGAAATCGAAATGGCGTTGGTAAGTTCAGAAACCAGCACCGGAATTCCGGAATTTGTGATGCTACCATTTCCAAGCTGGCCAGAACTGTTCCCGCCCCAGCAGTGCGCAGTTCCGTCAGACTTGAGCGCGCAGGCGTGGTTTTGCATTGCCGAAATCGAAGTGGCATTGGTCAACCCTGAAACCTGAACGGGAGTTGAGGAATTTGTGGTGTTACCATTTCCAAGCTGGCCAGACCCATTCCTCCCCCAGCAGTGCGCAGTTCCGTCAGACTTGAGCGCGCAGGTGTGAGAGGTCCCTGCTGAAATGGAAGTGGCATTGGTCAACCCTGAAACCTGAACGGGAGTTGAGGAATTTGTGGTGTTACCATTTCCAAGCTGGTCAGACCAATTCCCGCCCCAGCAGTGCGCAGTTCCGTCAGACTTGAGCGCGCAGGTGTGAGAGGTCCCTGCTGAAATGGAAATGGCATTGGTTAACCCTGAAACCTGAACAGCTGTCCATGAATCGGTGGTGGTGCCATTTCCAAGCTGGCCTGAACTGTTATAGCCCCAGCACCAGGCGGTTCCATCAGTCTTAATCGCGCAGGTGTGGCTATCCCCTGCTGAAATCGATGTCACACCCGCAAGCCCTGAAACCTGAACAGGAGTTGAGGAATTTGTCGTGCTACCATTTCCAAGCTGACCAGACTCGTTCCTCCCCCAGCAGTGCGCAGTTCCGTCAGACTTGAGCGCGCAGGTGTGAGAGGTCCCTGCTGAAATGGAAATGGCATTGGTTAACCCTGAAACCTGAACAGGAGTTGAGGAAATTGTGCCGGAGGCACTTCCAAGCTGACCATACCAATTCGAGCCCCAGCAGTGCGCAGTTCCGTCAGACTTGAGCGCGCAGATGTGGCTTTGCCCTGCCGAAACCACTGTCGCAGAGGGTAGACCATACACTCCACTCGGAGTCCTGACCGCCCCGCTTGCGGTGTTTCCGAGCTGACCAGACCCATTCAAGCCCCAGCACCGAGCGCTTCCATCCTGAAGCATCGCGCAGGTGTGGCTATCCCCTGCCTCAATCGAAGTGGCATTGGTCAACCCTGAAACCTGAACAGCTGTCCATGAATTGGTGGTGCTACCATTTCCAAGCTGGCCAGACCCATTCGAGCCCCAACACAATGCGCTTTTATCAAGGCGAATTGCACAAGTATGGTAGTTGCCCGCGGAAATGCCAACCCCATCCGTAATCCCTATAACTTGAACAGGGTCTGAGGAGCTGGGGGCTAAACTTCCAAGCTGGCCAGACTCGTTCCTGCCCCAGCAGTGCGCAGTTCCGTCAGACTTGAGCGCGCAGGTGTGTCCATACCCTGCCGAAATCGATGTCAAACCCGCAAGCCCTGAAACCTGAACGGGTGTCCATGAATCGGTGGTGCTCCCATTTCCAAGCTGGCGCTCCTCATTCAAGCCCCAGCAGTATGCAGTTCCGTCCGACTTGAGCGCGCAGGCGTGTCCATACCCTGCCGAAATCGATGTCAAACCCGCAAGCCCTGAAACCTGAACGGGTGTCCATGAATCGGTGGTGCTACCATTTCCAAGCTGGCCAGACCAATTCCCGCCCCAGCAGTACGCAGTTCCGTCATTCTTAATCGCGCAGGTGTGGGCATATCCTGCTGAAATCGAAATAGCATTGGTTAACCCTGAAACCTGAACAGCTGTCCGTGAATTGGTGGTGGTGCCATTTCCAAGCTGGCCATTTGAATTCGCGCCCCAGCAGTACGCAGTGCCATCTGATTTGAGTGCGCATGAATGACTTGATCCGGACGACACAATCGGAGGCATGGTGGTTTTTTGGTAGCTGACTGCATCGGTATCAACCCGCTCACTGATCCGGTTTAGGCCATCCTTAAGCCAAATCGAAAGCGTTTTCTGATTCTCTGTGTTCGTTACGATGTACGCACTCGGCAAAGAGCCTGCGATCCAAAGAGCGCCTCCATTTGCATTGCAGGTTTCAAGATCCGTGTTGTTCTCCAAAATACAATAATGCGAAGGGACACCCTGAATCGCACCATAACTTAAAGAAAACCGCGTAATCGGGCTTGGATTTGAATTCGTGACCGTGGCGCTCGCAAGAGCCGGCGGACCGGCACTAAAGCTCACCGCATTGGTATCCGTGCGGGGACCGGTTAAAAAATTTTTCGGATTCAATTCAGGTGGCGAATATCGAAGCCAAATGGAAAGCACCTTGGTGTTCTGGTCCGCGGTCACCGTGTAGCTTGTCGGAAGAGTGCCAGAGATCCAAAGCGCTCTGTTGTTTGCATTGCAGGCTTGAATGTCGGTATTGTTCTCCAAAATGCAGTAGTGGGTGTATGCGCGCCCTTCGTTTTCTACTCCTCCGATCACCGGGCCATACTCAAGAGCAAAGGTTTGACTCAGAGTCGGATTTGAATTGGTGATCACTGCAGAAGTCAGAATGGGCGGATACGCAACCCGAACCGACTCTCCGAAACCTGGTGGAGTTCCACCAAAACCAAAATCAAATTCATACCCAAGCTGGCCATAGGTCCCGTTCCCCCAACACCTGGCATTTCCATCCTGAAGTCTGGCACAGGTATGAAACCCTCCCGCCGAAATCGCAACCGCGTTTTCAACTCCGGGAACAGAGGATCCCATACTTGAGCCCGCCTGGCCCTGATCGTTTACGCCCCAACATCGAACCTCTCCTAGATCGCCTCGAAGCGCGCAGGTATGCATTCCTCCGGATGATATTGCAGACCTTCCACTGATCTCTCCTTCCGAGGGATAGGCCTGTAGAGCACCAAAACAGGTAGCGCTTCCATCCTGAAGAAGAACGCAGGTGTGAAACCATCCTGCCGAAACTCCGATGGCGGTGTAAAGGAGGGTTTCATCCCCCCCAAGGCCCTGAGACGCATACACCGAAACCGGCGTTGCGGAATCGGTCGGGGATCGATTTCCAAGCTGACCATTTGAATTCGCGCCCCAGCATTTCACGCCGCCATTGGCAAGAAGCGCGCAAGAATGCTCGCCTCCGGCCGAAACCCCGATCGCACCCTGAATGCCGGTCACCAAAACCGGAGTGCCATCCGTCGCGCTCCCGGCATTGGGTCCGAGCTGGCCCCATGTATCGATTCCCCAACACTTAACTTCGCCGGTGGCAAGTACTGCACAAGCATGCCCTAACCCTGAGCCTCCACCCGCCGAAATCGCAATCGCATTTTGAATGCCACTGACTGGCACGGGTGTGACAGAGCCAGAGCCCACCGGATAGAGATTTCCATCTCCAAGGGCTTGAGTCCCGAAGCAAGAAATACTTCCATCCGCCCGAAGCACGCAGGTAAAGCCATTGCCCGCTGCAACAGCCACGGCATCTGAGATCCCCGAAATCTGCACCGGGGTCAGGTTAATTGACATACCAACGATTGCCATCGGCCCCCCCCCCCCCCCCCCCCCCCCCCCCCCCCCCCCC
>CANGWP010000056.1 GCA_947457605.1 Bdellovibrionales bacterium | reverse complement strand
TTCGATCCGTCTTTCTCGCGAGAAGTGACCTTTCTAGTGTACAAGGCCAGACGGGGAGATACCCCAAAGCGCGTTTCAAAGCGTTTTGGAATCAGCCCGGATCCGATTCTCGACATGAATGATGTGAAATCTCCGAATTCCTCTTTCATGCCGGGGGCGATGATCGAACTGCCGATCCCAAGTGATTTTGTGCGTTCGATTGCGTCCCTGAAAACTCTCGAACTCCTTGACCCTGTTTACCCCAAGCGCCACCGTTATCGTCGCTTCAAACGGCGTAAGTCCCGATCGGCAAGTTCCAGTGAAGTTCGCTTTGACAGCGAATCCCGAAGAAGCCGATTGTAATGGATTTGTTCGAGTCAGCTCGCGGTCCTGAGTCTGAACCCCTTGCCCATCGCCTGCGTCCAAAAACCCTGGATGAATGGGCGGGAAACGAAAAGATCATCGGTCCGAAAGGCATGATCCGTTCTTGGCTGAAATCAAAGCAAATGCCATCCCTGTTGTTTTGGGGGCCTCCCGGGGTAGGGAAGACCACTCTCGCTCTCCTGATCGCAGAAGCCCTCCATGAGGCGTTCATTCAGCTCTCCGCTGTGACCTCCGGGGTGAAGGACATCAAGGAGGCGGCCGAGAAGGCACGCGGGTATCGGTCACTTGGTCGAAAGACCGTGGTTTTTTTCGACGAGATTCATCGCCTGAATAAGGGACAGCAGGATTGTCTGCTGCCATTCGTGGAAAACGGCACATTCACCCTGATGGGAGCCACCACCGAGAATCCTTCGTTTGAAGTGAACGCGGCGCTGCTTTCAAGAATGAGGGTGATCCGTCTGGAGCGCCTGACAGAAGGCGACCTGATGAGGGTTCTTTCCAGAGCGCTTCAGCATGAACTCGGATATTCCGGAAAAATCCACTTCACGGAGGAAGCAAGGGCTTTGGTCGTGAGCCAGTCGGAGGGAGATGCGCGGAGAATGTTGACCTTGCTTGAGTCGGTGATTTCTCTTTCTCCCGGAAAAACCGAGTTTTCTGAGAGTGATCTGAAGTCGCTTCTTGAACAATTGGGCGATCGGGTCATTCCTTATGACAAGGCCTCGGACCATCATTATCAAACGATCTCCGCTTTCATCAAATCCATGCGGGCATCCGATCCGAATGCAGCCGTTTATTATCTGGCCCGAATGCTTCAAGGGGGAGAAGACCCCATGTTCATCGCACGCCGAATGATCATTTTTGCAAGTGAGGATGTGGGAAATGCCGATCCAAGAGCGCTTCTCATTGCCGTGGCGGCGAAGGATGCTTTGGAAACGGTGGGATTGCCCGAGGCGCGAATCAATCTGGCACAGGCCGCAATCTCGCTTGCGCTCGCGAGGAAGGATCGGGCGATTTATGATGCGATCAATGCCGCGATCGAGGAAGTAAAGAATACCGGAGCCGTGCCCGTGAAATTAGGTGCGCTTCCGGATGGTCTCAAAGAGCGGACTTTTTTTCGTCCTAAAGAAAACACGCGCGATAAGCCGTGAGGTAGGAAACGTAGCTCCACGTCAGATCCCGTGCTCCCTGCTGAAAGCCATTCTCACGGTTGAATTGCTCGCTCATGGATCCTTTTTCATCGAGGTGATGAATGACCCGATTGAACTGGGAGAGTGCGATTTCGTTCAATGCATCCCGCTTTTTTCCAGTCCTCGATCTGCTCAGATCACACGCTAACTCCGCGATGGCGAGAGTGGAGATGAACCATGGATTTCCGCCGGAAAAACCCACTCCGTCGTAGATGTCCTCGGGATACCGTCCAAGGGCGACACCCAAAGCCTCACCGGACTTGTTTCGGATCACATGATTGACCGGATACTTGATTCGGAAGACGCGCATCAGCTCTTTTAGAGTCATCAGGGCCGAATCGGTGGGAGCCGCAAAGGAACCGTCATAGTTGTGGATCAAGGCAAGAATCACGGAGATGTCGAGAATGCTTTTTTTATGAGGAAGGCCGGGACTTTTCTCGATTGCATAGGGAATGACTCCGCTATAAGTGTCCTTGAATTGCTGAAGCAGGGTTTCGATCTCGGCGGCGGCGGATGCATAGAAGCGGGAGGCTCCGGAATCGCCCAATCTTCGGGCAAAAGCAGCACCCTTGAGCAGCGCCGTCTTTTGACTGAGAAGAGTGTAGTAGTGAAGGGCTTGCTCCTCTTCCCACAGGTCAAAGCTCTTTTCTTTCCAGTGATGAGCCACGTATTCAAGATCCCGTTTGATCAGGGTTTGGGCGGGAAGGCTTGGAGCATAGAGAAGTCGGTTCACTTCCTTCAGCCGCCCCTCTTTCAACCATTGTTCGGCAACTTCCATCGCGGTAAGTGCACGGATTGCAGGGCCATCGTTCTGCGGTCGGCCCCAGGGTTCCTCATTCACCCGTCCATCGACGTAAAATCTTGGCTCTCCAAGGCCGGTCAGGCGATTTTGCTCCTGGCGGGAAAATTCCCACTGGATCCATCGACTGATCTGTTCTGAAAGCCGGAGTCGCAGGCTGGGATCCGTTTTCTTGTCATACGCGATCCGGATGAGCGCGCGCATGGTAAGCCCTGTATCGCGAACCCAGTCGTAGTAATAGTTGGGCTCCGAGGTTGAGGGTGAGGCAATGACTGCGCCGTTTGGCCTCAGGTTCGAGAGAACGCCTGAAAGCGCCCTGTTGTATTGGGTGTGGATTCTGGGATTTACCCCGGCACCAAATGCCTGAAGTGGAAGAATAGCGATCAAAAGAAGTGATTTCATTGTGCGAGACCCCGCTGGAAAGTGGAAAGAATCATTTTGATTTCCTGCTCGTGATTTGCCTTCAAGACTTCATTGAGGAGTCCTTGACAAGATTGGAGGGTGAGTTTGGAGAGGAGTCTCCGCTTGGGCAGGACTTCACTCGGGGTCATGCTGAGCTTGTCAAAGCCCATGGCCACCCACAGCGGCAGAAGATCATCCTGACCGCCCAGCTCACCGCAAATGCCGAGACTCAGCCCCGCATCGATTGCGGAGCTTGCAAGAAGGTTCATCATTCGCAAAAACCCAAGGTGATAGGGAGTGTAGAGAGTGCGAAGTTCCGGGTTCATTCGATCCACGGCAAAGGAATATTGCATGAGGTCGTTGGTCCCGACGCTCACAAAGCTTGCGGATCGACTCAGCTCCTTCATCTCGAAAATGAGGGACGGAATCTCGACCATCGCACCCACTTTGTAGGGCATGCTTCGGTATTCAGAATCCTTTTTCAGATCTTCATGGCAGGAATCAATCAAGGTCCTGATTTCCTGCACTTCACTTGCCCGACTCACCATGGGGAGCATGATCGAGAGGTTTCCGTGTTCGTTCGCCAGAAGCATCGCCTTGATCTGGGTGGTGAAGAGCGGCAGGTCCTTCATGCAATAGCGAATGGCGCGAACCCCGAGGAAGGGGTTCTCTTCTTTAGCGATCCGAATGTACTCGATCGGCTTGTCGCCCCCGATGTCCAGGGTTCGGATCACGACCTCTTGTTTAGGAAAAAAGTTCAGGATCTCGGAATAAGCTTTTTTCTGTTCCGCAAGAGTCGGTGCCGACTTTCTTCCCATGAAGAGAAACTCGGTACGAAACAGGCCGATTCCCTCATTGTCGGACTCCAAAGCTGCCTTGGCATCGACAATTCCGCCGATGTTTCCCATGAGCCGGATGGAGTGCTGGTCGTGGGTGACGCTTGGCTTTCCGATGAAGGCTTGAAGCGATTTCAGATCGTACTGCTCTTCAAGCATCCGGGCCTCGAAGTATTCCCGTTCGTGTTTGGATTCAACTTCGAAGACCGAACCCTCTCGGCCATCAATGGCAATGCACTTCATTGCTTTCAGTGATTCAATTGCATTTTGAATCCCGGTGACAGCAGGGATCCCGAGGGTTCTTGCGATGATGGCGCTATGGGAGGTTTCTCCGCCTTTTTCGGTGATGATCCCTTTGATGCGGGTGCGATCGAGAAGCAGAGTCTGGGAGGGCGTGAGATCTTCGGCCACGAGGATTCCATCCGACTCAAATCGAAGCATCGGTCGTGATTCCGGATGAAGAGCTGCTTGAAGCTGTCGTTCAAGATCCCGCAGATCAAGAGCCCGCTCGCGGAGGTAGTCTGAGTCCGCAGCCTCGAAAACACCGATCTGGACCTCGAAAGCATTTCGAATTGCAAGTTCCGGAATCAAACCCTCGGTTTCAATTTGATTGAAGATCGGAGCCCGGATTTCCTCGTCCTGAATCATCATCAGGTGGGCCTCGAAGATCGCAGCCTCTTCGCTCCCCACTTCCCTTAGCGTTTTCTCAATCAAAAATCCGATATCGGATTCGACAAGTCGCAAGGCTTCACGGAACCGTGCGGCTTCAGGTGCGGCCCCCTGATAGGGACGACGGGCATCCACCTCACGGGGCGGATGCAAAATGAGAGGCGCACCGATTGCGATTCCTTTTGAAACGCCGGTTGCCATCCACTTCGGACCAAAGGGGTGCTGACTGCTTGGAAAAGACACGTGGGTCAGGCCTTGAATTCGTTGTTCACAAGCTCCGCTAGAATCCGGGATGCGTTGTCTGCATCAGGACCATCGATGATCAGTTTGAATTCCTGGTCCTTCTTCAGTCCGAGGCTCATGAGTGCCATGATGGATTTTGCGCTCTTTACCTGACCGCCCACGGAGATCTGGATGTTGGATTGAAATTCAGCGGCCTTTTTGGCAAGAATTCCGGCGGGTCGGGCATGAAGGCCTTCCGCGTTTTTGATTTTCAAGAGTAGTTCCATAATGCGTCTCCTGTTTTGATTTCCTGTCCAACGGGAATGGACACTGGATTTTTCATGGATTCGGGATTGGTCACAACAACCGGGGTAATGATCGATTTCGCCGATTTTTCGACAAGGGACAAATCAAACTCGATGAGCTTCTGGCCGCGGGTGACACGGTCACCGGGCTTCACGAACGCCTTGAATCCCTCGCCGTTCATCTTTACGGTGTCGATCCCGACATGGATGAGAACCTCGACGCCGTCCGGACCTACGAGGCCGATCGCATGTCGGGTGTGAAAGAGGGTTGCAACTTCGCCATCAAAGGGCGCAACCACGACCCCGGAGGTTGGGCGGATTGCGATCGTTTTTCCCATCATTTCCTCTTTGAATGTTGCATCCGGAATTTCAGAGAGCGACAACACCACCCCCTTCAGAGGCGAGAGGATTTGCTTGGTGGAATCAAGCGCGGTTCCACGCATGATTTTTTCAATTTCGGTTTTGAGAAAATCCGACTCCACTCCAAAGACGATTTGCACGTTTCCGCCGCCCGCATTCATGATCCCTGCGGCCCCAAGACGTTTCAACAAATCCGCCTTCAGCTTTTGGTCATCCTTCAACACGAGTCTGAGCCTTGTGATGCAGGCATCAAGGTTCTTGATGTTCGCAGAGCCACCGATCGCCGCCAGTACTTCGCGGGCCTTGTCTTGAAGTACGCCTGGAATTTCGATCCGCGCGGTAAGGGTGTCTTCGGTCTCCCGGCCCGGAGTCTTGAACCCGAAAAAGCCGATCGCCCAGTAGAACACCGAAAAGTAGGAGAGTGCGATGATCGGACCTACCACAAGAAACAGCAGACTTGTATTCTTCTGATTGAAGTAACCAAGTCCGAGGTCGATGAGCGAGGCTGAAAAGGTATAGCCCAAATGGATGTCGAACACCGAAGTGAGGTAGCCTGCGAAAAATGTAAGCGCGGCGTGAGCAAGGTACAGAGCAGGCGCCACGAAGGTGTAGGCGAACTCGATGGGTTCTGTGATTCCCGTAATGATCGAGGTGAGGGCGGCTGAGAGCATCACGCCACCGATCATTTTGCGGTTCTCGGGGCGCGCACGAAGGGTCATGGCAAGGGCCGCTGCCGGCAGGCCAAAGATCATGATCGGAAATTCGGAGGCCATGAAGCGACCAGCGGTAGGGTCTCCTGCGAAATACCGGGTGGCATCCCCGTGAAGCACTTTTCCTGCGGCATCGGTGAATGTTCCGAATTCATACAGGAAGCTTGGATAAAACACGTGGTGAAGCCCGACCGGAATCAAAAGCCGCTTCACGGAGGCATAGAGGCTTGGACCAAAGGTGGAGCTCATTACGGATTCACCAAAATCATGGATTCCGGTTTGGATCGGAGGCCAGATTACGACAAACACCAATGCCAAGAGTACGGATGCTGCGACCGACAAGATCGGGATCAAGCGTTTTCCTGAGAAAAATCCCAGCACCGGAGGAAGCTTTACCGAGTGATAGCGGTTGTAGAGAGCGGCAACAAGTGCGCCGACGGCAATCCCGCCCAGGACTCCCGCATTGATCGCATTCGGAAGCTCGAGGATTTCTCCAAAGGTTTTCAGAACCGTAGCGAAGGCAAAATAGCCGGTGACCGCAGCAAGACCAGAAATGCCGGCAGATCCGGTGAAACCAAGTGCAACGCCGATGGCAAAAATCAACGAAAGTTGTTCAAAGACACTCAAGCCCGAGGAGAACAACACCTTACCGAGCTTTGCTGTGATGGAGTCTTGATCGGAGTTGAATTTCGGATCAGACAGCAGTCGGCCCAGGGCCAGCATGAGTCCTGCGGCGGGGAGAACGCTCACGGGGACCATCAGGGCCTGCCCCAAGCGCTGGAGTGAAGAAAATACACGGTTCCATAAGTTTTTCATGTCGCGTCAATATGGCAATCCACTCGGGTTTTGACAAGATTTTTCACTAGACTCCGCCGCGCTTTGTCGATTTAATTGAGGAAAAAAAGGGGGGTGCGTTTCTATGAATTCAAATGCTCCGATTCTCGTTTATGGTGAAGGTTCTTCCTCGGTATTCTTGATCCACGAATTGATCAAACGAAACGAGAGAGTGGTTTGGGTTGCGGGATCCAGCGCCCCCATTCTGCCCCTCATGCCCCACATGAAAAGCGAAATGGCACTTGCGGCGCTGACATCTGCCGCGGATTCGCTCGCAATGGCCTATGAAAACCGGATCGAAAAGGGACTCTGCCACCGGGTTTTCAAGAACAAGGCTTTCAAGCTTTCCAATTGGAAAAAGGCGGCCGAGCAGACCTGGCTCCCCGAGCTCTCCTATCTTGGAGAGGATGAATGTCGGATGGAGGGTCTGAATCCGGTTCTGATCGAGGAAAAGCTCCGCGCGAGTTTCGAGACCCATCCCCTGATCACACGCGTGGATCGGGCACCTGTGCTGGAATTCGAGATTTTTGAAGAAGGCGGGAAGATCCAGTTCGCAAACGGCATGCTGACTGAATTCAAGCGCTTTTATTTTTGCGATGACCCCTCAGCATTGAAAGCATTTCCAAAGCTTCAAACCGTGTTCAAAAACCAGATGAAGGGAATCCGGCCTGCATCGCGCATGGGCGCGCTTCAGGTGTTTTTCCATCATTCGGTGCCGCTCAAGCAATCGATCTCGCGCGGGCTTGTGATTCCGATGAATCGCGAATCAGGCGAGACTTTCGATCGAGATGCACTCGGGTATTTTGTGGAACCCACCCGCTCGATTTGGACCGTGTTTTTGAATCCTTCCGAGTGCGAGGAAAATCACGAGATCATGAAGAAGCTTCGAAAACTGAAGCAATCACTCAATCGGGCCTTCGAAGGTGCTGAGTTTTTGCCGGATGGAAAGAAAGACTTTCTTGCCACCATTGAACGGGAGCAGGTTCGATTTGAGGAATCGGCGCTTTTCACCGAGGGCGAACTCAAGACCAGTGCTGAAAATCCGGACTTCGTGATTTTCATGGATGCCCTTGGTCAGTCAAAGTCAATGGAGCAGGTGGCACGGCATTTTGGCCTTTCGCTTCCGGAAGTGCAACTCGAGGAAGCTCCGGCGGCTCTGGATTTGAGTGACATTGAGTTGCCCGGGCATTTGCAAGCCTTGGACGAAACCCAAGCGAGCCAGCCCAACACCGCGAATCCGGAATCCAGTCTTTGACCATAGAACTTGCCTTCGAGAGAGTGCTTCCGCTGGTGATGAGATCATCGACGATCAAAAATCTTGCTGAAGTGCCTTGCTTTCCTTGATCGAGAACTCTTTGATAAACGGACCCCGTTCGATCAATATTCCGAGAGATTCCAAAGGGATTTTTTGAATAATCCCGATCGAATCTGCTCGTCCCGGTCTGGCGCTGTGGGTTTGGATCCCGAAGTTCAAGGAGTGGAAGAATCGGAATGCTGAGATTCTCCGAGAAGAATCTGGCCACTTCACTTGCAGAATCATGTCCCCGTTCATACGAGCGCGTCTGGTTTTGGGGGATGGGAATGATGGCAAGAATATGAAGCTCCAGGAGCTTTCGTCTGAGGCCCGTGGGCATTCGAAAAAGAAGCCTGGCAAGACTTGAGCCGCGATGTTCTTTCCATCGCCGAATCAGTTTTTGCCCCCGCTCCAGGGAAATCAGCAAAGGGGCCACTGCTTCGATCGATTGGGCGGGGGAGGGAAGAAGTTGTTCATTCCAATACAGCGATTCCTTGCAGGGAGTACAAAGTGGAGTACGGGTAGGAATGGAACAGCCCTGGCAGAAAAAGAATTTCGGGAACATGAGCATAGGCTGAGCAAGGGGTGTGCCGGGGTGATACGGCCGCACAGGATTGAATTCATCAATATGAAAAAAGATTCGGTATGTGTCAAAAAGTACGCATCTTGCAGGCGGCGGCTATTCTTTGGAAAGGATGTAATTATGAAAATTCCAAAGTGCTCAAAGAAAGGCAATCCTCTCATGAAACGTGAAGTCTTGCGACCTTTAATCTTGATTGGTGTGTTGGTCCTTGGATACGCAGCGGAGATCGTATCCGCGCGAGAGTTGCGACCGCAAAAGGCCGTGGAGGATGAAACCTCTGTGGCAGACCCTCAGGTCCGAGCCTCAATGCATGGGTCCTGAGATGCTACCAAGGTGATGAAGGAGGACCCTCTTGTGGCAATGACTATGTTTCAGGGGATTTTAAACCCCCTCCTACCCAGGGTGAAGGTAATCGTTTTTGCCAGCAGCAAGGCGGCAAGGGCTGCCTTGCCCTAATCAGCGGTGAATGAGGTGGTCGATTATGAATAAAAGAAAATTTTTGGGTACTATTTGCGCTGTTTTTTTGATTCTTTCAAGCCTTTGTTGGCAGGAAGACTCCCACGCGGAAGGGGTTCCCGGGGAGGTTTCCCGAGAAAAGACGGACGAACTATGGGTTGGCAGGTGCGATGGTGATTTTCCAAGTCACTGCGTAAGCTACAGTGAAAATGGAGTCCGGTTTTGTATGGCGGTTGCCAAATGCCGAGGTGGCTCAACGGTCAAGCGGGTGTTCTAGATTGAATTCCGATTGGGGTGTAGACCCATCGTACGTGAGCCCCTAGCCCGTCTTTTTTCGGATTCCAGCGACCGCATGAGATGTGTTCGGCAGGTGCTTTTGATGCAAAAGTGTTTGATTCGTCGGAACTCTGATGAAGAAACTCCTTGGCTTCGGCATATCAAAAATCCAGCATCAGAACGTATCTCGAAAACTACTCATTTTGCTCGTGATCGCCCTCCGAGGAATGGCGCTGGCCAAGATCCAGGAGGGTACGAATGCTTTTGTTTGAGCCGAGTTCCACACTCTTTTCGAATAGTGTTACACCGGTGCCTGGATTGTGGGTCAAGCCCCAACGACGCGAAAAATCAGCCAGTTACCAGCATATGTGCAAAGGGAATCGCCAAGGCGTCATAGGTTCAAAGCAAAAAATTGCCTTCAATTTTGACTCTGTTTTTTTGGGACGAAAAAGCGCGAGATATTCACGAAGGAATTTGGGATATGCCTCGCCTTGGAGCATTCTTTTCATGAAAGCCTCTTTAACTTTTCGAGGGTGGTCCATTCTCCAAAATGGTCGGCATAAAACCTGATCTTTTCCCAATCAAGGTCCGGGCACCGTTCTACCGGCTCTTGAATGTCCGAAAGATCCTTGGATCTTCGATTTGGCAGGTTGGAGTAGGCATGGTTTGAGAAGCTCGAGAGGACTGTGTTGGAGAATTCCTCAGGCATCAGCCAATCCACATCCTGCGCGCCACGGCCGTACCCGTACTCGGAGAGTGCCATGCCACCAATCAAGGCGTGGGGAACTTTCAGATCTGTCAATTGCGCATCTGATCAGGTCAGGGCTTGCACGAGGTCCATGGAGCTACTCTAGCATAAGGCTCTGTGGTTCCACTCGGGAAGATTTTCTAAAAAACCCCCTGAGTTACCCCTCGTTGTGATACGGGTGCCCCGAAAGATACGATAGTGCACGATACAGTTGCTCGGTCAGGATCAAACGCGCAAGCTCATGCGACAAAGTCTGAGGCCCAAGACTGACCTTGCGATGAGCGCGGCTCAGGATCGCGTCACCCAGTCCAAGACTTCCCCCGATCAAGAGCACGAGTTCGCCGGACCCGCGCGTGGCAAGCTCCTGAAGACTGCTCGCCCACTCGCGTGTGGGAAGAGCTTTCCCGGTTTCATCAAGACACCAAAGCTCAGGGGTCTTTCCGGCTTTTGACTTGAATCCTGGGCTCTCGAGAAGCTCCAACAGAATCGCAGCTTCTTTCTCAGGGATGGAGTCCCGGAGCGCCTTTGATTTCTCAGGCACCGGAATGGGCTTCAGTTCCACGACCTGAAAGTCCGTATAACGGGAGAGGCGTTTTGCAAACTCACCGACCGCAAGATCAAGACCCGGCGTTTTCAGTTTGCCAAAGCAAACGAGCGTGATTTTGCGCATGCGCTTTGGTCACCCCTTGGTCAATGCTGAATGGAAGTGATGAACAATTCTTGCGGGATCGGGACTCGTTTTGCGTGGCTCCAGAGTTGCTCAAGGTCATAGAAGTCCCGAAGCGCATCCAGGAACACATGAATCACGACATCGCCGTAGTCCACGATCACCCAGCGTCCCTCGCGATACCCTTCGACCGAAATCGGTGCAAAACCGCTTTCTTTCAGGTCGATCACGATCGAATCCGCAATCGCCTGTACTTGGCGATCCGAGGTGCCGGAGCAGATCATGAAATAATCGGTGAACGAGGACTCGCTTTTCAGGTCCAGGATCTTTATCGTCTCAGCTTTTTTGTTTGCCGCGGATTGAACGCTCAGAAAAGCCTTCGCAAGCGATACTTCTTCGACTTCAATGACGGTAGTTTGTTCAGGTGCCATAAAGATGATTCCTTTGGATCCAATCGAAGACCGATGCTTCGATAGGGAGGTTGGGGGATTCAGTGGGACTGATTCCGGGTTTCCGAAGCAATAAATGTTCACGGATTTGGGTGGACGAAACTTCGGGTGCGTCTGTTTCTGCAAAACGCAAGATCTTGTCTGAGCTCTTGATCCGCCACTCGCGCGCATCCGGTGTGGCGCTTAGAATGGATAGGGATACGAATTCCCTCAGAGCTGCCTCATGACGGGTGTCAACAGGCTTTCTCTGCAGCACAATCCAATCGCAAAGGGTGAGTACCTCCGGAAATCTTGACCAGGATTTCAGTGCCTGAAACTGGTCGGTGCCAATCACAAAGGCCACACGTTCAAGCTTTGAACGAAGTGCGGTCAGAAGCTCGAAGGTGTAGGTGACTTTGAGTTCTTCCTCGATTGCGGAAACTTCTGCGATCTCAGAAAATGCAAGGCGTGCCATCTGAAATCGTTCAGAGTAGGGCGTCGTGACGTTTTTTAAAGGCGTGCCAAACGAGGGCACCACCATCACGCGAGAAACGCCAGGGTTTTTAAGGAGTCCCTGAATGGCAGTCTTGTGACCAAGATGGGGAGGATTGAAGCTTCCGCCGAAAACGGCCACATGCCGTTCAAAAGAGAAACTCATGAGGAGAGTTTTTCCCAAAGAACATGGATGATTTCATGGATTCCCTCGCCTGAGGCGCAGGAAATGGAAAAAGGCTCTTTTGGAAGAAGCGTTCGACCTGTCTTCTTCAAATCCTTCTCAAGGAGCTTTCTCCACTCGGCTTTTACATCGGCGAGGAACTTCGGCTGCCCGATGAAGAGATCCGCCTTGTTGATCACAATGACTTCGTCTTTTTCGCCAAGCTCCGGGTTGTATAGCTCTAGCTCCTTTCGAATTGCAAGGTAAAGTCTGTGTAGCTCTTTTGCGCCTTTCTTTACAGAGGCTCCGGGCTCATCATCGGGGAGTGTGGTGAAATCAAGCAAGTGCGTGCCATCCAGCAAATGAACGGTGATTCGCGTGCGTTCAATGTGTTTTAGGAATTTGTGGCCAAGGCCTGCCCCTTTGTGTGCGCCCTCGATCAGACCTGGAATGTCTGCGACCACGAAGCTCTTGAAATCGGCAACTTTTACGACTCCAAGATTCGGGGTAAGCGTCGTAAAGGGATAGTCAGCAATCTTCGGATGTGCCGCACTCATTCTTGAGATGAGCGTGGATTTCCCGGCGTTCGGATAACCAATGAGGCTCACGTCGGCGAGGAGCTTCAGCTCCAAAAAGAGCTCACGGGTCTCGCCCTCTTCGCCGGGCTGAGCGAATTTCGGTGCCTGAAAAACAGCGGTGACAAAGTGGGTGTTGCCCTTTCCTCCGCGGCCCCCTTTGGCCGCAGTCCAACGTTGGCCTTCTTCCGCGAAATCAAAGACGATCTCGTTTGACTCGGCATCCTTGATCACGGTTCCCACGGGAATGAGTACTTCAATGTCCTCGCCATCGCGCCCTGCTTTGTTTCGGCCGGAGCCTGGCTGGCCATTTTCAGCCTGATAGCTTCGCTTGAACCTGAAATCCTGGAGGGTGGAGAGGTTGGAAGATGAAACAAAAACCACCGATCCGCCTTTGCCGCCGTCGCCGCCATCCGGACCGCCTCGGGGCACGAACTTCTCACGACGGAAGCTTACGCATCCGCGTCCACCGTGTCCGGCGATGAT
>CANGWP010000055.1 GCA_947457605.1 Bdellovibrionales bacterium | reverse complement strand
TTTCCAGAACGTAGGGGCCGCAAGAAACCAGAATTCCGGGGCGCCACCAATTGGAGCCGTATTTTTCGATCTGGTCCTTTCGAATCGGAAAGAGTGGCCAGAATGCCGTGTTTCGTTCCCAGTCTGCATGGGGCCTTTTCAGGTTCACTTTCAGGGTGAAATCATCAATCACCTTGATTCCGATCCGCGAAGAGTCCTGGATTTCGTTTCGGTTGTATTCTTTCGCATGGATCACGTCGTAGAGATAGTAGATGTAAATGGAACCGGATTGAGGCGCAAGCAAACGAAGCCAGGCGTTTGCAAAGTCGTCTGCATGGACGGCGCGACCGTCAGACCACTTCGCGTCCTTTCTGATTTTAAAGGTATATTCCGTCAAATCCTTTGATTTGGTCACGGACTCTGCCAGGGATGGAACCAATTTTCCTGAGGCGGGATCATGCCCGAAAAGTCCCTCGTGAATGTTCAGGATGATAGGTGCCTCCAGCATCGTGGAGAGCCCGTTCCAGTCCAGACTCACGGGTGCATCCATCATCGGGACATTCAAGGTTTTTCCACTTGCGAAAACCCCCGATGAAATCAAAAGATAGCACATGGTGAAGCGAGTGAGAGCCTGCATTACAGAATCGTACCGCCGGGAAAGGATCTCAATCAACGTCTTTTGGAAAATCCGTAAGGCATGTGCTGGTTACGGGCTCTCTCCCTGCAATCACCTTTTCCAAAACAACTTGCGACTCCGGGCAGGAGGACTCGGCCTTTTGTCCGCTTCGAATGTCGAGCCTCATCTCTACCAAATGATCACTCTCCGGAAACGGGAGTTCCGGTTCAAATTGAAGGGCGCGTTTCATGAGGTCTATCCAGATCGGGAGTGCCGCCACCGCTCCCGTAAGGTGGATTTTTTTCTTGATCTTGCTGGTTTCGAGAGTGCCCTGATCAAGTCCCACCCAAACCAGTGCGGTGAGTTGGGGCGTATAGCCAACAAACCATGCATCACGATAGTCATTCGTGGTTCCGGTTTTTCCGGCCGCGGGCCGTTCAAATCCGAGTGCTCCGGCAGAACGCGCCGTGCCTTCTTCAAAAACCCCCTGAAGCAAATAGGTCATCATGTCCGCAATGCCTGGATCGATTCTCGGTCTCGCCCGGTATTCATTCCGGAAAAAATCAGATCCATCCGGATTCAGAATGGACTTGATGACGATGGGAGTGTCAGAAGTTCCGTGATTCGCGAACGTCATGTAGGCCTGAAGTATTTCAATCGGACTCAGCTCAAGACTTCCAAGGGCGACGGACGGGACCTCCGGGATGGTGGACTCGATCCCAAGTGCACGGGCGGTTTCTGCGATTTCCGTGAGGCCGACACGCTTTGCGATGCGGGCCGAGGTTGTGTTGATTGACTTGGTGAGGGCGGTTTTGAGAGAAATCCAACCCATTCGTTCGCCCTCGTAGTTCGAGGGACTCCAAGCCGGTTGTTTGGAGTCGTATTTCCATTTCCATTTCCATTTCCATTTCTCGTCCTGAAGAGGATAAGCAGGAGTGAATACGTTTCCGTTTGAATCCTTGATTTGCCGGAAGGCGGTCGCATAGACCAGAGGTTTAAAAGTCGAGCCCGCCTGGCGTTTCATGTTGAGAACCCGATTGAAGTTGCTCTGAGAGTAATTGCGCCCTCCGATCAGGGTCCTGATCTCGCCATTGCTTTGGTCAACGGCTGCTACCGCGCCCTGGAGCTCGACTGAACCTGTGATTCCAAGCCGATTTTCAAGGCTTTCGAGACCTCTTTGCAAGGAGTCCTGTGCCGCTTGATTCATTCCAAGATCAAGGGTGGTGTAAATCTGGAATCCGAGTTCCGGAATTTCAGACTCTTCGAAGCGGTCCTTCAAAAGACGCACAAGCTCGGCCTTGACGTAATCGACGAAATAGGGCGCCCGATTTCCGGCCTGCGGGGCTTGAGCAAGACGGATGGGGTGGGCCAGGGCCCTTTTGAATTCGGCTTCATTGATTTTTCCGGTCTCGAGCATTCTCTCTAGAACATATCTTTGTCGGATCACGGCGCGCTCGTAGTGCTTGTAAGGAGAATAGAACGCGGGACCCTTGATGAGCCCGACGAGAAGTGCGATCTCACCGGAGTTCAGATCTGTGACTTTCTTCCCGAAAAAGTACTTCGCTCCTTCGGCAAATCCTCGCACCTCGTAGGCGCCGATTTGACCCAGAAATACTTCATTCAAATAGCGTTCGAAAATCTGCTTCTTCGTGTATTTGAATTCAAGCACCGGAGCCAGAAATAACTCATTGATTTTCATGAAAAGGTTGCGATTTCTCCGTTCCATGAGGTTTTTCACGAGCTGCTGGGTTATGGTGCTGCCTCCTTGCGAAAACGAGAGGGTTTTGATGTTTACAAAAATCGCTCGCAGGAAGCCGCGGGGGTCAATTCCAAAGTGGTCGTAAAAACGGTTGTCCTCGGCTGCAATTACGGCATCAGGAATGGTTTTTGGAAACTCCTCGAATTTCATGACTTCACGGATTTGGGATTTCTCGGAACTCAAGGTGGCCACGAATTCCGGCTCCAAGTACAGATCATTGTAGTCGATGCCGCCGGACTCAATGCCGGAGAGTTGAGAGTCCGGCGAGTTTCCGTCAAATCGTAGGGTGATCAGTTTGTCCTTGAGTTTTATTGTGGGGTGATCCGGAGGCAGGAGGTAATCAGGATATTCTGGAGAATGAAGGGTGAACGAAAGATCATTCGAGTTCGGTTTGGCGTTGTACCCGAGGGCCTTCAGTTTGAGTTCCACCGTGCCACGGGCCAGCGGCGCCGCAATTCGGGTTACGTTCGAATAAATCCGGGTTGGGATGAATTCGGTCGGAGTCTCGAAGGCGGACTCCACCTGGCCAAGCAAGTAGAGAAAAAATGTGATGAAGATCAAACTAAACACTCCGAAAATGAGCAAAATTGATTTGCGGTCTCTGGCTAATTTCTGAATCAATCTCATTCTTTATCCTTGACTCGATCCTTGCGCGACCCGTATTTTCGTTCCCCTAAGGAGAAGCCAGCCATGCCATATGTACAACAGTTTTTGCGCGTACTGATTCCGAGTGTTCTCACTGTAGGATTTCTTTCACCGGTAGCGCAAGCGCTAGATTTTGATTGGCGGGGCCAATTCCGCGCGGAGACAAATACGATTTTCGGGTATTCGAATGCTCCTGCGGGTCCGACTTCAGGGTATTCCGTTCCTTTAAATGCGGATACCCCGGCTAATTTCCAGAACTTATTCTTGAGTCTTAAGCCCAGAATCCTGGTCAATGACAATGTCAGCATTCACGGCGATCTTTGGTTCAATGCTCCGGATACGGGACTTTTTGGTTCAAATGCGCCCACAAATCCAACCTTTTCAAACACAGCAACTGGCAATGCCATCCTCTCTGCAAGGACATTTTTCACCGAGGTGGCTACCGATTTTGGGACTTTCAGGATCGGAAGAATGCCACTTCAGTACGGACTAGGGCTGGTGTGGAATTCGGATTCAGGCCGGAGAAGCCGGCTGCCATCTTACGGAGACGCAATGACGCTTACGACCAAGCTTGGCGCCTTCAAGTTCTCTCCCATCTTCGTGAAATATGCACAGCAAGGTCCCGCGGGCGCGACAAATCCTGCCCTAAATTCCGGGATCACGGATTACGCTTTGTCGCTTTCCTACACCAATGACGATGAACAGCTTGATGTGGGCCTGATGTTTTTGCGAAGGCTTGCCGGACAGAATTCAGGGGTAATCGATCCATTTGGATCAACGCCTGCCCCCGGAGCTTCGCTCGCGACGACCGGTTACGCGTACAACTTGTGGGACTTCTACGCGAAAAAGAAGAGTGGAATTTTCACGTTCGCCGCCGAGGTGCCGATTGCAAGCGGTTTGGTTTCTTCCCAAGTGTACAGTTCTGTTTCAGGGGCTTTGAATGCAAAGGCGGAGTTTTCTGAAAGTTTGACAGTGAAGGCGAATGTGGGAAGCGCGAGCGGCCAGTCGAATTCAACATCCAAATTCACTGCATTTTATTTTCATCCCGACTACCGCCCGGGTCTGCTCATGTTCAATTACAACTACCTGAATATCGCCAATGGCTCGGGCTCGTTTTATAATAATCCTGTGACCAATGCCCGTTTTCTGTCATTGGCGGGAGAATACTCGAGTGGGAAGTTTTCTCACGAACTCCTTGGATTGGTTGGGTTTGCGGATCAAGTCTCGGATGGCGCAACTCCGTATTTTAACTCATGGAGCGGGCATTATCAGACGGACACCAGTGGGATCGCCCAGGAAAAAAGTCTGGGATTTGAGTTGGATTATTCCCTTGGCTACGATTGGGATGAGTTCACAAGATTTGGAATCGATACCGGCCTTTATTTTCCGGGTTCGTTTTTCAAGTTTAGCGGGACCCCTACTCAGAATAATGTGAAGACCATTTTCGGAGTTCAGTTCGGAATGACGGTGAAGTTTTAACCCCGGATCGTTCGATAGGTCCTGCTCAGGATGAAGTCGAACAGTGTCCTCGGGAGCATCTGAAGAATGGGATAAAGATACAAATAAGGTCTGGGAGCGATCTCCCAGGCCTTTTTCTTTTCAATGGCGGTGACAAAGATCCGGGCCGCAGTTTCAGGCTGCATCAAGAAGGGCATTTTGCCTTTGTTTTTCTTGGTAAGAGGCGTGTCGATGAACCCAGGAGCAATGGTGACGACTGAGATGCCCATTGATTTGAGATCCACCCGCATGGTTTCCAGATGAGTGGTGAGCGCCGCCTTGGAAGAAGAATAGGCGCCTCCGGTCGGCATTCCGCGGGAGCCTGCGACGCTACTGACTCCTACCAATGTGCCCCGCCCTCGGGCAAGCATCTTGATCTTCATGGCTTCAAGGCCGTGGATTGCAGCCATGACATTCACCAAAAGTGTTTGTTTGGCGGAGGGCCAGGCATTTTCATCAAAACACGAACGCCCCGTGACTCCGGCGTTCGCAACAAAGATCTCCGCACCCCCGAGACTGCGATCCAAGGAGTCAAGAGCTGCTTCAAATCGTGTTTCGTCGGTCACATCCACCGACTCAATCTCGACCACGGTAGCGCCGATTTTGAGACACTCTCCACGAATTTGCTCCAGGAGTTCCAAACGTCTGGAGATCAATCCCAGTGAATATCCACGACGGGCCAGTTCGAGCGCCATCGCGCGTCCAATGCCGTCACTGGCTCCGGTAAGAATTACGCTCTTCTTCATGGATCAAAGCCACCCATTCACTTTGTACCAAGCCACGGTCTGGGGAACCCCGGTTTCAAGGGTATATTTCGGTTTGAAAGTGAGTTGATCAAATGCTTTTTGAGAAGAGCAGATCCAGTAGTCGGAAATGAGTTCGTTCAATTTATCACGATTCAAGGGAAGACTGCGATTGAGGATCTTTCCAGCGATGGTCCCTCCGGAAGCAAGCAAGGAGACAAGGGTGTCCGGCACTTTTACGCGAATGGGCTTTACTTTCAGTTCGCTCGAGATCAGTCCCATGATCCGTTCGTAGGTATAGATCTGTCCGTCGCTCACATTGAAACGCTCACCCCGTTCGAAGATCGGCGGATCGGCGGACAGTGAATTCACCAAAACCTGGATAAGATCATCGACGTGAATTGCGCTGTAGTATTTGTGACCCGTGGGTGTTCGGGAGGGAAGCACCGGCATCCAATTTTTTTGAATCGACTTGAAGAACAGGTACACATTTCGATCCCGTGGTCCGTAGACCATTGGCGGACGGATCACAATGAAGGGAAGCTGCCCTTTCAGTTCGTCGAGGTACAGTTCGCCCCGGAGCTTGCTTTCCCCGTACATCGAAACCGGGTAGTCGGGGTCGTTCTCGAGCTTTGGCGCAAGACCCACGCTCGGTCCGCTTGCAGCCAAAGAGGAAACAAAGATGAATCGTTTCACAGTTCCTGATTGTGCGGCAGCCGAAGCCAGGTTCTTTGTCCCTTCGGCGTTGAATTTGAAAAACTCCTGTCGGTTTCGGGCGGCAGTAAGACCGGCCAAATGAAAAACAACGTCGACATTCTGGCAAGCACGTCGCAGTGAGTCCGAGTCCAGGATGTCTCCGGTCAGGCGAGTGAACTTCACACCCTTCAAGTGAGCCGCGGAGGCGCTCGGACGCATCAATGCGCACACGTCATGGCCCATTTCTGCGAGTGCTGAAACCAAACCGCTGCCGATAAATCCACTTGCTCCGGATACCAGGATTCTCATAATGTCGGGTATACCATGCAATCCGGAAAAATGCGCGTCACTGTTTTGGGTTGTGGAACCTCCACAGGGGTTCCGTTGATTCATTGTTCGTGCAAGGTCTGTCGATCCAGGAATCCGAAAAATAAACGTCTTCGAGCGTCCATATGGATTCAGGTGAATGGTGTGAGTCTTTTGGTGGATGTGTCACCTGACTTTCGTCAGCAGGCGCTGCGAACCGGAATTCCAGCCATTGATGCAATTCTCTTCACCCACCCTCATGCCGATCATGTGGGGGGACTCGATGAGATTCGCAGTTACAATTTCATTCAGAAAAGAACCATTCCGGCATACGGGCATGAGTGGACGGTGCGGGAGCTTCCGGTTCGATATCCGTATATTTTTTCTTCGAAAAAAGCGGAGGGAGGCGGAATTGCCCGCATTGATCTGCGCACATTCACGCTATCTTCTTCTGCGTTTCAGGTCGCTGGTGTTCGCGTGACCCCCATCGAACTTGATCATGGATCCCAGAAAGTCGCAGGGTTCAGGATCGGTGATTTTGCGTACCTTACGGATTGTCACTCGATTCCGGAGAGCTCGTTTCAAAGACTGAAAGGGCTCTCGGTGCTGATGCTGGATTGTCTGAGGCTCGCGGATCACGACACGCACCTGAGCCTGGAAAAGTCTTTAAATTATTCTCATAGAATCAAAGCGAGGAAGACAATTCTCACCCACATGGGACATGATTTCGACTACAACGCCACCACTCGGATCCTGCCCGAAAAGCATGCTTTGGCCTATGATGGTCAGATCATTCATGTTAAAAGGTGAGGCTCAACGTTCAAAGGAGTCTCTATGATCGTAGGCGTTCCAAAGGAAATCAAAAATAAGGAAAATCGCGTGTCCATGGTGGTCGCTGGTGTGAGGGCACTCACCCAGGCAGGACATAAGGTTCTGGTGCAAGCCGGAGCCGGCATCGGAGCCGGGATTTCGGATCAGGAGTATGCAGCCGCAGGAGCGACGATCATCGACACCGCCAAGGATGTATTTGCCAAGGCCGACATGATCGTCAAGGTGAAGGAGCCGCTTCCTGAGGAGTACGAACTTCTTCGAGAAGGGCAGATTCTTTACACCTACTTGCACTTGGCGGCAGAAGAACGCCTTACCAAGGCGCTTCTTGAGCGAAAAATTGTAGGAATCGCCTACGAAACCATTCAGCCCGCGGACATGTCTCTCCCTCTTCTTGCCCCGATGAGTGCGGTTGCCGGTCGGATGGCGACCCAGATCGGTGCTACCTATCTTCAAAAGGATCATGGCGGTAAGGGCATGTTGCTCGGCGGTGTGACCGGTGTTGCTCGTGCCAACGTTACCATTCTTGGTGGTGGAGTTGTGGGAGTAAATGCTGCAAAGATGGCGGTTGGGCTTGGTGCAAAAGTCACCATTCTTGATGTGAATGTTGACCGGCTTGAGTACCTGAACGACATTTTTGGAAACTCCATCCATACTTTGTATTCGAACAATGAGCAAATTGAGCGCTCCGTGATCGAGTCAGATCTTGTGATCAGTGCGATTCTTGTTCCGGGAGCGAAGGCGCCGAAACTGGTCACACGTCAGATGGTATCTCGCATGCAGCCGGGCGGCGTAATTATCGATGTTGCGGTTGATCAAGGTGGAGCCGTTGAGACCTGCCGTCCAACTTCCCACGAGCACCCGACTTATTCGGTGGACAACATCATCCACTATGCGGTTCCGAATATGCCGGGAGCGGTGCCTCGCACTTCAACCTACGCTCTTACGAATGTGACCTTGAAATATGCCCTGATGCTTGCCAACCTTGGCTGGAAAGAAGCGGTTTCCAAGGATCAAGCGCTCTTCAAGGGAGTGAACCTTTCTCACGGAAAGCTCACTTATCGTGCGGTCGCAGACGATCTGGGGTTGCCTTACGAAGCCCTGAAGATCTAAACTGATCTGGAGATGAAAAAAATAGGTCTGATTCTGGGACTCGTGAACACGGTTGCGATCGCTGCCGTTCTGGGCCTGTTTGTCTACACTAAGCTCATATTTAAACGACCTGCCATCACCGAAGAAAAGGAGAGGGTCAGAATCGCAAAGGTGGAGTCCGTAGCCCCTTCTCAGGACCCGAGCAAAAGGGTCTTGATGCCGCTCGATCCCATTACCGTGAACCTTGATTCTTATCAGGGCGCGGATGGAAAGCCGAAGACCCATTATGCGTCCGTAAGTTTGTCGCTTGAGCTCCGAAGTGAGAATGACCGCAAGAAGGTGGAAGAGGCCAAGCCCGCAATTTTGGATCATGTGATTCAGAATTTGAGCAAACGAAAATTTCAGGATTTGAATCAGGTTCAGGGGCGCTATGTATTCAAGTCACAAGTGATTGATGATTCAAATGCCTATCTCAAGGCTCCGATTGTGACTGAGGTTTATCTTTTCGACCTTCTGCTTCAGTAGGAAGATTTCCAGAAGTTACATTTCCACTTTGGCTTCAAAGATCGCTCCCGGATCAATCTGAAGCGAATTGGTTTTGATGGAACCTACAAGTTTTCCAATGGGAGTGATCCATACCCTTCCGGTGGCTTCAATGTGCCCCTTCACAAAGCCATCTATGATGATCTGGTCCCCGGCGATGCGCCCCTCGATGAGGGATCCGGCCTTTGAGATGATCAGGCTTCCGGGAGACCCTTGGATTTCCCCGATGATTTTCCCGTAAAGGTGGAGTTCGTTTGAAACCACGAGATTTCCCTCGATGGAGATGTCGGAACCGATCACGGTGAGTTCACTGGGCTGGAGGGTTCTATTTTCCATATTTGTAGGTCTGGACCTTGATGAGCTTGTTGTTCAAATCAAAAGCAAATACCTGAATTTCACGAAGCTGATCGTTGGATTCGAAGGGGCCAAATCTTGCTTTGAGTACCCGGAATCGTGCGACCGAAAAATACTCGCCCCGATTTGCGTCGAACAGCGCCGAGCCACTAGAGGTATTCAGAACCCCCTCGGGATGGGCAAAAATCCGATCGTTGGACCGGCCGAGGGCAACCAGATGGCCTTGTTGGCTCCCTTTGCCTGGATCCCGGTACATAACATTCAAAGTAAAGATCGCATATTTTCCCTGCCATTCGACCCGTGCATCTTCCATGTGAATTGAGGGATCGGTCCCTGCCGGGGGCACGGTGATCTGTTCCGCCAGACCACTCCATACCCCGTCTTTTCCCTCGACCGTGGTACCGGGACCGGGAATGGGCTTGGTGTCGGTTGCCTTAGAGTCAGTAGGAGCACCGCCACTCGATGCTGGCATGGAGGGAGGGGCCAAAGTTGTTTTTTTCTCGAGAGCAATTTTCAGGTTTTGAACTTCATTTTCAAGCTCGGTAACCAGTTCCGGGCGAGCAGAACGCTCAGAATAGTATTCGCGGACGGCATACACGGTAGAAACCAGGGTCAGAGTCAGAAGACCCCAAGCAAACCAAGAGGCACGATGAATCCAGTGAACCGGCACCTTGAAGGTCCTTGGGTTCAGATTTTCATGGTACACCTGAACGGTCAGGATTTTGTCGTTTTTTTCCGACCTAAGCATCTCCCACACCCTAGCACTTTCGGACTTGGAGGGTCAAACGCCTTAAAGGTTTTCCGCGGTTTTTCCGAAAGGAGAGTTGATGAAGATTCTATTTTTGGATTCTAACAAGGATGTTCAAAAAATCTGGGTGGAACCCCTTCGCGCAGAAGGCTGGGGAGTCGTACTTGCCCACACCGCGGATGAAGCCACGAAGTTAATGGCACTTCATGGAGACGGGATTGAGGCGATCATTGCGCATGAAAGTCTTGTTGCATTCGCAGAAAAGGCGAACAAGCCATTTCTTGTTTTGACCCAAGCCTGGACAGAACGTGAGATTCTGAAACATCAAAATTCAAACCATAGCGCCAAAGGCTATATTCCGTACGCAGGGTCTTACACCCGAGTGATTGGATTTTGGTCGGGAGCATCAAATACTTCAGAGAGAATCCTGCACAAGGAAAAAGACGGGGTTACCCGTAGCAACATCAAACTTGTAGAAGCCACGCAATTCTTGCAGAGACCGGAGGTCACGCGGACGCGATCCACATCACTTTCTCTTCGGGCTCCATCAAAGACGATGAGTGGACGCTCGACGAGCACGGCCCTGAAAGCAATTCAGGGCATGAAGTCTGCTCTTGCGCCGGATGCCAATGAAATTCCAATCGAGGAAGGTTCGGCCGCCAGAGATTTTGATGCGGTCGAAGCCACCCGGGTTCAACCGATCGTACGGGATTCCGCGCCTCAAGAATACGAGGAGGACCAGTCCACCAGGATGATTGATCGAACCACTCCTGGAATCGGTTTGGGCATTTCCCCGCTTGAGGAGAGTTCCGAGCCTTTGAACTTTGAGTCCCCGCTGGATTCGGTCCGGAGAGAAGTGGATTCTTATTTTTCCAATAGGGCACCTGAGCCACGGCCCGCATTGAAATTGGTGGGAGAAGCCAATCCGGATGTTGAGGCTCTCCGCAATTATCTTGCGATGAGAGAGCAGGACGTTGCGGTGTTGAACGGGCAGATTCGGTCGTCGAAGGAGCGCATTGCCCAGGCTGATCTTGAGCTCAAGATGGAAAAGGCCCGGAATGCCGAGCTTCAGGCTCTCCTGAGCAAGGCGGAGCAAACCATCAAGGGATATGACCTCGAAAAGCGTGTCGAGATGGAAGTGGTGGAAAAGCACGTCGAAGACTTGGACCGTCAGTTGAAAGAGCGCACTGAAAAAGCACGCACTATCGAAACCAAGCTCAGACACATGACTGAAGAAGTGAACAAGGTCAAAGAGCGGGTTCGTGTCGACATTCGAAGAATTCGCGTCCGGGAAAAAGAATTGGAAAGTCAGCTTGAGATCGTGAAGAAAGACTCGGCGGCACTCCTGCAAGCCCGGGATGAAAAGATCCTGGAGCTGAAACGCAGGGTGGATCTTCTTGAGTTCAACATGGAACTCGCCCAGGAGCAGGTCGAGAAAGAGCGTCGGTCAACCGATGAGCTCAGGTCAAAGCTTCGGGACGCTGCGGACGCAATGAAGCAGGCAAACGGCTATCTTGAGCAATAGGTCCGGTGGACGGCCCTTTTTCGATCGAAATAATTGATTCTTTGAGCATTATTCGCTGGCTCAACTTGCCCCGAAACCGATAGGATCAAGCCCCATGATGGTGGTGGCAGTGATTCCGGCTCGTTATGGTTCGACCCGTTTGCCAGCGAAGCCCTTGGCAGACATTTGCGGCAAGCCCATGATCCAGTGGGTATATGAAAAAGCAAAACAATCGAGGCTTTGTTCCAAGGTTTGTGTTGCAACCGATGACGAGCGAGTCGCCACGGTGGTGAGGTCCTTTGGTGGCGAAGTCGTGATGACCTCACCCGAAATCCAGAGCGGTACGGATCGCATGGCTGCGGTTGCCAGGATGATGCCGGGAGATGTTTTCGTGAATGTTCAAGGAGATGAACCCCTGATTGACGGTGCAGCGATTGATTTTGCGATCAAGCCCGTGATTGAGGGAAGATTTGAGCTCACGTCACTTCGTGTGCCAATCAAATCCAATGAGGATCTTTTGAATCGAAATGTAGTAAAAGTGATCGTCGATGATTCCAGTCGCGCACTTTATTTTTCGCGGTACCCGATCCCGTACTCGAGAGTGGAACCCGAAACCGCAAGCGCGCCTTACCTCTGCTCCCAACATGTCGGGATCTACGTTTATCGCAAGGATACTTTGCTGAAAATGAGCGCACTTCCCGCGACTGAGCTTGAGCGGGCCGAGAGCCTTGAGCAGCTGCGTGCGATGAAAGCGGGAATCCCAATCGGAGTATTTGAGGCGAATTTTGATTCTGTGGGTGTGGACACTCCGGAAGATTTGGAAAAAGTTCGATCTTTGATCGGAGGAAAAAAGCATGGCTAAGCCAAAGAAATACATTTTCGTCACTGGAGGAGTTCTTTCCAGCATCGGGAAGGGCATTTGCGCCGCATCTCTCGGCATGTTGCTCGAACAGCGCGGAATCAAGGTGACCATGCTCAAGATGGATCCGTATCTCAATGTGGATCCCGGGACGATGAGTCCATTCCAGCACGGGGAAGTGTTTGTGCTGGATGACGGGACGGAAACGGATCTGGACCTTGGTCATTACCAGCGGTTTGTTCACAGTGCCAAGTTCAGCCGTAAGAACAGTTTCACAGCGGGTCGCGTGTACGATGCAGTCATCAAAAAAGAGCGCGCGGGCGGTTACCTTGGCAAAACCGTTCAGGTGATTCCTCATGTCACGGATCAGATCAAGGAAAACATTCAGGCAGCCATGGAAGACGCGGATCTCGGAATCATCGAGGTGGGAGGAACGGTAGGGGACATCGAAGGCCTTCCGTTTCTCGAGGCAATCCGACAGATCAAGCACGAAGAGGGAGCTTCGAACGTCCTGTTCGCGCATCTCACTCTTGTGCCCTACATTCCAACTGCCGGAGAACTCAAGACGAAGCCTACCCAGCATAGCGTGAAGGAATTGCGGGAAATCGGGATTCAGCCCGACATCCTCATTTGCAGAACAGATCGGGTGCTTGAAAAAGGAATCAAGGAAAAGATCGGTTTGTTTTGCAACGTTCCCGGAGACTGCGTGTTCAGTGCCCAGGATGCGGAGAGCATCTATGATGTTCCGCTTCTCCTCTCTGAAGAGGGT
>CANGWP010000054.1 GCA_947457605.1 Bdellovibrionales bacterium | reverse complement strand
TCCGTGAAAGAGCACAAGGCTGATTTTGGCGTGGGATACGATGGCGACTCTGATCGGATCGGCGCAGTAGATGAAAATGGAAGAATCATCTATGGGGATGAGCTGATGGTTATTTTCTCCAGAGAGGTACTAAAAACGCATCCGGGAGCCACAATTATTTCAGAAGTGAAATCCAGTCAGCGTCTTTATCAAGACATCGCAAAACATGGTGGCAATGGAATCATGTGGAAGACCGGGCACTCCCTGATCAAATCCAAAATGAAGGAGACCGGAGCGGCTCTTGCCGGAGAAATGTCCGGTCACATCTTTTTTGCCGATCGCTGGTTCGGATTTGATGATGCCATTTACTCATCCGCGCGACTCTATGAAATCATCGGGCAGGCAAAAAACCTTTCCTCTCTTACCGCAGACCTGCGACCGGCAGTCAATACCCCGGAAATACGAATCGATTGCGAGGAGGATAAAAAGTTCTCCTTGATTGAGGAGGCGGCCAAGCTACTGATGGACCCCGAAGCTGTCCTGACCACAATTGATGGTTTGCGTGTGGATTTCGAAGACCACTGGGGATTGATCCGGGCATCCAACACGCAGCCTGTGATTGTGATGCGCTTTGAGGCTCAGAACGAAACCAAACTTAACGAGATTCAGGCCAAATTTGAGTCCGCACTCAACACTGCTGCGAAGAAATTGGGACATGGCGAATTCAAATACGGGCACTGAGATTGTCATTAAGGGCGCAAGAGTTCACAACCTGAAAAACGTGTCCCTCAATATTCCTCATGGAAAGTTTTCGGTGATTACCGGCCCTTCAGGTTCCGGAAAATCCTCCATCGCATTTGACACAATTCACGCTGAAGGGCAACGAAGGTACATCGAGACATTCTCGACCTATGCGAGGCAGTTTCTTGAACAGGTTGAAAAACCAGACGTTGATAAACTCGAGGGTCTTTCGCCCACCATTGCCATCCTGCAAAAAAGCACATCCTACAATCCACGGAGTACCGTGGGGACCGTTACAGAAATTTATGATCATCTCCGTCTACTCTATGCGCGAGTTTCGGCTGCCTTCTGTCCGGAGTGCGCAGCACCGATTGAATCACTGTCCACTCAGCAGATTGTTGACTCAATTCATGGTTTACCCGAGGGCTCAAGGCTGACATTGTTCGCCCCTATCGCGCGTGAGAAAAAGGGTGAGTTCCAAAAGGAGCTTTTGGCGTTGAGACAAAAAGGGTTTACCAAGGCCCGCATTGATGGAGAGGTAAGGGATCTCTCGGATCCAATTCGACTGGAAAAGAATTTCAAACATACTATCGAAGTCGTGATTGATAGGATCATCCTTAAAAAACAAGACACCTCTCTACCAGCGCGCCTGTATGAGAGTACTGAGTTGGCTCTCAAGCTTTCTAAAGGCGTAATCCTGGTTTCTGAGCATTCTCCAGGGAGCAAGGCTCCCTCCGAGCGAATCCTCTCTCGCAACTTCGCTTGCAGCAAATGCGACATTTTTCTTCCGACTCCCGAACCAAGACTCTTTTCCTTTAACAGTCCGATCGGTGCTTGCAAACGATGTGACGGACTCGGGTATGAGTCGTTTCTGGAGCCTGAAACAATGGACCGCGATAATGATGATCCAGACAATTCCTATCAATTTTTCAACCCTTGCAGCGACTGTCGGGGAAGCCGACTAAATACGGAATCAAGGGCATTCAAAATTTCAACTCTGGATATCGCGACCGTCTGTGACATGCCGATCGAAAAGCTGCCAAACTTCATCAAAGGAATCAAGCTCACCACAAGGGAGTCGCGGATTGCCGGGGGACTTCTCAAGGAGCTGCTCGAGCGGGTTGGCTTTTTAAATAAAGTTGGCGTGGGTTATCTTTCTTTGAGTCGGCCTTTGTTTACTTTGTCCGGGGGGGAGTCCCAGAGGATTCGTCTAGCCTCCCAGCTGGGAAGCTCGCTTGTAGGAATCACTTACATTCTGGATGAACCATCCATTGGATTACACCCAAGGGACAATCAACTGCTGATCGAAAGTCTGAAGCGCCTGAGAGACCTGGGAAATACCGTGATTGTCGTCGAACATGATGAAGAAACCATGCTGGAAAGCGACTTTTTGATCGACGTCGGCCCCGGAGCTGGCATTCGCGGCGGAGAAATCATCGTCTTCGGAAAGCCCGACACAGTTTTGCAACATAAGACGAGCGTTACAGCAGGGTATCTTAGGGGGGAGCTTAGAGTTAACCCTCCCTCAACCCGAAGAAAAGTCGATAGGGGACGGTTTTTGCGTTTAGAGCGGGTGAATATTCACAATCTAAAGGACCAGAGCGTTCAAATCCCCCTTGGAGTATTCACCTGCGTCACCGGCGTTTCTGGAAGCGGCAAAAGCTCGCTCATCATGGATACGCTTCATCCACTTCTCTTAAAGCATTTCTATAATTCGAAGATTCCCGAAATGACCGCCCAAATCACTAAGGGATTGGATCATTTGGACAAAGCCATACAAATTGACCAGGATCCGATTGGAAGAACCCCCAGATCAAATCCTGCTACCTACACGGGGATATTCAGCTTTATCCGAAATCTCTTCGCACAGCTGCCCGAGTCCCGGCTCAGATCGTTTCAGCCCGGTCGCTTTTCATTTAACGTAAAGGGCGGACGCTGCGACGACTGCGAGGGAGATGGGTTGAAGAAAATATCGATGAGTTTCATGGCGGATGCCTATGTGACTTGCGATACCTGCAAGGGCTCACGCTATAAAGCCGATACCCTCCAAGTTCTTTACAAGGGTAAGAACATCGCTGAGGTTCTGTCTCTATCCGTGGAAGAGGCGCTGGATTTCTTCCAGAACATTCCACCGATCCGCGAAAAGCTCCAAGTCCTGTTTGATGTTGGCCTGGGCTACATCAAGCTTGGACAAAGTGCGACTACTCTTTCAGGAGGAGAGGCTCAACGCATCAAGCTCTCGAAGGAACTGTCGCGTCGATCTACCGGAAAAACCCTCTACATTCTTGATGAGCCTTCAACCGGTTTGCATTTTGATGACATCAAGAAACTCCTTGTGATTCTTCACCGACTGGTGGAGCAAGGAAATACGGTTGTGGTAATTGAACACAATCTGGATATTATTTGCTCGGCTGACCATCTGATCGATCTTGGGCCCGAAGGCGGATCCGCTGGCGGAAGAATTGTTGCCGAAGGAACTCCGGAGGCGGTTTCGAAATCCAAGGAAAGTAGGATCGCCGCTTTTTTGAAAGAAAAATTGAAATAGAAACGCCCTTCCATCAAACAGACAGAAGGGCGTTTTAATAATACTTTCGGGTTTGCTTACTTGATCTTGAGGAACGCAATTACGAATGCGTAAAGAACAAGTGACTCGATAAGTGCTAAACCGATAATCATCGGAGTGAATACTTTATCTGACGCCGCTGGATTGCGGGCAATCCCTTCGAGGGCTGCAGAAGCTGTACGACCTTGGCCGAGAGCTCCTCCAAGCGCTGCAAGTCCGAGACCAAGGCCCGCACCCATACCTGCCAAATCCATTCCGCTTGAAGATGCCGCAGTATGAGCAGCCTCCTGAGCGAACGCTGCTCCTGTCATCATCACACCAGCAATTGTCATCAAAACTGTCTTCATTTTCATGTTTTCGTTTCCTTTCATTGTTTTGAGTTTTGAATTTGTTTTCTCAGTGATCGTGGCTCGCAGACAACGAGATGTACACCATCGTCATCAAACAGAAAACGAACGCCTGAACCAATGATACAAAAAGTCCGACGCCGTAGAAAATAGCAGGAACAACGTAGGGCAGCAAGTCATTAAAGATGCCGAGCACTACATGGTCACCCATGATATTCCCACGCAACCTGAGTCCAAGAGAAATGGGCCTAAAAACATGCGATGCAATTTCCACGATCAGCATTAAAGGTGCAAGCCAAAGAATCGGGCCGGCGAAATGCTTTAGGTATGCAAGACCGTTTTCCTTCAAACCCACATAGTTGTAGTAAATAAAAACAAAAACCCCGAGAGCAAATGTGGTGTTGAGGTTGTCGGTGGGCGGAAGCAATCCCGGAATCAAACCGATGAAGTTGGAAACGAAAATAAAGAGAAACAGCGCTGCAACAACAGGGAAGTATTTTTCTGCTCCGTGCTTTCCCATGACATTTACTGCGAGACCATAAAGCTTTTCTGAAATAATCTCGAAGAAATTTCGAAGTGTGAGTTTTTCATCCGGGACAAGACCCTCATCTTCTCGCTTTTGAGCCGCCATCAGCTGAATGCGCGCAACAAATGCCAAGACCACAATTACGGACACAATGGCCACAGCCATGAAAACATGGCCGTAATGATGTACGTTATCGTTTTCACTCATGAAGGGAATCAGACTTAACCAGTTAAAACCGTGTTCCACAGTAACAATCCTTATTTTTTGTAGATTCTCCACTTTGCCAAAATTGCTGAAGCCATGGGTCCGACTCCCATAAAGAGCACGGCCATTGCCACAGGAAGTGGGGGATCATTTCTCAATCTTTTCAGGGTTATAGCCAAAACGCCGAGACAAACCAACTTAAAAGTGAAGTAAAGAAACACCTGAAGCCTACGAACGGGCTTGGGAACGAAAAACAATTCCCAAAAAAGGAGGATCAAGAATGCCAGATCCAGCAAGACAGCCCAATAAACCTGAAAGAATGCACCTAACTCCGGAGCGCTACCCTGGAAACACAGCACACCCAAACCGCCCCAGAAAAAGCTGATGCCCGCGAGAATTCTTAAGAATTTCTTACTTTCCATCGTTGTGCCCGCTTTTCTTCATTATTTTCATGATTCTGTAAAAAGCCAAGCCCAAGCCCAACAAGGCTCCAAGGACTGAAAGCCCGGTTCTTGCCGGATGATCTCGAAAAAAGTGATATGTCAGACCTCCAATCAACAAAGGAGTGACTACGACTTCGGCTACAATCACCGAGAATACTGCTAGCTGCCGGTATCTTTCGTCTCCACTCATTTACGCTTTTTTTTCATCCTCTCGGAAAGCCTTAACATCCTGACCTTTATCACGTTCGGAGCCGGATAATCGGCCTGGATGGCGCTGAAAAGAGAATAGGCTTTTTCAAATTCATCCATTTCCTCCAAAGTGGCCGCCTCTCCGAAGAGCGACTGAACATAAAGCCTGTGGTCTGTGGATTTCGTTGACTGCCCAAGCTCTTGAAAGACCTTGAGTGCTTTTGCGTAGGCTGATTTGTCGGTCTCGCCCAATGCGTACCAGGTGTTTGCAAGATCATATTTGAACTTCGGCACCAAGGAAGAGTCTCCATAATTCTTCAAGCCTCGCTCATACCATTCCTGCGCTTTTCGAATTTGATTCGTCAAAAAATAACCTCTGGCAATTCGATATACGAATTTGGATTCCTCATCGTGGGAAAACTTTTTCTGCTCGAGCAGTCTTTGATAATGCTCGATCGCCTTTGGATATTGGGCCAATTTCGAAAACAGGATTTCCCCGATCTCGAGTTGGGCTTGCGGCGCCAGGTCGGAGCCGCCGGCCCTTTCCAGGAAAAGCTCGAAATTCCTGAGCGCATCTTCGGATTGCCCAAGAAACAATTCCCGGGTCATGGCCGCCCTCCAAAGTGACTGCAGGCCGATTGCGGAATTCGGCGACTCTTTCACAACAAAATCAAACTCGGACACGGCTGCGGGGTAGTTTTTTTCTGTCCAGAGTTTTTCGGCGGTCAGGTAGTGGTTTGAAATTGAAGACTGAACCGTGCAACCGCTCCAGCTCATTCCAACTAGCAGAAGAATAATCCACCCGGACATCTTACTGGGTAGTCTCGGTTGCCGCGCTATCGTCCGGAAGATTCTCCACTGCCACAACTTTTTCTCCCGCATCAACGTTCATCAAGCGGACCCCCTGGGTATTCCTGCTTTGCTCGCTGATTTCACCAATTCGAATCCGAATGAGCTTGCCTCGACTCGAGAAAAGCATCAAATCATCGGATGGGGTCACCTGTCTGGCGGACATGAGCTTCCCGGTCTTTTCTGTCATCTTGAGAGTAATGATTCCTTTTCCGCCCCGGGTTTGAACTCGATATTCACTCACCGGTGTGCGTTTTCCATACCCCAGTTCCGAGACCACTAGAATTTCATTCGAGGATTCAGCCGGGTGAATGAGCTCCATTCCGACCACCGTATCACCTTCGTCCAGAGACATTCCATACACTCCGTAAGCCGTTCGGCCCATCGGTCGCACGTCCTTCTCAGGAAAACGGATGCTCATTCCGCTTGCCGAGGTCATGAAAACTTCATTGGTTCCATCTGAAATTCTCGCTCCAATCAACGCGTCTCCGTCTTCGATTGAAATTGCGTTGATTCCACTCGTTCTTACATTTCTGTATTCGCTGAGTGCCGTCTTCTTCACGATTCCGGAACGGGTTGCCATGACGAGAAAGTTATTCTCAATGTATTCCTTCACGGGAAGAATCATCATCACTTTCTCATCCGGCTGGAGAGCCAGAAGATTCACAATTGCCCGACCTCTAGAAGTGCGATTCCCCTCGGGAACCTTGTAAACCTTGACCACAAACAATCGGCCTTTGTCCGTCAAACAAAAAAGCTGACTCAGCGTCGTCGTTCTGAAGATCTGCGTGACAAAGTCCTCATCATCCGTGTTCATCCCGATGATTCCTTTTCCGCCTCTTCCTTGTGATTTGAACTGGGTGGGATCCTGACGCTTGATATAGCCACTTCGCGTGATACTGACGAGGGTTGGTTCATCTGTAATCAGCGACTCCATATCAATTTCAGTGTTTTCGTCGACCGTGATCTCAGTACGACGCTCATCCGCATACTTTTCGCGAATGTCCGCAAGCTCGGTCTGAATGATTTCATATACTCTGGACTCACGTCCGAGAATGTCTTTCAAGTCTCCGATCAACCGAAGAACCTCATTGTATTCCTCGATGATCTTGTCTCGCTCAAGACCGGTAAGGCGCTGCAAACGCATGTCCAAAATGGCTTGCGCCTGAAGCTGGGTGAACTTGAATTTGTCCATCAATCCCATTAATGCTTCAGGAGCATTGGCGCTCGCCCGAATCAGGGCAATTACTTCGTCCAAGTGCTCAACCGCACGCTTCAATCCTTCCAAAATATGAAGACGCGCCTCGGCTTTCTTCAAATCAAAAATTGTCCTGCGAATCACCACATCTTTCCGATGCTCGATGAACGCCTGAAGCATTTCTTTCAGATTGAATATTTTGGGCTGTTGGTGATCGATCGCCAGAAGAGCAATCCCATAACTGTCCTGAAGTTGCGTCATCTTATAAAGACGATTCAGAACCACATTCGAGCTCTCGTTTTTCTTGATCTCGATCACAATTCTCATGCCAGTTCGATCTGACTCATCTCGAATATCGGAAATCCCCTCAAGTTTTTCGTCATTTACAAGATCCGCGATTTTTTCAATCAGACGGGCTTTGTTCACTTGATAGGGCAGCTCTGTAACAATGATTCGTTCCCGATCATTTTTAAAGGTTTCAATTTCGGTTTTGGCCCGAATCGTAATCACTGCTCGCCCGGTTTTGTATGCAAGCTTAAGTGCGTTTCCAAATATCGTACCGCCAGTGGGAAAATCCGGCCCCTTCACGTGTTCCATCAGGGCATCTATGGAAAGGGTAGGGTCTTTGATCAGGGCAGTAGTAGCATCAATCACCTCACCTAGATTGTGAGGCGGAATATTTGTCGCCATGCCCACGGCAATTCCAGTGGAACCGTTGATCAACAGGTTCGGTATCTTGGTTGGAAGCACCAAAGGTTCCTGCAGGGACCCGTCATAGTTCGGCCCGAAATCCACAGTTTCCTTCTCCAGGTCGGTCAGGATTTCATCCGTAACCTTTTCCATTCTGATTTCGGTGTATCGCATCGCAGCGGCAGAATCTCCATCAATGGAACCGAAGTTGCCCTGTCCATCAATCAACGGATAACGAAGCGAAAAGTCCTGAGCCATTCGAACGATGGTATCGTAGACGGCGCTGTCTCCATGCGGATGATATTTACCGATCACATCCCCGACCACGCGGGCTGATTTTTTGTACGCTTTATTGAAAGTATTGCCGAGGTCATACATCGCATACAAAACCCGGCGGTGGACGGGCTTCAACCCGTCTCGTACATCCGGAAGAGCACGGCCGATGATTACGGACATCGCATAATCCAGATATGCCCCGCGCATTTCCTCCTCAATATTGACTTGGACAACGCTCTTTTTTTCCGGCGGTTGATGATTAGATGATTCCATTTTTGATTCCTGCTTCCCTAAAATCTATAAATTGCCGAACCCCATGTGAACCCACTCCCAAAAGCGGCAGAGGCCACCAACATCCCTTTTTTCAGTTTCCCTGCCCGGACAGCTTCATCGAGGCCGATGGGGATGGTAGCCGCTGTCGTGTTTGCATATTTTTGAATGGTGTTGAAAACCTTGTGCTCGGGAATCTCGAACTGCTTCGCAATCATGTCATTGATTCTAAGATTTGCCTGATGGAACACGAATAGATCGATGTCGGAAACACACAATTGGTTCGCTTTCAGACCCTCTTCCAAAGCTTCAGGCATTCTTTTAACCGCATGCATGAAGACGGTTTTACCGTTCATCTTTGGCCAATGCAGACCCTCTTCCAACTCCTTGGCGCCAACACGAAACTCCGAATTTCCAGTTCCAGGAGCCGGTGTCCAGAGCTCCTCAGCAAAGGTTCCATCCGCATGAAGATGGGTGGACAAAATGTGAGATTCTTTTTCGGGATCTTTCACGTCCACCGCGCCGAGAACAACAGCTCCGGCTCCGTCGCCGAACAACACTGTCACATCTCGACCGTGATCGCTCATTTCAAGCCCTTTTGAGTGAACCTCCGCCCCAACAACCAAAATGTTCTTATAGGCCCCGTTTCTGATGAATTGGTCCGCGATCGACAACGAATAAATGAAGCCTGTGCATTGTTGACGAACATCAAGGGACGGGATCCCCGGAATCCCGAGCTTTTTTTGTAGAAAACACGCGGTTCCTGGAAATTCATGATCCGGCGAAAGAGTCGCCAAAATGATCATTTCAATCTGCGACTTTTCGACGCCGGCCCTTTGAATCGCCAACTCCGACGCCTTAAGCGCCAAGTCAGAGGTGGCCTCGCCGCCATCAACCCAAAATCTTTGCTCGATTCCTGTCCGCTGACGAATCCACTCGTCGGATGTATCCATGATCTTGGACAGATCCTCATTGGTCACCCTTTTGGTGGGTACATACATTCCAGTGGAGAGAATCCTGCTTCGTAACATTCCGTGGTTCTCCTAGACGTCGAGATTTCGAACCTTTAAAGCATTGGTTTCGATGAAATTTCGCCTGGGCTCGACCTCATCACCCATCAAAAGAGAAAACGCTTGATCCGCCTGAACGGCATCTCCCACCGAAACCTGGGACAACGTTCGCTTCTCTGGATCCATGGTGGTCTCCCACAATTGTTCCGGATTCATTTCGCCGAGTCCCTTGTATCGCTGTATATTGATTCCGTTCCGGGTGTGATCGAGGATCGCCTCAAGAACCGATGCCATCGATGCAAAGGATCGTGCTTGCCCTTCTCCGAGTTTCAGTTCGATTTTTGAATCATGAATTTCTTCAGAGGCCTTGAAGTTGGCGAGCATTTCCTCATACTCAATGCTGGTCAAGAGGCTCGGGCTGACCTGTGTTACCCGGCTCGTTCCGTTCAAACGGGTTCGGATCTTTAATGTTTGAGATCCATCCGCTTCCGGATTGGATTGAAGCTCAACCGTGTATCCCTTCTTGGTTAGTTCGGAATTCAGCAGCTCCTTCAGCGCATTGAACTTTGGTGAGTCACGCAAACTTTCGAGAGCAATACTGTGAGTAATCAATAATTTCAAGACATCCGGATTCGACCGTCTCGAGAGTCGTTCGATTGTTTTTGTGTATTTCGAGGTACTCTTTAGAATTTCTACCAACTCCTCTTTCGCAAGGGTTTTGCTTCGAATCGATACCGTTGCGGAATCCATTCCCGCCTGCAAAAGAAAATTAAAGAGTTCGGACTCGTTGCGCAGATATTGTTCCCGCGCTCCTTTTTTAGCCCGATAAAGCGGCGGCTGCGCAATGTAGAGATAACCACGTTCAATCAATGACGGCATCTGACGATAAAAGAAAGTCAGGAGCAGTGTTCTGATGTGGGAACCATCCACATCCGCATCGGTCATGATGATGATCTTGTGGTAACGAACTTTGTTCACATCAAAATCATCCTTGCCAATTCCTGCTCCGATGGCGGAAATCAATACCCTGATTTCTTCGCTTGAAAGCATCCGGTCGAAACGGGCTTTCTCAACATTCAGGATTTTTCCCTTAAGCGGCAATACAGCCTGGTTTTTTCGTGATCGTCCCTGTTTTGCGGACCCTCCCGCAGAATCTCCCTCAACCAGATAAAGCTCGCAAAGGGAAGGATCGCGCTCCTGGCAATCTGCCATCTTTCCCGGCAAGCCTCCCGTATCCAATGCGGTTTTTCTCCGGGTTAGCTCTCGCGCCTTTCGCGCAGCTATTCTTGCCACTGCCGAATCAATCGATTTCTGAATTACTTTTTTGACAATGGATGGATTTGTTTCACAAAATTTCGCCAGCTTTTCACCAACCACCTGGCTCACAATTCCCTCAACCTCGCCATTTCCAAGTTTACCCTTGGTTTGGCCTTCGAATTGTGGCTCTGGCACCTTTACCGAGATAATTGCCGCAAGGCCCTCGCGAATATCCTCACCCTGAAGGGATTCCTTGAAATTCTTACTCAACCCAGAATCAACCAAAAACTTATTGATCACTCGTGTAAGTGCTGTTTTGAAACCGGAAACATGCGTTCCACCCTCGATCGTATGAATATTGTTCACATACGAGGAAAGGGTTTCTACGTATGAATCGTTCCACTGGAGTGCGATATCAACTACGACTCCATTCACTTCCTGGTTGAAAGCGATCACATCTTCATGAAGCTTCTGTCTTGAAGAATTCAAGAATTCAACAAACTGAATGATCCCGCCTTCGGCATAAAATTCCTGAATCGGGGAATTTTCAATTCTCTCATCGGTCAGCTGGATTCTTAACCCTTTGTTCAAAAAAGCAAGCTCGCGAAAGCGAGCTGCCAAAATATCACCTGAATACTCAAGCACCGAAAAAATCTCTGCGTCCGGCTTGAAGGTCGTCTTTGTTCCCGTCTTATCGGCAACTCCGATCTCAAGCAGACCGGTTTGAGGATTTCCCCTTTTGTAAGACTGAGTGAAGATCTTACCCTTTTGCCGAACCTCGACTTTTAAACTCTCAGAAAGAGCATTCACAACCGAGGCACCAACCCCGTGCAAGCCTCCGGAGATCTTGTAGGCACCGCCATCCTCATTGAACTTTCCCCCAGCGTGAAGTTTGGTCATCACGACTTCAACGGCAGAAACTCCGGATGGATGCATCCCTGTCGGGATACCGCGGCCATCATCCTCAACTGAGATGCTGTTATCCGCATGAATGAATACCTTGATTGTGGTGGCATGCCCGGCCAACGCTTCATCCACCGAGTTATCCACAATTTCATACACCAAGTGGTGCAAACCTCGAACCCCTGTATCCCCAATGTACATTCCGGGGCGTTTCCTAACAGCCTCCAGACCTTCAAGTACTTTAATCTGGTCCGCCGTGTATTGCGTATTCACTTGTGTCGAACTCATTAACAAATCCTCCCCTGATTCATTCGAATCAGAGTTCCACTCGATTCCAGGCTCTGTGACAGATCATCCGTGGAAGTCACAAAGATCTGAAGATCGGAATCCTTTAAATACCTCAGAAGAAAACTCCTCCGGGTTGAGTCAAGCTCTGATGAAAAATCATCAATCAAGAGCACTGGCTTTACTCCGGATGCCTTCTCAAACTCTTCTAGCTCTGCCAACTTGAGCGCAAGAAGAACAGATCGAATCTCACCCTGAGAACCCACACCCACCAAGTCTGGCAACATCGGGCCTACCTTTGTTCCAACCTTGAACACCAAATCATCCCGATGAGGACCCACAACACTGGCTTTCCGGTACCGTTCTACAGGTCCCTTTTCAGTTAGTTTCTGGTGCAAGTTTTCCACTAAATTTTGTAGCGTCGGAAAATCAAAATGTCCAGTAAAATAAAGGGTTTCCCCTGTTTTATATCCCGCAAAAACCAGGGTTTGATTTGGAGCGATTTCCCGCAAAAAACTCACAAATGTCTGATTGATCTTCTTCAAAAACATCAATCGAAAAAAAATGAGTTTGGCACCCGAAAGGGCAATGTTTTCATTGAGGATTTTCAGCAATTCTCCATCAATCGCCCCTTCCTGCTTTAAAAGCGCATTCTTTTGATCGAGGGATTTTTGATAGTGCTTCAGGATATCCAGATATTCCGGACTCTCGCTGGAGATGGCCTGATTCAGATAGGTTCTTCGGGTTCCGGGATCTCCGCGAATCAGATCCGTGGAAGAGGGATTCAGGTTAATCGCATGAAACTGAATGGGAGAGTGATTCAGTTTTAGTCCGAAGTACTCAATGGCACTTCTGGACAATTTCTGATTAATGTAAGCCCTTTTTTCAAACCGATGGTGTGCCTGGATCAATTCCACCTTGAGCTCAGCACGGGTCGATTCAGCGATTTTAAAATCACCCTTGATCTGGGAGGTGGTCTGCCCTGCCTTCAGAAGCGGCCGTAGGTCGTGATCCCGAAAAGAACGAAGATTCGAAAGCACGTAGATCGATTCTAGTATCGTGGTTTTTCCCTGACCATTCGAACCATAAATGAAGTGTATTCCCCGGTCACAGGAAATACTCACCTCATCGATATTTCGAATATTGCTGATTAAGAGATTTTGGAGTTTCAAATCCCGCTAGAGTCTCATCGGCATGATGACATAACAGTGATTTTTTGTATTTGCAGACTGAATCAATCCTGGTTTGGTCTTATCCTTGAAGTTGAATTCAATTTCCTCTTCCTTCATTACTTCAAGGCAATCGAGGATGTACTTTGCATTGAACCCAATCTCGAAAGGCTCGCCTTGATAGTTCAAACTGATCTCATCCCTTGCCTCTCCCATATCTGGATTTGAGGAAGCCACTGCCAGCACACCATCTTGAATACT
>CANGWP010000053.1 GCA_947457605.1 Bdellovibrionales bacterium | reverse complement strand
GGCGTTACGACCGTCTACGGTGGGGCAAATTTGGGCTGTTATACCCGAACCCAGATCACAACTTTCATGTTGAGTCTTGGCTGCACCGCCAGCTGCAATTCCACTTTTGATGTCAATGGAGACTCTCGAATCGACCAACTTGATCTTCAGGAAGTCTTAGGGGGCATGTGCCATGAGTGACCATTGGAGCGAAAGAATCGCATTGGGCATACTTTTGGTTTTGACCGCTTGTACGGAAATCCGAAGTGTTCAGCAGAATCTGGCAACCGGGGAGCGGGTCGGGACAGGTCCTGTTCCTCCGACCGAGATTTCCTTGAAGCTTCCCCATGCATCGAGATCCGTTCCATTGTCCAGTGGGTATGCAGCGCTGGGTTGTGCGGGAGCCTCTCTCTTCAACTTCTGCTTTACCGTCCTTACCAGCGATGGGGTGCGGGTGCGGGAGGTGGGGGATTTGCCGAAAATCACTCTTGCCTCCGGAGGCTACACAGTGACGAGCGCGATCGCCTTTTTGCCTCCAAATGATGTGATCATTGTCGGTCACACCACCGGAAATCTTGGGGAGATTCAGGGCGGCCTCGGGGACGGATTCGTTGCCAGATATTCTTTGAATGGAACAAGAGTGTGGGTAAAGCAATTCGGGCAGACCACCTTGGGTTCGGCAAACACCAATCAGCGGGAAGATTTTTTTGATGTCGCAGTGGATGCCTCAGGGAATATCTATATTGCGGGGCGGAGCAGGAGTCATTTTGGACTCACAAATGCCGGCAACTATGACGCCCTTCTTTTGAAACTTGATGGGAATGGACAACTCCTGTGGCAGAAACTTAACGGAAGCTCTAACGACGAGGAGTACCGGAAGGTTGTGGTAAACTCCCAGGGGCAGATCCTGGCGGGTGGTCACACTTGCGGAAACTTGTTTGAAGTCAATGCAGGCCTGACAACCGAGGCCGGCTACAATGCGGCACTGGCCTGTCCCACCGCGAATTTCAAGGACGTGGTCGTAAGCGCATATTCTTCGAGCGGGACGCTCGTCTACAACAAACAGCTTGGACGGGTCACTCTCGCATCAGGCAAGGGGCAGGGGGCCGATGTTTTATTTGATCTAAGCACGGGTTCGTCGGGAGAGGTGTTCATCACGGGTTCGACCACATCGAGTTATGGAAAGAACACTGACGCGTCTTTGAACAGCGAGGCTCCGGCAGGCCTTGGAGATGTCTTTGTCTCAAAGCTTTCTTCGGGCGGTGCGCTTCAATGGACAAGGGTCTGGGGAGCCTCCTTTGCCGGAGCCGGAAAAGTGGATGTAGGCAAGGGGGTGATTCCCATTGGCGACACATCCCAATTATTGGTTTGCGCGGAGACCATGGGAAATCTGCTTGAATCCCAGGGGGGTGGGGCCGTTGCCGGTGGAGATGCCGTTCAAGGAAAGGGGGATCTTGTGTTGATCCGACTTTCCCAAACTGGAACGCTTCTGGGTCAATCCCAGCTCGGGAATGTGACCCTTGGTTCTGCACGCACCAACAACAAGGAGACCTGTGGATCACTCGTGAAGTCAGGAACCCAGTTCGTGCTGTTCGGAACATCCGATAGCACCATTTTCCCGTCCGGCAGTGGAAGTTCTTTCATGGTTCGAGCGAATTCTTCGGAGTTCGAGGCAATCCGCTAAAGATCGATTTGAGTTCCGAGCTCCAGGACCTGCTGGGGAGGCAGACCGAAGTAATCAGTGGCATTCCTTGCGTTTCGGGACAGGAACGAGAAGATTGCCTGCTTTGCTCTCGACATTTCTCCGGCATTTCGTTCCACAAAGGTCTCATGGCCAAGAACGTAGAGGATGTCATCGGCGTTCTGATCGGGAAGGCCGAGCTTCTCGAAGGCGACTTTCATGACTCGTGGAATGTCGGGAAGCTCCATGAACCCATACTTGATGATCACACGGTAAAAGCCATGGGATAATTCGGAGACCTGTACCCGGTCGCCCTCGCAGTTAGGCTTGCATGCGTAGGGAACGTTTTCGGAAGTTACGGTAAGAAGAATCACGCGCTGATGAAGGGATCGGAATCGGTTCACCATTCGCATCACCACCGGAGGAACGCCGTTTGAATTTGATGCCATGAAGACGCCTGTCCCGGGCACACGGAAGCTCACCTTGGAGTGGATGTTGGCGAGAAAATCATCCAAGGGCGGAGAGTTTTCCTCAAAATGCTTGGAAAGAAGACTTCGCCCCATTTTCCAGGTCCACATGATCAGAAAAAAGAAAGTGCCGATGAAGACGGGAATCCAGCCTCCGTCCAGAAGTTTCAGGGAATTGGCTATGAAAAACGGCAGATCCACGGACAGAAAAAGAAGTAGCACGCCAAATGACAGAATCGGATTCCATTTCCATCGGTACCGGGTGACCAGAAAGAAAATCAACGACGTGATCGTCATGGTACCGGTTACTGCGAGGCCGTACGCTGCTGCGAGTTTGCTTGAGGCTTGGAATTCAAGAACCAGCCAAATGCACAGAATGGCAAGAGTGGTGTTGATGAAGGGAACATAGATTTGTCCTTCCCCTTCCTCGGATGTGTGCTTCACGGTCAGGCGTGGAAAGAACCCAAGACGGATTGCCTGACTCGAGAGCGAATAGGCTCCGGAGATCAGGGCTTGGGAGGCAATCACCGTTGCGGCGGTGGCAAGGAAGATCATGGGGTAAAGAAGCCGTTCCGGAACCATCCCGTAGAAGGGGCTGGAGGCAAGCTCGGGATGCGAAATCAAAAGGGCACCCTGTCCAAGGTAATTCAGGATCAAACAGGGAAACACAAGGAAGAGCCAAGCAATTTGAATGGGCTTTCGTCCAAAGTGCCCCATATCGGCGTACAGCGCTTCTCCCCCGGTGACCGCGAGTACGACGGAGCCAAGCATCCGAAAGGCGTGAGTCCCATGATCCTGGAAGAAACCGATTGCATAGGAGGGGGACAGCGCTCGGAGCACTTCGGGAGCATCAAAGATGTGAATAAGACCAAGGATTCCAAGCGCCCCGAACCAGATCAACATGATCGGGCCGAAATAGCTCCCGATTTTGTGGGTGCCACTTTTTTGAACACCGAAGAGACCAATCAGAATCAAGACGGTGAGGGGAACGACAAATCGCTCGAGTTCGGGTGAAACGACCTTGAGACCTTCGACTGCCGATAATACGGAGATTGCAGGAGTGATCACCCCGTCTCCGAAAAGAAGAGAGGCTCCCGCGATCACGAATAGTGCCGCGATACCCACTTGCCCTGGCTTTGGAACCTTAAGGTGGTCGGGGAGTAGCGCCATGAGTGCCATGATCCCGCCCTCACCCCGGTTGTCAGCGCGCATGAGGAAGAAAATGTACTTCAAGGTCACCACGAGCATGAGAGACCAAAAGATCAACGATACAAGTCCGAAAAGATTGACGGGAATCTGCGCGCTTACTCCATGAGTCGGGTTTACGCATTCGCTGATGGTATAAAGAGGACTGGTTCCGATGTCACCGAACACGACACCAAGCGCCCCGAGGGTCAGGGGTAGCATTCTACGGGATGATTTTGCTTTCATGGGGACTTTGCTCCGAGATGTCTGTCTTTCAGCCCGGAGAGGAGTTGGATTGCATCAATCGGGCGGATGAGGTTTACGTCAATCGAATTGAGCTCTTCTCGAAGCTCGTCGCGTCCCGGAACCATGGGTTCCGGAATCGACTCAAACAGTGAGAATTGCGGGGAAGGATCCACCGACGCCTTTGTCGGTTTCTCGAGATCCTTGAGAATCGTCCAGGACTTCTTGACCACCTCCTTCGGGAGACCCGCAAGCTCTGCGACCTGAATCCCAAAACTCTTCGAGGATTTGCCGAGCGCCATTTCATAGAGAAACGTGAGCTTCCCGTTTTTGTCCAGAACCTTCATATAGGCATTCCGGATGCCGGTGTGCTTTGCCTCAAGGGCGGTGAGTTCGTGGTAATGGGTGGCGAACACGATTCTGGCACTTGATTTCTCGTGGAGATATTCCAGAGCCGCCTGAGCAACGCTCATTCCATCGTAGGTCGATGTTCCGCGGCCGATTTCATCAAGAACCACAAAGGATCTGGCGTCCGCATGATTCAAGATGTGAGCAAGTTCCACCATCTCGACCATGAAGGTGCTTTGGCCCTTGGCAATCGCATCGTGAGCTCCGATGCGGGTGAAGAGCGAGTGGAAAACTCCCCAGTGCGCCTCGAGTGCGGGGACTGGGGCGCCGATTTGGCCTAAGAGGATGATCTGGGCCATTTGGCGCATGAGGGTGGACTTCCCGCCCATGTTCGGGCCGGTGATGATCAGCGTTCGCGATCCTGACTGATCCATCTCGACATCATTCGGAACAAAAGAGCCCTTGAGCACGGAATCCACCACAGGGTGGCGTGAACCCTTAAGGACAAACCCGAAGCCGTCATCGATCTTTGGAAAAGTCCAGCCGGGTCTTGAGGCCAGAAATGACAAGGATACCAGGCCATCGAGCACCCCGATTGCAGCGGAGAGTCGCTTGCTTGCTTCTGAAACGTCTCTCAGATCCTGCACCAGGGTTTCAAAAAGCTTTGCTTCAAGCGCACGTTGGCGGGTGGAGGCAGAGAGAATTTCTTCCTCAAATTTTTTGAGCTCTTCGGTGAAGAAGCGTTCGCCTCCCACCATGGTTTGCTTGCGCTGGTAGTGAGCGGGCACGAGCTTCAAATTTGCACTCGAAATCTCGATAAAATAGCCAAAAACGCGATTGTATTTCACTTTGAGCGAGGAGATGCCCGTGGCCTCCCGCTCCCGGGTCTCAAGCTCGATCAAAAAACGCTCGCCTTCGGTGGTGAGATCAATCAAACGATCGAGCTCCCTGTCAGTCCCGCGCTCGAAGATGTTCCCTTCGCGGGTGTGAGTGGGCGCATCGGATTTTTGGGTATTGAGAACTCGCTCGGAAAGGGGGGCCAGGATTTCGCGCGTGGATGCGAAAGCCTCAAAAAGCTCCTTCAAATCAGGGGAGTTCAGGCCCGCAAGACGGTCGGTGAATCGGAATGCGGCCGCAAGTGAAGTGCCAAACGCATAGGTGTCGCGCGGGTGCGCAAGGCCTGCGGAGATCCGTCCCAGAATCCGGTCGAGATCATACACTTGTTTCAGGTCCTGATTGAGTTGGCTTGCAAGTAATGATTCTTTTGAAAGTTCCTGCACAGCTTGTTGACGAAGTTTCAGGGTTTTCAGATCTTTCAAGGGAGCAAAAAGCTCGCCTTGCAAAAACCGGGAACCCATGGAGGTGGCACAGGCGGAAATGTTCTGAAACAAATCCGCAGTGTCGAGATGGGCATGGGTTTCGGGTCCCACACTCATACGGTCGCTTTCGGTGATCGGTTTTGGCTCGTGCAGGTGGGCCAGGCGTTCCTGCCCCTGCGAGCGGAGCACGTACTGAACCAGAACCGCAAGAGACCTTCTTGCAGCAGCCGATTCAAGAAGGGGATGAAGCACCAATTTTTCAAACTGGCGCTGCAGGAGCGGGAGCTCTTCGCTTGAGGAAACCAGATTGGAGACGACATCCTCGATCAACACAGAACCGCGGGATTCCAGCAGCTCAAGAAGCTCGATCGGGGTTTTGGAGGAGCTGTTCAAAAAGTGGCGAATGTCGGAAAGCCTGGGCTCAGACAAAAGTCGGTCAAGAGAAGCCGCCGCACTCAAACGAATCTCACCTGTGGCAGGTTCCAAAAGGGCAAGGCAATAGGCTTTTCCCTCTGCTGGAGAGAGTGTTGCGAGAAATCTGGGCCGGTTTCCATCGCCCAGTTCGAATTGCACGGCAGGAGAAAAGGTTCGGATGATTCTTCTCTCGACGATCCCTTTGATCTGATCCGCGGAAACTCCCTCGGGGAGAATTTGTTCAGCAATTGCGACTTTTTTGCCGTGGCTCAGGAGTTTTTGAATGTAGGCGGTCGCGCTGTGGAAGGGAACGCCTGCCATCGGGATCGGATTTTCGCTTCGCTTGTCTCGCGAAGTGAGTGTCACTCCCAAGATCGGAGCGGCCAGGACCGCGTCTTCTCCGAAGAGTTCATAAAAATCACCCATCCGGAAAAAAAGAATCGAATCTGGGGCTTGTTCCTTAAGGCGCAAAAACTGTTTCATCAATGGTGTTGAGCACTCGGGAGCGCCCGGATCAAGCCTGAATGTCATGGTGGGCTAGGTTTTAGCAAAAGGGGAAGGACCTTCCAAACAAAAATGGGTACATCCAAAAGCCCCCGACGATTGGTCATAGGAGAGCCTCTTGGGTTTGGATCCCCTTGAATTCAATGAGGGTTTTCCGACTCTTGCGAGTCGGGATTGACAAGAGCGAGGCGGCAGAACGCGGCCCTGAAGCAAAACCCTATTAAATTCAATGGGTTCGAAATCCTAAATTCAGGCCATGATGTGGCACAAACCCCGTTCCAGATCATCCCCTCCTGTGGTAGTTTCACGGAGCTCTGAAAAACAATAACTTTGGGCCGGATTTAACAGCCGCAGTCCGAAGGAGGAACCATGACCCCTGAAACTCAAGTCCCTGAAACCCGGAAAAAAGTACACGTAAAGACCTTTGGCTGCCAGATGAACGTAGCCGACACCGAGCGCATGATTGCGCTCATGGGAGAGCGGGGGATGCAATCCACCGAAAACCCGAAAGACGCGGACCTCATCATCATCAATGGATGCTCGGTACGGGAAAAGGCGGTTCACAAGGCGGTTTCGTTTCTGGGCGAGCAGCAGATTCTAAAGAAACAAAAAGGCGAGAAGGGCCCGATCATTGCGCTGGGCGGATGTGTGGGACAACTCGACAAAGGCGAAGTGTTCAAACGCGCGCCTTATCTTGATTTCGTCTTCGGTCCCGATGCGATCGATCAGCTTCCGGAGCTCGTCCACAAGGCAGAGAGTGGCAATCGCCATTTTGTCCAAGTCGAGTTTGACAAAACGCTGAGCTACTCCACCCAAACCAAGGTTCAGGGTTCAAAAGCCCAGGCCTTTGTGAACATCATGAAGGGCTGCGACAAGTATTGCACCTATTGCATCGTGCCCTTCACAAGGGGTCGCGAGAAATCCCGTACGATCCGCGAGGTTCTTGACGACATTGCAGATCTGGTTTCGAAAGGCGTTCGTGAGGTCACGCTGCTTGGCCAAAATGTGAATTCGTTCGGCAAAGGCAATCCGAATGTTCATGGCTATGAGCCAAAAGAGCTGCACAGTCCGATCGGAAAAGTGGGCCCTCGCGCAGGCGAGGAGAACTTTCCGCAACTTTTGTACGCGATCGAAAACGATCCAAGGCTTGAAAAGCTGAAGCGCATCCGCTTCACCTCTTCTCATCCCCTTGATTTCAGTGATGAGCTGATTGCGTGCTACGCGCCAAAAGAAAAGGGGGGAGTGAGCAGGCTTGCACGCCACCTCCATTTGCCCGTTCAATCCGGATCAAACCGTATGCTGACCAAGATGGGGCGCCACCACCAGATTGAGACCTACATCGCACAGATGAGGAGGCTGAAGGAGCTTTGTCCGGATGTGGGCCTTTCGACGGATCTGATTGTCGGGTTTCCGACCGAGAGCGAAGAGGAGTATCTGGAAACGAAGCGCCTGCTCGATGAGGTCCGCTACGACAATATTTATGCATTCATGTACTCTCCACGCCCGGGAACGCGGGCTGCAAAACTGCCCGATGATGTTCCAAATGAAGTGAAGAATCGACGTTTGAATGAACTCCTTGCGCATCAACTGAAAATTGCCGCAAGCACCTATGCTGAACGCGTGGGGCAAACCCTCGAGGTATTGGTGGAGGGTGTTGCCAAAAACCAGAATCTGATCAAGGAAGGCGCCACGGGCCGGGTGTGGACGGGGCGCACGAGCTGCAATCGGGTGGTGAACTTCATTGACGACAGCAATCGCAATCTGCTGGGCAGATTTTTGCAGGTCAAAATCACCGGATCCACCTCGCTCTCGCTTTCGGGAGAGTGGGTGCATGATCCGCTTTACGCTGAACAAAATCCAACCGATGTGGCCTACACTTCGTCTTACTCAAGCTCCGAGGTGGTACAATGATTCTTCCGCACAAAGGGATCAATCCCGAAATTCCGGAAAGCTGTTTCATCGCGCCCTCCGCGGACATCATTGGCGATGTGAAGATGGGGGAAGAGAGTTCCGTCTGGTTCCAGGTCGTGATCCGGGGCGATGTGAACTCTATCCGCATCGGTTCGCGCACGAATGTGCAGGATGGAGCGATCCTTCATGTGACCCGCGACAAACCTCCCATGAAAAGTGCGCCCCTCTCGATCGGAGATGATGTCACGATCGGACACCGGGTGACACTCCATGGATGTACGATCAAAAATCGGGTTTTGCTTGGAATGGGTGCGACGGTGCTGGATGGCGCAGTGATCGGGGATGACTCGATTGTTGCGGCAGGGGCGCTCGTCACCAAAGACAAGGTGTTTCCTCCAAGGTCCCTGATCCAGGGGGCTCCGGCCAAAGTCGTGCGAGAGCTCACTTCAGATGAGGTCGCCGTGTTGAAAGCATCGGCCTTAAATTACGTAGGGGATACGAAGCTGTACAACGAAGAGTTCGAGCATCTCTTTGTAGATCATGAGCATGGCTGCGGGAACGAGGATTGCGGGGATTGCCGCTAGTGGAGAATCGGGGAGGAAGCATGGAATTGGATGAAAATCTTCAGGAATCGAGCCCGCCCTTTGTTCATCTTCATGTTCACTCCCACAACAGTTTTCTTGCCTCCACGATCAAGATCGCAGACCTCGTAAAGCGCGCGAAAGCCGAGAACATGCCGGCCGTGGCGCTCACCGATACAAACAACGTGTTTGGAGCAATTGAATTTTACTTTGCCTGCAAGGATGCCGGAATCAAGCCGATCATCGGCTGTGATCTTGTCTATTGTCCGGCTGGCCGGGATCAGGTCTTTGACAAAAAGAAGCAACTCCACTCGCTCGTGGTGCTTTGCAAGGACATGGTGGGATACCAGAATCTCTCAAAGCTCCTGACCCGCGCCTTTGTGGATGGCGCGAACAATAAAACACCACTCAGTGACTTGGTCCGGGGAGTGGTGGATCGTGAGCTTCTGAACCAATTCGGCGATGGACTCATCGTGCTGAGTTCCTCGATCCGGGGTGAGGTGGGCTATCATCTTCTGAACGGAAATGAAGACGAGGCAGTAAAGGCCATCGACTGGTTCAAGAACCGATTTGGTGCTGATTTTTATCTTGAAGTTGTGGACAACGGAATTCCGGAACAGGATTCGGTCAACCAGCGACTTTCTGAGATCGGTCCCCGCATGGGAGTAGAGCTCGTCGGCGCAAGCGAGAGTTTTTATCTCGATCCTTCGTTTGCGGAGGCGCAGGAAGTGCTCCAGTGCATTCCGCTTGGGCGCACCCTTGATTTTGAGCGGCCAAAATCACTTGTTCCTGCCGAATTCAGTTTCAAGTCGAGCGAAGTGATGCGTCAACGACTGGCATCCTATCCGGGCGCCTATGAGAATTCGCTTAAAATTGCGGAAAAATGCAAACTCAATTTCAAATTCAAGGATGAGTCCGGAAAGGCGATTTATCACCTGCCGAGCTTCCGGCCCGATGGGGTAAAAAAAGGCGATGCCTTTGATGCCGTGGCCTTTTTTAAAGAGCAAGCAAGACGCGGGCTTGAATTAAGGTTCCTGGAACCCGAGTTCTCGGGACCAGAGGGCAAGAAGAACCTTCCCGAATGGCAGGAACTTGAAACCCAGTATCGCGCGCGTTTGGAAGAAGAACTCACAATGATCGAGCGCACCGGATTTTCCGGATACTTCTTGATCGTTTCTGATTTCATCAAATGGGCCAAAGCCCAGAACATCCCTGTGGGGCCCGGCCGGGGGTCGGGAGCGGGCTCGCTCGTTGCCTATGTGCTTTTCATCACCGACATCGATCCAATCGAATTCAAGCTTCTCTTTGAGCGATTCATCAACCCCGAGCGGGTCTCGATGCCGGATTTCGATATTGATTTTTGTCAGGATCGCCGCGGACGGGTGATCGAGTACGTCGAGCAAAAGTACGGAAAAGAAAACGTTTCGCAGATCATCACCTTCGGCAAGCTTCAAGCCAAGGCCGTGGTGAAGGATGTGGGCCGGGTGCTTGGGCTCCAGTTTTCGGAAACCGATCAGATCACCAAGCTTTTTCCCGATGAACTCAACATCAAGTTGAAGGACGCCTATGATCAGAGCGCGGATCTTCGCGCCAAGATCGAATCCGAGCCCAAACTCCAGAAGGTGTGGGAATACGCGCTCAGACTTGAGGGCCTGTACCGAAATGCCGGGATGCACGCAGCCGGTGTGATCATCACCGAAGAGCCGATCGTCACCTATTGTCCGCTTTATGTTTCAAAAGACGGGGACATGGTGACCCAGTTCGACAAAGATTATGCTGAGAAGATCGGGCTTGTGAAGTTCGATTTCCTCGGGCTCAAAACTCTGACCGTGATTGATAGCGCGGTCCGGTTCATTCGCTCTCAGCCGGGGCATGAGAATTTCGATCTGAAGGCGGTCTCGTATCGGGATTCCAAGGTGTTTGATCTGATTTCAAGCGGTAACACGAACGGGGTGTTCCAGGTGGAATCCGATGGCATGAAGGATCTTTGCCGTCGAATCATTCCGAACAGTCTTGAGGACATCACCGCGATCAACGCTCTTTATCGCCCGGGTCCGCTGGGTTCCGGGATGGTGGATGATTTCATCGATCGGAAGCACGGACGACTTGAAACCAAGTACGAGCTTCCGGAGCTAGAACCCATCCTCAAGGACACCTACGGTGTGATTCTGTATCAAGAGCAGGTGATGCAGGTCGCGCGCGATGTTGCAGGCTATACGCTCGGACAAGCCGACATGCTCAGGCGCGCCATGGGGAAGAAAAAAGCCGACGAGATGGCCAAACACAAAGAGATTTTTGTGAAAGGGGCCACGGGGCGAGGAGTGGACGAAAAGAAGGCAGGCGACCTGTTTGACCTGATGGCGAAATTCGCCGAGTACGGGTTCAACAAATCCCACTCTGCCGCTTATGGCGTGATCACCTATCAGACGGCTTATTTGAAAACCTATTTCCCGGTCGAATTCATGGCAGCACTGATGACGACCGAAATGAGCGACACGGACAAGCTTGCCAAGTACACGGCGGATGCCAGAAGCATGGGAATCACAGTGCTTGCCCCTGACATCAATGCCTCAATCCATTCCTTTACGGTGGAGCCGATCGCAAAAGCCGAGAATGGATTTACAAAGGCAATCCGCTTCGGGCTTGAGGCCATCAAAGGGGTGGGCGGAGCCGCAGTGGATGCGATCCTCGAAGCCAGAGCAAGCGGTCCTTTTGACTCGCCTTTGGATTTCGCAAAGCGCACCGGAATGAGGAAGGTAAACAAAAAGGTCCTTGAATCCCTCATTTTATCCGGCGGATTTGATGCCCAGTTCGAGAAGACCGGTCTTACCCGCGCTTCTCTCTTTTCTTCGATGGAAAACCTGATCCAATACGGACAGGATGAACAGGCCAAGGCGGAGCTTGGTCAAAGCTCGCTCTTTGATGATTTCAAGGCCGAAGAAGTAAAGCTTTCGACTCCGATTGATTCCCTGATCAAAAAGGAACCGGAGTGGCCTTTGTCCAAGCGTCTGCTCTCGGAAAAGCAGGTGCTTGGGTTTTTCATTTCCGGCCATCCGATGCAAAACTGGCAGAGCATCTGCAATGATTGGCTTGGCTTCAACACTGACGGACTGAAGGCATTGGCCGAGAAGACAAAACCCGCTCCCACGGATGGCCCTGCTTACGGGCCAAATGCCCAGCGTCCACGGCGCAAAGAAGTAAAGATCGCGGGGATCATCACTGAGTTCAAGGAGATCACGACCAAAAAAGGCTCCAAAATGGCCTTCATGCAGGTGGAGGACCTGATGGGGCGGATCGAAGTAATCGCGTTTCCCGAGTTTTACTCAAAGTTTCAGACCCAGCTTCAGGTGGCCAAGGAGTCCCCGGAGCCTTATGTTTTCACGGGTGAATTCGAGGTGAAGGAAGGCGAAGGGAAGATCCTTGGATCCGACTTAAAACGCCTGGAAGAAGCCCATGGGGATCGTCCGGTGACCGTGGTGATCGAGATTGATCCGAACGGGACCCGGGTGGATCAGCTTCGGACCTTCAAGCAGCATGTATTGAAGAATCGGGGCAAATCCCCGGTAAAACTCGTGTTCTTGAATCCGGAGTGGAGCGGGCGACTTGACCTGCCCCAGGCGCTTCGGGTCGATGGGACCCCCCAGTTTGCGGCCGAGGTGAATCGGATTTTTGGAAAACCTGTCGCAAGACTGCAGTAGACAATCGCTCGTATCGCTGGTGTAATGAAAGTATCGTGACCCACAAGCGCAAACTCAGGCTAACCACACGATTTCAGGAAATTTTTGATCTTCTTTCCCGATCCGTCGAGAAGGACGGATGCTTCATTTGGAAGGGCTCTGATCGGAAACGGCTGAGGATTCCGGTAATGGTGGTTCAAATTTCGAACGACCAATCTGTAATCCAAGTCAGACAGAGTTCCATTCATGAATCCATTCAGGCAGGAGAGGTGCTGTATTTAAAGCTGCCGTTTCGGGATGCGGCCTTGAAAACCCGGGTCATGGAGCGGGTAGGGGCGAAGCTTACGCTTGAGTTTCCGGTCCAACTGGCGCTCGAAGAGGGTAGAAAAAATCCGCGTTACTACTTTCATCCCTCTGAAGAAAAAAACGCCCAAGTGCGAACCCTTGTGAACCGGGGAAAAGTGCTTCCCGAAAGGCTTCACAATGTGCTCGTTTGCGACATCAGCAAAGGCGGGATGGCGATTTTTGTACCCACACTCAGCCGCCAATTCTTTGATGTGAACGACAAGATCCGTGTCACCGCCCTTGGGATTCATCGCTTTGATGTGCTGATTCGGGGAGAGATTCTCTTCAAGGTTCCCTTTGATGTCAAAGGCACTCTTGCCAACCGGTCGGGCTACAAGATCGGAATTCAATTCGAACAAGAGCTGGATCAGGTGACTCTTGAGCGATTCTTATCGAAGCGCAATCTTTTCAGTATTTCAGAAGAGCAGATTGTTCGGGATGAAAACTTTCGCCGCGAAATCGTATCGCACATGGCGGATATCAAGAAAACACTCTCGTCCCGGAAGGCCTTTAAGGAGCTATTTGAGGTATACGACCGGGCGCGAGCCGAGAATCATTACCTTAAGCAGCATGTGCATCTTCTTTGTCAGGTGATGACTGGTCTTGGGACT
>CANGWP010000052.1 GCA_947457605.1 Bdellovibrionales bacterium | reverse complement strand
GTGACGATTCCATTGCCCCGAAGCTCGCCTCGTTCTTTCATGGCAAGCGCGCAAAGTCCGATCACGACATCTCCATCCAGAACCTCGCCGTTTTCATCTGCCAGGATCACCCGATCCGCATCCCCATCAAGGGCAATCCCGATCTGCGCTCCGGAACGCTTTGTGAGCTGGGCCATTTTTTCAGGATGAAGCGCGCCAATCTCATGGTTGATGTTGGTGCCGTTCGGGGAAACGCCGATGGTGGATACTTCGGCACCGAGCTCCTCAAACGCCATGGGAGCAGATTTGTAGGCGGCTCCATTTGCGCAATCGAGCGCGATCTTCATGCCACTCAGATCGGAGTCATTCGGAAATTTCGACTTCAAAAACACAATATATCGACCATGAGCCTCTTCAATCCGATAGGCGCGTCCGATCCTGTCACCCCTTGGAGTCGCATCGTCCATGATTCTTGGATCAAGAACCAATGCTTCAATCGCCTCTTCAATCGAATCAGGAGCCTTAAACCCGTCCGGTCCGAAAATCTTGATCCCGTTGTCGGAATAAGGATTGTGGGAGGCTGAAATCATCACCCCTGCATCCGCCCGCATGCTGTTGGCAACAAATGCAACCCCGGGTGTGGGAAGGGGACCTAACAAAATCGCCTCGCCTCCCATGGAACATACGCCCGAAGCAAGAGCGGTCTCAATCATGTATCCAGAACGACGTGTGTCTTTTCCAATCACAATCCTGATCTTATGTGGCGCGGTTTTCTTCTTGAGCGGATTCCCGAAGGTCGAGGTCCAGGACCCTGACTGATGCAAAAGCGTATAAACCAGTGCACGACCGACTTTCATCGCAACCTCGCCTGTCATCGGATATACGTTTGCTTCCGCCCTGATTCCGTCAGTCCCGAATAACTTCTTCATCACTCACTGCCCTTTCACCACGACACGGGTGGATGCAGGAATCACCCGAACCAGATGCACCTTTTCGGGCAACTGCACCCGAATCCATTTGTTGTATTCTCCAGGAGGCATATCGCGGACATCAATCAACGCAGTTACTTCCTCGCCCTCCACTTTGACCGGATCCTCGGGATCCGTGCGTACAATGACTGTCACTTCCTCAACTTCAGTGGATGCCTTTCCCGTCGACTTAACTTTCACCGGCACATGCTTCACCCGGAATGCAGGCCCCCTTCCCTGCATTTCGACGTACAATTCCGGCAAAACAGAATCGGGATCGATCCCCATTGATTTGAAATCAAATGCAAGAGGGATCACCATGGTCTCGCGAACCTGAGAGAGGTCCACTGGCACGGTCGAAAGTGCGTTGATCATCTGAATTCTGTTTTTTGGTCCCTTGATCCTGATCTGCGATGGCAAATACTCCGTTTTTAAAAGCTTGTGCCCCTCCGGAATTCCCCCTAGCGTGGAGAGCTGAACCGCAACCGATTTCCGCTTCAGCTCTTCCACCCGCATTTGAATCACATTCGGATTGATGGAGAGAACCTTGACTCCGAGAGGGAGCTTGATGGAATCGCTGAAAATGCGCTGGGTGAATACACCGGTTTTCAAGTCTTTTACATTGGCCCTGATCGGATCGTCGATTCGGTTTGTGATGGAACGAAGAAATGCTTTCGGACCTGAAAGACGAAACACGATCTTCTCGGGAATCGGATCCACAAGTATCTGATCCTCGGAAACCACCGCCTCAAAAGGCACCTCTTTTGTGATCTCAATGGTTCTGGACCCAAACACCACAACCCAGAGACCGACCGCGATCAAAAAGGATATGATTTTAAGCCAGAACTGGTACCGCAGCAGATCCCAAATCGGCAAAAAAGGTTTCAGAAAAAAAAACTTCATCGATCCGAATCCTCCTTTCCGCGCACAGTATTGATAAAATTCCTGATCCGATTGGGCAGCGGCTCATGCGGAGAATGGAGATTCAGAAGCTCGGCGAGGGTATCCCGGATCTGGCTTTCGGTAAGGTTTCGAATGATTTCCCCACTCTGCACCAGATGTGCCTGTCCGGCCTCCTCGCTGACCAACACCACAATCGCATCTGTCTCTTCCGTGAGTCCAATCGCTGCACGGTGGCGGGTGCCAAGCCCACGGTCAATATCAGGATTTTTGGAGAGCGGCAAAAATGCTCCGGCCGCAGAAACACGATCCCCGTTGATGATCACTGCTCCATCATGGAGCGGTGAATCCACAAGGAAGATTGAATACAAAAGCTCCGCGCGCACACGGGCATCCACTTTCGATCCGGTATCCACAAAGTTTTTAAGCCCGGTATCGCGCTCAATCACCATGAGAGAACCGATCTTGTCGCGCGCCATCTGAGACGCAGCCCGGGCCACCTCATCCACCATCTCGATTTGATTCTCACTCTCTGCTGACGCAAGGAATGGATTTTTTCCCATTCGAGTCAGTGCTCGCCTCAAGTCGTCCTGAAAAAGAACGATGATGATGAACACAAAATAATCAAAGAAATTGCTCAGCAACCAGTGCGTTGTGTAGAGCTCGAATTGACTGGACAGAAAGAACCCTGCTGTCAGGATTCCAAGTCCAATGAGCATCTGAACCGCTCTTGTTCCCCGGATCAGATTCAAGAGACGATAGACGATGAACGCAACTATCGCGACATCGAGCAAATCCTCCTGACGAAAACTGGATCTCAGGTTCGAGAAAAACTCGTGCATCAAGCCATCACGGGAGCGGGAGCTGCCCCTCCTCCTTCAGGCTTGGGGTCACCCGCAACCACTTTGGGTGCGCGCTCGAGCTTTTCTCCACGGATCAACTTGTCCACTTCCTCACCATCGATGGTCTCGAATTCCAAAAGGGCTTCTGCAATCCGATGAAGAGCCGCGATATTTTCCGCAATCAACTGCTTGGCACGCTGATAGTTTCGCTCCACAATGTCGCGAACTTCGCGATCAATGGTCTGAGCGGTTTGCTCACTGTAATCCCGGTGTTGGGAAATCTCCCGACCAAGGAAAATGGCCTCTTCCTTCTTTCCGAAAGTAAGGGGCCCAAGAACATCACTCATTCCCCACTCGCAAACCATTCGGCGGGCCACTTCGGTTGCGCGCTCAATGTCGTTGCCCGCTCCGGTGGTTTTTTGGTTGAAGACAGCCTCTTCTGCGACCCTTCCACCCATTAGGAAAGCGATCATGTTCTCAGCCTTCACTTTGTCCATGCTGACTCGATCCTCCCGAGGGAGAGTCTGAGTCACTCCGAGCGCCATTCCACGGGGAATGATGGTCACTTTGTGAATCGGGTCAGTTCCAGGCAAAGACCTGCCGACCAGAGTGTGCCCTGCTTCGTGGAACGCGGTGTTGCGCCGCTCCTGTTCCGAAAGCACAAGACTCTTGCGCTCCGATCCCATCAATACCTTGTCTTTTGCTTCTTCAAGATCGTGAAGCTCAACAAACTTCTTGTCTTTTCTGGCAGCAATGAGAGCCGCTTCGTTGACCAGATTCTCAAGGTCCGCACCGGAAAACCCGGGTGTGCCACGAGCAATGATGGACAACTGAACTTTCGGGTCCAGCGGAACCTTGCGGGTGTGAACCTTCAGGATTTCCTCGCGTCCACGAAGATCAGGATTTGAAACCACAACCCTGCGATCAAAGCGACCGGGACGAAGAAGTGCGGGATCAAGAACATCAGGCCGGTTGGTTGCGGCAACCAGAATCACTCCCTCATTGCCTTCAAAACCATCCATTTCAACCAGCAACTGATTTAGCGTTTGCTCGCGTTCATCATGTCCGCCTCCGAGGCCGGCGCCCCGATGGCGACCCACGGCATCAATCTCATCAATGAAGATGATGCATGGAGCGTGCTTCTTCCCTTGCTCAAAAAGATCGCGAACACGGGACGCGCCCACACCGACAAACATCTCCACGAAATCAGAGCCCGAAATCGAAAAGAATGGCACGCCTGCCTCACCCGCAACGGCCTTGGCAAGGAGGGTTTTTCCGGTTCCCGGAGGGCCCATCAAAAGCACGCCCTTTGGAATTCTCCCACCAAGTCGCGTAAACTTCTTCGGATCCTTTAGAAAGTGAACGATTTCTTCGAGGTCCTGCTTGGCTTCTTCAGCCCCGGCTACGTCCTTGAAGGTGTACTTTTTGTTTGCCTCATTCAACATGCGGGCCTTGGACTTTCCAAAGCTCATCGCCTTGCCGCCACCGGACTGCAGCTGTCGCATGAAAATAAAAAACACGAGGAATAGAGCTAGCATCGGGAACCAGGAAAACAACATCTGCTGCCACACCGGCGTTTTTTCAGACTGCTCATAGTTGGGAATCAATTTGTTGGATTTCAGAATCTCGGTGAACACGGGGTTCTTGGTATCGCCTACGGTCTCAAACGTGGTCACACCGTCCACTGGCTCCTTGAAGGTACCCACGATGAGGTCCTCGCTTCTGAAGGTCACATCGGCCACCTTGTCCTGCTGAACAAGCCCGATGAACTCGGAGAACTTCAGTTGTTTTTTTGGATGGTGATTCGGATCCATCGCCTTGATGAGAAGAGCGAAAATCAAAATTACCGACAACCAGAGCGCCGCAGTACGGCCGAAACCTTTCATGAGAGGATCCTTTCTATGGACTCAAGACTCCTCCCGATTCCATCACATGCGCCCTGAAAAAACAAATCTTTACGCTTGATTGGCCTCTGTCGAATCCTCGATCAGCCAACCCGATTTCAGGCGTTTTAGTTGAACGCCTCCTGGAAGGCTCAGAATCCCTCCGACCGGAGATTCCTGAACCATCTTTGCCAAAGCCGAACGTTGAGCACGATTCAAGGGACCACCAACAACGGCCTGCAAAAGATTGGCAATTTCCGGAGAAGACTCCGCCCCCCCCACGGAACGGTCGGAGCCAAACCGATGATGGGCGTATGCAGCAAGCGTCTTGCGAACAGACGGGTACGCCTTCTCCAAAAGGGGCAAGACCTCGTGGCGCGCCCAGGCCCGAAAACGCCCGACATCGAAATTGGATGCATCCTCAAAATACGGCACGCCTTCCTCTTTTGCATACCTCAGAATGACTTCCTTCGACACTTCAAGAAATGGGCGCAAGCACTGGTAATCCAGAAATTTAATTCCAACATCACCCTCCGAAAACTCCCCCCTCAAAAACCTCCAGAGAACCGTCTCTGCCACATCATCTTGATGATGTGCCGTAAGGACAAACCGATGCTTCTTCCCGGGACCAGCAAGCTCATCATACGCTTCCAAGCGCTTCAATCGGGCGTCCTCCTCCCAGTTCTCGCTCTTGGCATGCAAGGATGGAGGATTCAATTTTCGATGCAAAAACGACAGCCCAAGAGAACTCGCGAGGAAGGAAACCGCATCCTTTTCCGCTTGTGCCGATTCCGGACGCCAACCGTGGTCAAAATGCAAAAGAGCAATCCTGCCGGGTTCAATCAAATTTCTCCCATATTTTCCAAGCAAATGAGCCAGAACCATGGAGTCCACCCCACCCGAAACAGCAATCAGGACCGATCCTTGAATCGGGGTTGGAAAGGCGCGTGACTTGCAAAGACCCAAGACACTTCGAATGAGGATCCCGCCGGCCTCCCCGGGCTTGGGATAGGGCTTCACCATCTATTGTTGGACAGATGGATCCACAGCTTCCATCGAGCCCCGTTCCGTATTGAGAAAAAGATAGCAATCATAAGTCTTCTGATCCGGAGTTGCCGCTTTTGATCTCTGATAACAATCCACCTGCTCGGCCGCCTTTCTCACTCCCGGTCCATTGACTTCATCAGGCGTCAAATCATAAGTGCGCGCCGTGTTCAGAGCACTGAAAATCTTTTCCGCATAGGCATCAAGAACTTGAAGGCGAACCCTCCCTTTTTCAGAGGGATCTGAAATCGAAATGTATGCATCAGCTTCCTTGATCTGAGCGATCTCAGGAGCGGCTTTTTTCAGCGCGCTTTCCTCGCGCTGCACCTGGAAGGCACCCTCCGGCATCCGGATCAAAAATTCACATTCCGGGGAATCACCAGTCTTGCGACAGGAAAAATCACGCCCCACCTTTGTACTGTCGGATTCGGATTCGGTCGCAATTGCCATTAAGCCATGGATCTTGCCCGCATCCTCGCCCGAGAGGGTAAGCTTGATCACCCCTGAAGCAGAATCATCCAACGCCAAGAAGGTTGCGCCATTCTGGGGAAACTCCGAACCTTGTGGCGGCGACGATTGATCCGCCTTCGCACTCACTGGAGGCGGCAGCTGGGTGCAGGCTGAAAGAAACAAACCGAGAGCCAAAACGGAGAACAACTTTAAAGACATCATCGCGGAGCGTTTTATCGATTTGAGCGCCGCTTGTAAAGTATTTTAAATACAATTAATTTAATCCGGAGGAGCTCACCCAATTCAACATTTCAACCGCGAGATCCTGATCCAGACCATCCGGATCCTGCATTTGATAATATTCCCGCCAGTCCTGAGGCGCTTCTGGATGAAGGCCCGTCACAAAAATCCGGCCTTTGCCATGAATACTTTTCGCAGTCGCAACCTGTCCATTGGGATACCGGGCGACGATCTGGGCCCTTCCTTCGGGCAAACGGCTCAAGTGAGGACCACCCTCCCAATACACATGTCGGATTTTGCCATCCCAGGTCACTGGAATGATTTCAGCCCCGTGATTCACATTTCGGTAGAGAATCGTTTTGCCCGGCATGAACCCGAACCCCAGATCCCGCGAAGTTCCCACATACCGGGTGGATGAAAATGCTCCCGCACAAAATCCGACATAACCGCCACCCGCAGTCACGAACGAATCAATCGCCAATTTCAATTTCGAGGTGATCACGTTCATGGCGGTTCTTGACTTTCCACCGGGCTGAATCCAGACTGCCGCATCCTTGAAGAGCGCTTGCCGATCCGCATCGCTGGAATTCGCATCCAATTGATTCTCCCGAACAAATACAGGGTCAAACCCCGCTTGTGCGGCCACCTGAAAGGCGGCATCGTAACATCCGTCTTCGCAGGCCCCGGGGCCTTGATAGACCAAAGCGCGTTTTGCGGCCATTGACTGCGCGGAAAACCCCAAGATCCCGATCCATAGCAACATTCTCATTCCTCCATGATCGCGGGTTCATCAGGAATTTCGAGAGGCAAAGATTGCCCGGAGTCAGCGCCGTGGCGGTAGTTCGTTCAGACCTCGAATTTCACTCCGGCTCCCCGCACCGTAAGAAGGTGCTTTGGATGCTCGGGATCAAGCTCGATTCTCTTCCGAAGTTGGGTGATGAGGTAATCAATGGTCCGGGTTTTGGGAAGAAAACTAAAGCCCCACACATCCCGAAGCAGACGATCCTTGCTGACAATGGAGCCTTTTCTCTCGAGCATGTATTTCATGAACTTGAACTCGAGCGGAGTGAGCACCACCTCTCCGGTCTCACACTCGATGCTCAGTGACTCCTCTTTCAAGCTCCAAAGGGAGCCTCCCGATTTCTCAGGCTCGCTTGGCCTTCTCCGGATCAGGGCATGAATCCGGGCCTCGAGCTCTTTGAACGAAAATGGCTTTGGAAGATAATCGTCCGCTCCCTTGCGCAATCCTTCCACCCTTTGCTCCACCCCGGACTTCGAGGAAAGGATGAGTGCCATCAGCCCCTTTCGCCGCGGATGTCTCAACAACTGGGTTCCCTCTCCATCCGGCAAGTTCCGATCCAGAATCATGAGGACATAGGATTCGTGATTCAGTTTTTCCCGGGCTTCCTTCAGGGTTTTCACCCAATCGCACTCAAACCCCATCTTTACGAGCGATAGACGGATTGCATCCCCGAGCGCAATCTCATCCTCCACAAGCAAAAGCCTGCTCATTTGAAGGTGCCCTCCAGCACAAATCTTGCACCCTTTCCTTCTCCGAAACTTTTTCCATTCAAGGTGAGCCCCATTCCCTTTGCCGCCGTTGCCGAAAGATAGAGCCCAAGTCCCGTCCCCGGAATCGAATGGGTTTGAAGGTGTTCGGCCTCCCGCTCAAGTCTGGAAAATCTTCGAAATAGCGCCGCTTCCTGTTCGGGGGAAAAACCCCTGCCCTGGTCCACAATCGCGATTCTCCAGCGGGTTTTGCCAAAAAAGAACCGTGACCGCAGGGTTTTGATCTTGAACTCGACATTCGGAGCGCCCATCGCAAATTTTCGGGCATTGTCGAGAAGGTTTCTGAAGATGAGTTCGAGCAAACTTGGATCCACCTCCACATTTCGGTGAAAAGGATCCCCGGAAATGGAGAGTCGAGCATTGTCCCCAAGCAGCCGTTGAAACCCTTCCCACTGACCGCGGATCCACTGATTCAAATCGATGGTTTCCAGATTCACCCGGAGTCGTGATTCACGCAATCGGGCGGCCTGCAGCAAGAGCTCCACATCCGTTTTCAAACGCTCAAGCTCCAAGGAATGGGAGCGCCACAGCCGTTCTTCCTCCGGGGACATGGCTCGCGCTCCCTGCTTCAGAAGGTCCGAAACCAAGGTCAAAGTAGACAAGGGCGTTCTCAACTCATGCGAGATTCGATCCAGAAAATCTGCCTGAATCTGACTGATCTTCATTTCGCGGAGAAGACGGGCGAAAAACAACACGAGCGCTCCCATGATTCCAATGAATCCGAAAGAACCGAGAACGATTTTCGACCAGGGCTGATCGGAAATCTCCACATCCCGCACCAATTCCACATTGTAACTTGTGGCCATGACCCCTGCGACGAGCAGTCCAAGAACAAAGAGAAAAACCCACAGACCCTTTCTAGGCCGGGATACTACTTTTTCGAGCTTCATAGGCAAGTCCTGAGATAAAAAACGCAATGAACACGAGATCTGCGAAGAAAAGATGCACGAGCTGCAGCCAGTTTGGTGCCATCAAAACCCAATTCAAAAATCCGATCAGGAACTGAAGGATGACCCCTCCGAGGAGAAGATTCCGAAAGGGCAGCAAAGACCCGCTCTCCAGACGATTGGACCAAAAAAAGGCAAGCATCACCCAAAGAACCGCCAGCACCGGATGAATCACTCGAAGCCTCACCAAAAAATGGGAGCCTTCCCTGAAATCTTCGGCGACTCCGGCCAAGAGAGATTCCGAGGGAAAAAGAGTATCCCCGAGTGCCGTGATCGCACCACTCACTCCAAGGGCCAAGAAAACAAAAAATGTGATCCAGAACTGACGGTCGGACGGTAAAATCCCTCGACGCCCACTGGCAAAAAAACGGGGATCCGACGCAAGCCACGCTTGAGTCGAAAGAGTTGCAATCAGAAAAAGAGTGTTCACCAGATGAAGGGCAATCGAAACAGCCCTCGCCTGGGACTGATCGAACTCGACAAGCTTCAAAAGCACAAGACCTGCGCCCAAAGCCGCCTCAAGCAAAATGGCAATGACTCCCAAGAACGCCATTCGTCTGATCCAAGACCCCTTTTCAGCCACCTTTCGGGCCCAGAAATACCCGATCCCCACCAAGATCAATGAAATTCCACTGCTTGCCCGATGGGCGAATTCGATCACGGTCTGGATTCTTTCGGGCCTCGGGATCACCTCGCCATTGCACAGGGGCCAGTGATCTCCGCATCCGGCACCCGATCCCGTCGCGCGTACGTAGGCCCCCCAAACCACCACGAGAAGCGTGTAGGCAAGATTCATTCGGGTGAACCAAGAAAACCGATTTGATTTGGAGAGTGTCATTGTGAACTCCAACTCACCCCTTTTTTGGGGTCAGCTCCTTCCATTTGATGCTGCATCCCATGGATGGAAAGATCTCACCATGAACACTCGCTCCCGCCAAAAGTGCATCCATTGCTCTCTTTAGGCTTTGTTCTTTGACGGCGGAGGGATCTTTCCAGGAATCATCAATCCGACCTCGGTACTTCAGTCGAAACCCCTCTTTGGTGTTTTCATAAAGATACGGATCCGGAGTGCAGACGGCATCATAAGCGCGCGCAACGGATTGCGATTCATCAAAAACGTAGGGAAAGGGCAAACCCCACTCCAAAGCGATCTTTTTCATGTTTTCAAAGCTGTCCGCTTCCCTGTAGGCGGGATCATTTGAATTGATTCCGATCACTTCTATTCCCCGACTCTTGTATTCCCGAGCCAGCCGACTCAACCGATCATGAACCGCCACCACATAGGGGCAGTGGTTGCACATGAAGACCACGAGTAAGCCGCGGGCATCCTTAAATGAATCCAGTGAATAGGTCTCTCCATCCACACCGGGAAGTGAAAAGGAAGGAGCCAAGGAGCCCAGCGTGGAGGAACTTGAATATTGCAATGCCATGCCCCGGACCCTACCACACTCCCCTCAAAACCAGAACTTCGGCCGATTTTCTTGAGGTTTTTTAACAAAACTGATAGAGTCTCGGCATCGATTGAAATTTAACCTTTTTGATGAGGCAAGGACCCATGAGTACTGCTACTACCCATACCGTTTCTACTGTTGGAAAAACGACTGCAAATCCATCCGGGACCACCCCTCATGGAACCACCAAGACAGGGAATTTCTCGGTGGGCTACTATGAATCCAACCCATCTTACCCGAAGTTCAAAGTTCGCGACCTCTCTCTTGCAGAGTGGGGCAGAAAAGAAATCACCCTTGCCGAAGCCGAAATGCCGGGCCTGATGTCCCTGAGAGCGGAATTTGGCAAGACCAAGCCCCTGAAGGGTGCTCGCGTTGCAGGATGCCTTCACATGACCATTCAGACTGCGGTTCTGATTGAAACGCTGGTAGACCTTGGCGCGGAAGTGACCTGGTCTTCATGCAATATTTTCTCGACCCAGGATCATGCGGCAGCAGCGATTGCGGCCGCAGGGATTCCCGTTTATGCATGGAAAGGTCAAACCGAAGAAGAATTCAACTGGTGCATCGAGCAGACCATTTTCTTTGGCGACAAGTCCCGCCCCCTGACCATGATTCTGGACGATGGCGGAGACCTTACGGGCATGGTTCTGAATCAGTTCCCCGAGCTTTACAAAAACATCCGTGGGATTTCGGAAGAAACCACCACCGGAGTTCACCGTCTTCATGACCTTGAGCGCAAAGGACAACTCCCCGTTCCTTGCATCAACGTGAATGATTCCGTGACGAAATCAAAATTCGACAATAAATACGGCTGTCGCGAGTCTTGCGTGGACGCGATCCGCAGGGCAACAGATGTCATGATCGCAGGAAAAGTTGCGGTAGTGGCAGGTTTCGGCGATGTGGGCAAGGGTTCGGCCGAGTCCCTCCGTGGCGCCGGCGCACGAGTGATTGTGACTGAAATCGATCCCATCTGCGCCCTTCAGGCCGCAATGGAAGGCTACGAAGTGAAGAAAATGGATAACGTGGTTCACCTTGCGGACATCGTGGTCACCACCACTGGCTGCAAAGGAATCGTGAAGAATCGTCATTTCCTTGCAATGAAAGACAAAACCATTGTTTGCAACATTGGTCATTTTGACATCGAAATCGACATGGCCTGGCTCAACAAGAACTATGGCCACACCAAGAACACCATCAAGCCTCAAGTGGATCTCTACACCTTGGAAAAAGGCAAGCAGGTCATCGTTCTTGCGGAAGGACGTCTTGTGAATCTTGGTTGCGCAACCGGGCATCCAAGCTTCGTGATGAGCAACTCATTCGCCAACCAGGTTCTTGCGCAGATTGAACTCTGGACGAATTCATCCAAGTACGAGAAAAAAGTGTACATGCTGCCAAAGCACCTTGATGAAAAGGTCGCTCGCCTGCATCTTGAAAAAATCGGGGTTGAACTCGATGTTCTCAGCTCGGATCAGGCAGAGTACCTCGGGATCCCGGCACAAGGTCCATACAAGCCCGAATACTACCGGTATTGATCGGTCAATCAGGCGGAAAAGCCGAGAGCATGGCTTTCATTGAGATCAACAAACCTTTTTTGAAGGGACAGGCCCCAAGCAAGTTCAGAAGACTTGCCATGGGGAGCTGGAGATCCCCGAACGATCCCACGATCTACGGGGTGCTTGAACTCAATGTGGAGAATGCACTGAAGCACATCGAGGAACTTCGCTCCAAAAGCACCGAGAAGATCACGATCACCCATTTTTTGGGAAAGATGCTCGCTGAGGTGTTGAAACTCCATCCCGAACTCAATTGTGAGATCCGATTTGGAAAGTTTTATCGACGAAAGTGCATCGACATCTCCTTCCAGGTTGCGATTGAGGATGAGAGTGCGGATCTCAGCTTAAAACATCGCCATGATTTATCGGGAGCATTGGTTCGGAACGCAGATCAAAAAAGCATTCTTCAGATCGCGCAAGAACTGAATCAGTCGGCACGCAAAATCAGAGGCTCCCATGATCCGGGGTTCTCCGGCATCAAAAAAATCAGCGCCTTTATCCCGGGGTTTTTGCAATCCTTCGCGGTAAGCCTGATCAAAGGCATCACTTCAGGGCTAAACCTCTGGAGTCCGATTCTCGGGATTCCGAAGAATGCCTTTGGGTCGATCATGGTGACCAATGTGGGTTCGATCGGACTTGATTTTGCCCTGCCAGCGCTGTTTCCGCCTGCCGCAGTTCCAGTCATTGTGGCGGTGGGTGCGATCTACAAATCTCCGATCTACGAGACGGATTCGGAAGGCGTGGTAACGAAGACAAGACTTGAGCGACACATCAGACTTTGTGGCGCTTTTGATCACAGATACATCGACGGACTCCATGCTTCAAGAATCGCACGCGACATGCGCAGGTTCACCGAGCATCCGGAGCAACTCCCTCAGTCGTCAATGACGCCGTCGTGATCACCGGCTTGAGTGTACTTAAGCGCAATCTCAAGAGTTCCGATCGCGGCATCCGAACTGGAGAGAGAAACCACGCCCGCCGCGGTTTTTTCAGAGAGCAAATCCTCCACATTTCGAATTCGAATTCGGAGACCTGAGCAGGATCGCAGCTCGCCATGCCCCAGAACCACCTTCGCTTCACATGTGAGCCTGCCTTCGATGATCGAAATGGAAATCGAATTTTCGATATGACCGTGACCGGGAATTTCCGGATCTCCGAACCGATCCTCCACAATCTTGTCATTCACCTTGAACTGAACCGGGATGCGTCCTGAACCAACCAGAAGCGTCCCTTCATAAATTCTGTAAAAATTGCCCTGCGCACTGGCACTTTCGCCCGACAAAAGACCCAGAAAAACTGAAACCAATCCGATCAAAAAATTGAACTTCATTTCCGAACTCCTTTTTTCACAGAACCACGGACAGTGGGAATCGCAACCCTGGTACTTTTCGGCCTTGTTCGATTCTTCAAACGCTCGAGTTGTTCGCCACTTTCGACATAACGCGCTTCCAGACGATTCAGCTCTGCAAGATC
>CANGWP010000051.1 GCA_947457605.1 Bdellovibrionales bacterium | reverse complement strand
CGCAATCCCCGAAAGAGGCTCAAAGCCTTTGGGCGATGCGCGAGGGAATTTCGGAATCCCTTTCGGCTTTGGGAATGTTGCACAAGCACGATATCTCGCTCCCGATCCATCGCTTGAAAGAATTCATTGAAACATGGACGCGGGATTTGAGCGAGAATTACCCGGGCTTGAAACCATTCATCTTTGGACACATTGGCGACGGAAATCTTCATGTCAATCTTCTAAAGCCCCCGCAGATGGATCCATCTGAATTCAAAGCGGCATGTGTGAAGGCGGATTCCAAGATGTTCGGGTGGATTCAGGAATTCGAAGGTTCTGTCTCTGCGGAGCACGGGATCGGGTTGTTGAAGAAGCATCTGCTTGCCTACACCCGAACCGAATCCGAGATCGGGATCATGCGAAAGATGAAAATCGTCTTTGATCCGCGGGGATTGATGAATCCCGGGAAGATCCTGTAAGAATCCGGCCCTGCCCATTCAAAGAGGCCAGTTTTAAAGCGTTTTCAAGAACTCGATCAAATCCTTCTTCTGGTCTGTGGTGAATTTCTCCGACCCGTCCTGATTCCGGAAAATCCGGTCATAGTGTCCGGCATTCGAGAGCCCCGGGCGAGTGGTGTCGAATCGATGCTCGCTCGAATCCTTTGCAATCCTCCAGACACGAGGGGTCTTTGTTCCGGTCGGATAGCCCACGCAATCCTGGTCGAAATCCGTTTCCGGGTCCTTCGCTTCGCCGGTGAAGAAAACTTCCGGCCGTTTTTCGGGCGGAGTCATGAGAGCGCACAGATTCGGAATCGAGTTGTTATGGAAGTAGGGGAACCGCGCCCAAATGCCATCCAGAGGTGGTGGAACATATCCCGCCTGCTCCTCGAGCGTGATGTTGAAGCGCTTTGAAAACTCAAGAGGGTTCAGGGCCTCTTTGAGTGCCCTCATTCCGAGTCTGCGCCCGGGATCCGTTCCCACATCCTTTACGCGTGTTTTTTCAAAATAAAGGGTTCGGACCGTATCGGTGAGCGGACGATCCGGAGTGGACATCGACCAAGCCTTCTCGTAGGTGCCGTGGCAATTCGCGCAGGATTGCTGGTACAGAAGCTGGCCCTGTTTTGCGCGCACGAGGTCGATCTTCGACTCACTCAGATAATCCCGCCACTTCGGAGCCTCGGTTGCAAAGACGGCCGTCGTGAGTTCCTCGACGATGTCTGATTTGGTTTCCAGCCAGGAAACCAGTTCCGGAAGGTCCGCGCCGCGACCGATTTCATTCCAAAGAAAATTGGTGAAAATCGGATTGCCCGAAAGAACGCTTCCATCCGACAGCCAGCGGGTTTTGTATTTCACATTCCACCAGACCGCGGGTTTGCTGTCTGAAACAAGGTCATTCAAAATGTTGGGCTTGGGACTTCCGGCATTCGAAGGATCGCGAGTGGCCCAGGGGTCGGAGCCGCGTTTTGCAATCGAGAGCGCCACCTGGGCAAGAGAGGTATCGAGGCCCAGTGCGGCTGGTCGCTTCAATCCCACGGATTGGATGCGATCGCGTGAATCTGAGTACATGGCCCGCTCTGAAGCTGTGGCTCCCGTGACCATCGAGAACAAACCGGGTGGAACCTTTTGAAGGGCGCTCTGCCCATGAATGAAAAACAGATTTGCCCGCGGAAACCGGTTCGTCAGTCCCAGGATGGGCTTTCCGAAAAGTGTGGAGGAGTGGCAGGCGGCGCAACTCAGCGTGAACCCTTCCGTTCCATTCCGTGAAATCAAGGATACGCCCATCGGATACGCAGGCCTTGTTCCGCGGGGATAAGGAATGGAGGTTTCCTTTTCGGGATAGTCATGAAGACCAAGCCACTTCCAGAAACCCTGAAAATTCCGAAAGTCAGGATCCAAAGAAAGAATCCCCTTCATGAATCCAAAAAGCGGGTCGCCGGGTTTTGCGTTGAGCGCTCGAATGGAAGGCTTCGCCGGAATCAAAAGTCCGGTAACGCTGATGGGGTATTGAAGCGCATGAATTTTTCCCGCTTTGATTTTTTCCTTTAGAGCAGATGAGTCCCAGCCGTAAGGATTTGCTCTCCCCCGGACCTCGATTTGAGCTTGCGCCGACCAATCCGGTGTTTCCGGAGTGGGGGATGCATACGCGATCGCAGCGAGATGAACGGGTCCCAGAAGAATCGAAACCAAGGTCAGAATTTGAGTTGTTCTCACAGAAGATCCCCCTCTTTCGTGATGCCGAGGTTTTCCTACTGGAGAGGGGCGGTTGTCAACCGGAGTCCCACTCTAGGTGTTTGAAAAAATGCAGGTTTTTGCAGGGCCTGTTTTTAGGGGAGAGTCAGGTCTGGATTCAAGGGCGGAATCCGAAAAAAAGACTCAGGATTAGGCAGTGATAACGCTATGCGCTAATAAAAATCTGCCCCAATTTCCAAGGGGAATTCTAGGGGAACATGGTACAAATGGAGCCCTCCATGGCTACCAAATTCAAAAAAATTGGGATCATCATCAAACACAATCACGCCGAGGCGGCAACTCTATCCCTCGACCTTGCCCATCAGCTCGTAAACCGGGGGCTCCAGGTTTTTTTCTGTGACGAGAGTGCGCGTGTTTTGAAGGCGCTCACCACTTCCGAGAAAAAGCACATTCGGGTGGTGAAGAAGGATCATCTCGTGGCTCATGTGGATTTCGTGATCGTACTCGGAGGAGACGGTACATACCTGAGTGCTGCCCGCTTGATGCATGAGGAAAGCAAACCGATTCTGGGCGTAAACATGGGAACGCTCGGGTTTCTCACCGAGGTTCGCAAGGATGAGATGCACGATGTGCTTGGAAGAATTCTCAATACCGGAAAGTGCGCGATCTCGGAGCGGATGATGCTCGAGGTGAGTGTGATCCGAAAAGGTAAAGAGGTCTTCAGCGATCTTGTGGTGAACGATGCGGTGGTCTCGAAGGGGGCAATCGCCCGGATCATCGGTGTGAAAATGGATGTGAATGGTGAATGGGCGAACACGGTGCGTGCGGATGGAATGATCATCAGCACTCCGACCGGCTCCACGGCGTATTCTTTGGCCGCAGGCGGGCCAATCGTCATGCCGCAACTCGGATGCATGCTGCTGACTCCGATTTGTCCCCATGGCCTTACGCAAAGGACGCTGGTTTTGCCCGATACGGTGAAGGTCGAGCTCACACTTGAGCATATGCCGGGACATGTCTACCTCACGATCGACGGACAGAACGGTCTTGATCTGAAGGACGGGGATTTGATCCGGATTTCGAAATTCAAAAAACACAGGCTGAAAATCGTGCGCGCGCAAAATCGGGACTACTTTTCGCTACTTCGCGAAAAACTGAACTTCGGAGGGAAATGAGATGTTACAGGCGATCAAGATCCGGAACTTTGCACTGATTGAAAATGCGGAGATCCCTTTTGAGAAGGGCCTGAATGTTCTCTCGGGCGAGACGGGAGCCGGGAAGTCCATCGTTCTTGAGGCGATTTCCTTGCTGCTCGGAGGGCGCGCGCAGGCCGAGGTGATCCGTTCCGGTGCGGAAGAGGCGGTGGTGGAAGGCCTGTTCGAGGTAAGTGAGCTTCCGTGGTTGAAGGATCGTTTGAGTGAAGTGGGCATCGAGCTTGAGCAAAACGAGCTTTTGATCAAGCGAACGATCAACAAGAACGGCAAGAACCGGATCTTCATGAACGGTGAGCTTGCCACGCTCTCGATGCTATCGACCCTGTGTGAGGACCTTGTGGACCTTTGCGGACAGCACGAACATCAGTCGCTTTTCAAATCGTCCGAGCAGATTCACCTGATCGATCGCTTCTCGGGGTTGGAGGACCTTGCCTCCACCGTGCGAAGCTCTTATCAGAAAACCACCGGGCTTTTGGAGGAGTGGGAGCGCCTGAAAAAGAAGGAAGAAGAGCGGGTCCAGCGCCTGGCCTTCATTCAGTTCCAAATTGAAGAGCTTTCGCAAGCGGCCCTGAGCCCCGGCGAAGACGAGGAGCTGCTTTCTGAAAAACGGCTCTTGCAATCCTCCGAACAGCGCATGCAGCTCATGAATCAGATCGACTCGGCACTTTCGGGCGAAGAAGGCGCGCTTCATGCACTCAAGATCGCAGCCAATAAGGCCCGTGCGCTTTCCCAGATGGATGAGAGCGTGGGAGACACCTTCCGCTCGATCGAGCGCGCACTCCTCGAGGTCGAAGAATCGTCAAGGCAGGTGGGCTCTTATCTTGGGCGTGAAGGCGCAAGTCCCGAACGCCTCGAGTCCGTGCAGGAGCGTTTGAGTCTGATCACGAATTTGAAACGGAAATACGGAGCCACGATCGAGGACATTCTGTCGAATCAGGCGCGATTGACCGAAGAAGGGGATCTTCTTCAGAATCTTGGGACCAGGCTTGATACGCTTGAAGGTGAGTTCGAGGAAGCCCGTGAAACCACCCTTAAGCTCGCGCGGGAATTGTTTCAAAAGCGCAAAAAAGGCGCCGAAGCCTTTACCAAGGCCGTTTCCAAGGAATTGAAAGAGCTTCGCATGCAGGATGCGGAGGTGGGATTTTTTTTGGAGTTCTCCGAGGACATTCGAACCTATGGTCCGGAATCGCTCGGCACCGGCATTTCGCTTCTGGTTCAGACCAACCTGGGAGAAGAAAAAAAGCCAATCCAGAAAATCGTATCCGGTGGGGAGCTCTCCCGCCTGATGCTTGCCATCCGCCGGGTGATCGCAGACAAGGGTGGAATCGGCGTTTATCTGTTTGATGAGATTGATGCCGGGCTCGGCGGCCAGACGGCCTTTACGGTTGGAAAAAAGCTCAAGTCCGTGGCCCGCTACAATCAGGTCCTTTGCATCACCCACGTTCCACAAGTGGCGTGTTTTGCGGATCATCATCTCTCGATCGCAAAGCATGTGACCAAGGGGCGAACCGTAACCGAAGTCCGGGCGCTTGGGATTTCTGAGCGCAAAGAGGAAATCGCCCGAATGCTGGGCTCCGAAAAGCTCACGCCCTCGGCTTTGAAGAATGCCAAGGAGTTGATCGAAAGCGCCTCCCTCTAGCGGGCGGTGGAGCTTTCCAAAACCTCAAATGCACCCTTCTTGATTCCATAGAGGGTAAGGTTTCGGGCACAGCGGTGTCCTTCCATCGAGATTTCACCGGTAGCCCCTTCGGTTCCCTTCAGTTCTTCAAGAATCTTGTTCAATTCGCCTCGTGTCGCCGGGGATTTGGAAAGTCCCTTGATTAGCATCGCAGCCGAATCAAAGGCCACAGCATCGAGTTCACCGGGGTGGGAATTGTAGGTGGTTGAGTAAAGATCGTAAAAACGCCTCGTCGCCTCAGGCGGATTTCGGATATTGAATGCCACCGGAAAAAATGCGCCTTCGACCAGATCGCCTGCGCGCTGGATGAGTTGGGTGGAATTCCACGAAGAGATGCCCATGAAGTTGATGGATTTTGCGTCCCGGTAGGCAAAGGTCGGAATGATCTGACCTACGGTTTTCGCTTCATCTGCGATAAAGACCGCATCGAAATCCTGAATCGGTGGAAGACTGAAGTACTGGATCGTCTTCATGGTCTTTTTGGTGATGTTGAGTTCCTTGCGCTTTTCTGCAAGTTCCACCCATTCCTGATTTCGGGGTTCCGTGTAGTGAAGACCGATGATCTTGTCCACGGGTTCGCGGAAATCCGTGAGGTCCGGATCATAAAGTTCAAAACCTCGAATCTCTCCTCGCTTTTCCGCGACTTCATCCCAAAAAAGCTTCGCGGTCTCCCGCCCGGCCTTGTTGGATGGGGCGAGAATGGCAAACCGTTTGAATTGTCGAACTGCCATCGCATGGTCCACGATCTTTGCGACCTGGTCTTTCACCGAAACGGAGCACGAAAAAATGCTCGACGAAAGGGCGCCCTGAGCTTGGGCAACTGAGATCATGGGAGTCTGATAGTATTCCGCTTTCGTTTTGATGGCTTCGAGGGTTTTGCTCAGTACAGGTCCGATGATCGCGATCACCTGATGTTCCTCTACGAGTTTTTTCATTCCTTCGAGATGGGATTCCGGGCTCTCCCCCGCGTCGATTGCAATCAGTTCGTAGGACTTGGCCTGGGTGTCGGTGGAAGTTTGAAACGCAAGTTCCACCGAGCGCTGTACTTTTTTGCCGAAATTCTCGTATTTTCCGGAAAGAGGCAGAAGGAGGCCGATTTTTTTCCCGTTGGATTCACCCGAGTAGACGGGCCCGGTTGCTTCGGCGGGGGGTTCTCCGGAAGTGGTCGGGGCGGGACTCACTGCATGCAGGCCCTGACCCGTTGTGGGTTCGGGCTTGATCCGTTTTGCTACTTTGTCTTTCAAGGACACGACCTTTTTCTGCTCGGCTTCCGGCATTCCGGTTGAGTCAAGCTTGGAAAGAATCAATTTTGCTTCATCAAAATTTCCAGCTTCCGCATGTGCGGTCGCCAGGTTGTACTCATAGAAGCTCGAGTACTCTTTGACCGGGTTTGAGGCCACTGCCTTTTTGAAATTGATCACCGCAGCCGGATAATTCTTCTCGGCAAGACGGATCAGCCCCTTCAGGTTGTAGTAGTCTGTTTTTTCGGCATCATTCAGCTTGTCCTCGCTCACAAGTCCTAGCGAGGTCATCGAATTCCCGTACTCGCCGGTGGCGTAATAGGAGTGCGCCCGTTTAAAGGCTTCCGCTTTGGGATCCCATTCGGCAACAGGATCTTGAGCTGGAGTGTAGCCCCTGCGCACCGGCATTTCGGAACATCCTGAAACCCCAATCAAAAGTAGACCAAAGAAGGCCAGGGCAAGTGGAATCAGGAATCGAAGCTTCCTTCCGGAGTTCATTCGAAAATCCTCCGGACACGCTCAAAAAAGCCATGATGTAGGGGATGGGCTTTCTGGTCCTTAAGCGTAAGCTCATCAAACTTTCGAAGGAGTTCAATTTGCTCGCCGCTCAGCTTTTGGGGAACTTCCACCAGCACCCGCACCAACTGGTCCCCGCGTCCGCCGCGTCCGAGATTCGGGAGTCCCTTGTTCTTCAGCCGGAATACTTTGTGCGACTGGGTGCCTGCTGGAATCTTCATTTCGACCTTGCCATCCAGCGTGGGGATGTCGATCTCGGCACCCAGGGCGGCATGGGCAAAGGTGATCGGCACATCACAAATGATGTCCGCTCCATCGCGCTTGAAGAAATCATGATCGAGCACATTGATCAGAATGTAGAGATCCCCGCTCGGTCCGCCGTTCTCGCCGGCTTCGCCTTCATTGGTGAGCTTGAGTCTTTGGCCTGTGTCGATTCCCGCTGGAATCGTGACCGAAAGTTGCGAGGTCTTTTTTTGCTTTCCGGCGCCTTTGCAAGGCGCGCAGGGGGAGGTGATCACTTGCCCTGTTCCATGGCAGCTGGTGCAGGGGCGGGATACCGCGAAGAACCCTTGCTGGAAGGTAACTTCTCCACGGCCGTTGCAAATCTTGCAGGTTTCAGGAGAAGTGCCGGGTTTTGCGCCCGAGCCATGGCAGGTTTCGCAATCCACGCGCTTGTTCAGCGTAATGACTTTTTCAGCGCCCTTGTAAGCCTCTTCAAACGTGACATCGACGCGGGTCTCCAGATCCGCGCCCTGACGCGGGCGCCTTCCGCGTGAGCCGCCTCGCCCACGGCCACCGCCGCCTCCGAAAATGTCGCCGAAAATATCTCCAAAAATGTCGCCGAAATCGGCCGCTCCGCCGCCGGCAAAGCCACCACCAAACGGACCACCGGCACCGAACGGGCCCTGCCCTCCGCCCATATTTGAGGCCGCATGCCCGAACTGGTCATACATTTTCTTTTTCTGCGGATCAGAAAGATGCTCGTAGGCTTCGTTGATCTCTTTGAATTTTTCCTCGGACTTCTTGTCGCCGGGGTTCTTGTCCGGATGAAACTGGATCGCAAGCTTTCGGAAAGCCTTTTTGATCTCCTCTGCGCTTGAGCTCTTGGATACGCCCAGTACTTCGTAATAATCCCGTTTGTCCGCCATGGAATTGGTCCTTGGTTACCTAACCCGTTAAAACCCCTGAAATACGGATGGGCTTGAGCCCGGAAATTCCGGAGTCAAGCCCATCAAACTGTAGAAAATGATCTTAGACTTGTTTGAAGTCGGCGTCGATCACATCGTCATCCTTTTTTCCGGATGAGGATTCGCCACCTGCGGCTCCGGCACCTGCCTGGCCTGCCGCGCCTTGCGCTTCAGGGCCGCCTGCGTTCGCACCCGTGTTCTTGTACAGGATCTCCGCCATCTTGTTGGATGCGGTGGTGAGGTCCTGGGTCGCTTTTTCGATCTCGGTGAGTTCGTTGCTGGTCACGAACTTGCGGGCTTCGGTGAGAGCCGTTTCCACCTTGGTCTTTTCTTCCGCCGGAATCTTCTCGCCGCTTTCCTTCACGGTTTTTTCGATCGAGTAGATGAGGCCATCCAGAGTATTGCGGGCATTCACCACCTGCTTGCGCTTCTCGTCCTCAGAACGGTGCTCTTCGGCTTCACGCTGCATGCGCTTGATTTCTTCTTCGCTTAGACCACTGGAGGCCGTGATCTTGATCGACTGCTCTTTGCCGGTGCCCAGATCCTTCGCGCCCACGTGAACAATCCCGTTTGCGTCGATGTCGAAGGTCACTTCGATTTGCGGTATACCGCGAGGAGCGGCCGGGATTCCCACGAGGTCAAAGCGCCCAAGCGACTTGTTGTGCTCGGCGAACTCGCGCTCACCCTGCAAGCAGTGGATGGTCACCGCGGTTTGGTTGTCGGCAGCCGTAGAGAACACTTGTGATTTCTTGGTAGGAATCGTGGTGTTCTTTTCGATGAGCTTGGTGAACACGCCACCCATGGTTTCGATCCCAAGCGAAAGCGGAGTCACATCGAGAAGAAGAACGTCTTTCACTTCACCCTTGAGTACCCCGCCTTGGATTGCGGCACCGACTGCCACCACTTCGTCAGGGTTCACGCCTTTGTGCGCTTCTTTTCCGAAGATCTCTTTCACCTTGCTCTGAACGCGAGGCATGCGGGTCATCCCGCCGACCAGAATCACTTCGTCGATCTTATCTTTGGTGAGGCCTGCATCCTTAAGCGCAGTTTCGCAAGGACCGACAAGCCCTTGAATCAATGAATCCACAAGCTGCTCGAGTTTTGCGCGAGTGAGCTTCAGGTTCAGGTGTTTCGGGCCCGAAGCATCCGCAGTGATGAACGGAAGATTGATGTCGGTTTCCATCATGCTGGAGAGCTCATGCTTGGCTTTTTCAGCCGCTTCCTTGAGACGCTGAAGCGCCATTTTGTCATTTAAGAGGTTAATGCCGGATTCTTTTTTGAATTCATCCGCGATCCAGTCGATGATCTTCTGGTCAAAATTTCCGCCGCCGAGGAAGGTGTCCCCGTTTGTGGCTTTCACTTCGAATACGCCATCACCAAGCTCGAGCACCGACACGTCGAAGGTTCCGCCCCCGAGGTCGAACACGGCAATCGTCATGTTCTTGCCTTGCTTATCAAGACCATAGGCAAGCGCTGCCGCAGTCGGCTCATTGATGATTCGTTTCACTTCAAGGCCTGCGATCCGGCCGGCGTCTTTTGTAGCCTGGCGCTGGGCATCGTTGAAATAAGCAGGAACGGTCACCACCGCTTCGGTTACCGGTTCACCCAAGTAATCTTCCGCGGTCTTCTTCATCTTCTGAAGAACCATTGCCGAGATCTCTTGAGGCGCGTACTCGCGATCCGCAACCTTCACCCAAGCATCGCCGTTCTTGGCTTCCTGAACTTTGAACGGAGCCACTTTTACGAATTCAGCCACTTCCTTTGATCCGAACTTGCGGCCGATCAGGCGCTTCACTTCGAACAGGGTCTTATCGGGGTTCGTCACCGCCTGGCGTTTTGCCGCTTGTCCTACCACCTTCTCGCCGTTTGGCAAAAAGCCGACGATCGATGGAGTGGTGTTTCCGCCTTCTGCGTTAGCGATTACTTTCGGCTCGCCGCCTTCGAGTACTGATACGCACGAGTTCGTGGTTCCCAAGTCAATTCCAATGATTTTACCCATATGTTTCTCCTTTAAAGTTTCGATCTAAAGTTTTGGTCTCTACCCAAGTTTTTTAATGATTCTTGTTTCTCTTTTGTCAATGAACGGAATTCGTTGGTCCCGTTGAAATCAGCACGCGTGATGGCCGCAGGAGGCGCCCATGCAGCGTGTAGCCCTTTTGTTGTTCCTGAACGATGATTCCGGCAGCCTTTTCGCTAGGAATTTGGCCCACGGCCTCATGAAGCTCGGGGTTAAAGGCCTGATCCGCGGTCTGAATTTCGGTGACCCCTTGTTTTTCGAGCACCGACTTGAACTGTTGGGACACCATCTTGAGCCCGCTGACCAGATCCGGGTCGCCCTCGGGCTTTGCAAAGGTCAGCGCGCGCTCGAAGTTATCGAGCACTTCAAGGAGGTTTGCGGCCACATTTTTCCAGCCGAATTTGATGGTTTCTTGCTGTTCGCGGAGTGCGCGTTTTTTGAAGTTCTCGAACTCGGCATAGAGATAGACGTGCTTTTGTTCGGCTTCCTTCAGTTTCTTTTCGAGTTCTGCGATGGGGGAGGGGGTCGCGTCACCGGGAGTTCCCGTGGCGGATTGTTCTTGAGCGCTTTGCTCAGGTGGGGAGTTTGAGTTTTCTTGCATGATGCAGGACTTATGGAGTCGGGTTCGGGATTGGCAAGGGGGGGGCTTGAAATAATTCCCGAACTGGTCTCCTTGCGTGGGCATGGGCATAGGGCATAGATCGTTGGGCTCCGATCTGTTTGTTTGAACAGGGATTTTACCTCCGAGCCGCATCCTGCGGCCTTGCTTTCGTCAGTCCTGACTCGCAAGAGTCGGCAAAATCCCTGTTCAAACAAATCCATCGGAGCCGAACCACTCCCATCCATGCCCACTCAAAGATGCCAAGCTTGCCAGAATCCCTAATGCTTGAATCTCATCTTGAATCCGCGCTTCTTCTTTTTGAAGGGCTGTTTTTCGCGCGGGGCGAAGGCCGGAGTCTCAGAGCGTTTGGCCGGGGCCTTGATGTTCTTGGCCAAGAACCTTGCCACGATCTCTTCCTTGCTCATGATCTCAAGAGCCTCAGGCCAACCGGTGCTGAGAAGAATTTCACTTAAGGCATTCACGCCAATCGACTCTTTGCCCGGTTCCTCCAAAAAAGAGTTCAACGCGCGCTGAAGGCGTACCTTCAATACTTCAACATCGCCTGGAATCTGGCCGCGGGTCATCTTGCTCTTGGTTGCGTTCTCAATTCGGCTCACAAGAAACATATGGCTTGGGCTCACCAGGCTCAGCGCAATTCCTTCAGCGACTCCGCGTCCGGTCCGTCCAATCCGATGCACATACAGATCAAGCTCGCGGGGGAGCGAGTAGTTCACCACATGGGTCAGATCCTTCACGTCGATTCCGCGCGATGCCACATCGGTGCAAATCAGAAGTTTTACGGACTTCGCCTTAAACGCCTTCATCGTGCGTTCGCGCGCGTCTTGTTCCATGTCGCCATGAAGGCAATCCACCGCATATCCGCGAGCCCGTAGTCGCTCGGTAAGATCGACCACGAGGGCCTTCGTTTGACAGAAAATCAGGCCGTAAAAATCAGGAGCCTGATCAATGAGCTTTTGAAGCACTTCGGGCTTTTCATCCTCGCGTACGGTGTAAAAGAACTGTTTTACCGCCTTTGATACGCCTTCTTGCTTGTTTACCTGGATCTGCTCGGGTTGATCCAAAAACTGATCCGCAATTTTCCGGATCTCAGGGCTCATCGTTGCAGAAAAGAGCCAGGTCTGGTGCTTCTCTTCCTGTTGCACGCGCTCCAGAATCGACTCGATCTCTTCTTTGAAGCCCATCGAGATCATCTCGTCTGCTTCATCGAGGATCACGGTTTGAATGTCGTTCAGTTTCAGCGTGCCGCGCTCCAGGTGATCGATGATGCGGCCCGGAGTTCCAACCACGATCGAAACGCCTTCTTTCAGCGCGCGAAGCTGGCCGCCGTAGTTCGAACCGCCATAGATCGCAAGCGCCTTCGTTTTTTTGTAGCGGGCGAGCATGTTGATCTGTTCACTCGTTTGTTTTGCAAGCTCGCGGGTGGGGCATAGAATCAAGGCTTGCACGGTCTTTGATCCGCCCTTGAGATTTTCAAGAAGCGGGATCGAGAAGGCTGCGGTTTTTCCGGTGCCGGTTGCGGCAAGACCCAAAAAGTCGGTCGGGCGGTTCAGCAAAATCGGAAGGGTTTCGAGTTGAATCGGAGTCGGTGCGGTGAAGCCAAGTTCATCGATGGCGCGTTTCAATTCTGGGCTAAAGGAATAGTGATTAAAAGAGGTCTGTACTTCGGAATTCAAGGGAGGGCTCATTTCTTTTTTACGATCATTTGCGGGCGAGAGTGCGAAGGGTACAAAATTAGACTCAAAAAGTCAACAAATTGCCAACTGGCCCCTTTGGATGGGCATGGTGGGTGTGTTACGCTTGAAAACACAGGCATTTCCAGAGTTCGGATTCGCTTCGGCGCCGGAAAAAGGTAGGAAAAATGAATAAAATAACCGCATTTGCATTGATCATAGTCGTGCTTGCCTCGGGCCGAGGGGCTTTGGGAGGGGAGCTTGCGCCAGATCCCCGATTCGCAAGGGTCGTCTCTTCCTGCAAAAAGTCAAATAGCGGGCATATGGTCTATTTTTTCAAGCAATGGCACCTCCCGCCCGGAGTGAACACCAAGAACGTCGCGAGTAGCCAATTCCCTCCGCAAGCACTGAATCTCGAATCAATCCACAGGCAGCTCGATTCCTGGGTTCAGAAAAAAGGCATTCAGACCGTGATCGCGGAAGGATGCAGTGGAGCACTCGATGAGAAATCATCATTTCAGATGAATGGCTGGACGATCAAGGATTTGAAGGACGAGGCGGGGAAGACATCTTTTCCATCCATTCCGACATCCGTACCCATGAAGATCGAAGCCAAACACGGGTCGCAGGTCAACACTTTGTGCGGGGATCGCGATGATCTGGTAAAAGAGCAGCTGCTGGCATTCTCGGATGCGAGAGCCGATCTCGGATACCTGGGTCGAATTACCGAGCACAAAGACAATCCCGCAAAATTAAAGCCCTACCTCGACGATGTCATTGAAATATTCAAACTCGCAGCGGGTGCGACGGCGCCTGAGGCGATCAGGGCGCTGAAAGAGGATCTCAAGAAAACGATCGATCGGATTCAGGGGGCGCTGGAAAAGCGCAATCTTCATCTGGTTGAGCGGATCGAAGGTTTGCCTCCAAGCAATCTTGCGGTGGTGTACGGTGGTTTGCATGCCGATGGACTGAGAAAAATTCTTGAATCCCGGGGGCTGAACTGCCGGATCATCGAGCCGAAGGGGTATCAAAACGATGAAGCCCTTCTTCTTAAACAGTTGGATGAGGCGGTATTGAAGATTTGAATCCGGCTCTACGACAGCTCTCGCACAAGTGCATCACTCACCGCAAACCCCCGGGCCGTAGCCCTGATCCGGTCCGGATGTTCGGGATGGGGTTCGAGGAGCCCCTGGTCTGTGAGAACCCTGGCCTTTGCGCGGCTTACGTCGCTTGCAAGCCAAGAGATGGGGAACCCCT
>CANGWP010000050.1 GCA_947457605.1 Bdellovibrionales bacterium | reverse complement strand
TACAGGCGTTACTGACCAATTATCAGGGCGACTACACCCAGGTATTGAAACACATCCGAATTGAGCGTTTTTACCTCTCCCGAATCTACCGCACAGGACTCATCACGATTGAGCCTCAAATGCATGTGGACGCGCATTACCAGCAACTCACCATGAATCGTTCCTTGTCCCAACTGCCCGCAAGCCTGCAGGGAATCAACCTGTTTTCCATCAGCGGTGACCTCCCGGATGCGAATCGGGGAATGATTGATTACAATGACTTGCTGAAACGTCACATTGACACGTTCAAATACCTTCTCACTGCTACCGAGACCTCGAAAGTCACCGTCGGCCACAGCATTCTTCATTTTGATTCTATTCTCATCGGCTCCTCCAACGAACTTCAACTCGATGCCTTCAAGGAATATCCGGATTTCAGCAGTTTCAAGGGACGGATCGAACTCGTGAAGGTTCCCTACCTTCTCAAGGTTTCTCAAGAGCGCGAGATCTATGATCCACTCCTGAAATCCATTGCAGGTGAAAAGCCCGTAACCCCTCATACGGCATGGACCATCGCTCTCTGGGCCGTGCTCACACGGCTGAAAAAACCTCATCATGACCGGTATCCAAGTGAACTTTGCTCGGCGATCGAAAAGCTGTCCGCGCTCGACAAGATGCGAATTTATGAGAGCGGAGATCTTCCGGAACGGCTCACCCATGAGGAACGGAAACACCTGAAGGCCGCTCTTTTGAAACTGGAGGATGAATATTCCAATGTGCTTTATTACGAAGGGCGCACAGGCGCCTCAGCCCGCGAACTCAAGTCTGTACTGATCGATGCCGCTCAGAACCATGATTTCAAAACACTCTCTCCGCTGTCTGTCATTCAGGAGCTCAGAAAGTTTGTAAAACGCACCACGGAATACGAGTTTTTGCGACAAGACCCGGTGGATGGTTATCATGACCATGAAAAGTTCATTGAGACCGTTCTGGATCAGTATGCAATCCTGATTGACCGGGAGGTTCGTGAGTGTCTGGGCCTTTATGATACCCGCCAGTGGGGCGATTTCATGAAGAAATACATCAACCACCTTTCCTCTCTCCTGAAGAAAGAGAAGATGAAGAACCCCATCACAGGGGGCTATGAAGAGCCGGATCAGGCGCTCCTTCATGAATTTGAGACCATTGTTGCGGCACCTACGGACGCGGATCAGAGGAATCAGTTCCGGCAAAACTTGATCACCCAGATTGGAGCTTGGGTTCTGGATCATCCAAAAGAACCAATCGACTACTTCAAGGTCTTTCCCGAGCTCCGAATGAAGATGGAAAAACACTTTTACGAAAGCCAGAAGAACCTTCTCCAGAAGATGAACCTTGCCTTGAAGCAATTCGGCACGGACCACGACGATCCAAACTCCGAGGGTGCCAAACTAGCGCGTCTCACGATCGAGAACATGCAGAAGAAGTTCGGATATACGATTGATGGGGCAAAGGAAGTAATTCATTTCCTGATGACCAAAAAATACTAATCGCTTCCACGAGCAAAAAAGCGGGGGTTGTGGATGCACCACAACCCCCGCTTTTTCATGCCCTAAGGAATCAGCGAACAGGATATCCGCGATTCTTAAACTTCTTGAGCACGGTTTCCAGAAGCTCGGGATAAAGCTGCTGAGTTGCCACAACATATGATTTCGCAGCATCCGCTTGATTCGAGCTTTCATCCAGCGTGGATAGAGCAGTCCAGAACAACTTGTCTGCTTTTTCCTTTCCGATGACATCATAAATCTCCATGCATACCGTTGCCCAGAGCTGTCCAGCACTATGAATGCTACCAGCCGCTCCAGCAGGATAATTGCTTGTAACCGCTACAGAACGGCCAGGCCAGAAGGAGTTGTGACCGTCAAAGGAGAAGGTCCACCCATATGCAATGTGTCCCGGCTTCATGAACTGTCGACCATAAGAGGCCGCCCAGTAATCACCCGATCCTTCACTCAGGCCTTCTGCCTGAGAGAGGTGCCCTTTGGTAATCCAGTTGTGAAGGGCATGGCCAAGCTCATGTATGATCACATCGTGATCCTGGGCATCATCCACGCCACCTTGCCCAAATGCCAGCTCATCCGAGAAGGGGCTGTAATGTGAATTGTCATCTCCATTCACACCATGAGGGTCAACCCGAACTCCCCCCTGATACCGAATCGGACGAAGATTGAACCCCAGCTGCCCATTCAAATACTTCATGGTTTTATCAATGAAGTAATAAACGTTGACGGCATCAAAGCAGAGATCACTTCTTTTCAGGTTCAAAATACCTGAACTTGAACTAAAGGTGCAGTCCGGATTTTTCGGAGACTCGGAGTCCACAACCACGACATTCGGACCGGAAAGAATGAACTTTCCACCTTGCTGGGTCAGATTGTCGAGACTTACTGGAGTCAACATACTCTGGAAAAACGAGGAGTCCGCATTGTTGTTGTCCGAAAACCCGCTGATGGAATCCATGGCCTTCCCGGATCGAATGGTCGGATTCGGCTCGAACACATTGGTCCGAACCTCTGCGCGTATCTCCTTGTGATTCAGGATCAAATCCAGAGAACGATAAATCTGCCCCGTATTCGCATCCATCAAAACCTCCCAGGCATACCTACGATCCACAGGTGCGGAAATCCGAATCACATATACCGATCGAAACGAACCCTGGTGAAATCTGAGTTTGGAAACCACCTCCTGCCGAACAGGTGAGGTGGTGAGCTTCAAATGCGCATATACCCTTGCAAGCGCGTTCTTTTTGCTAATCCTAAACCGAAGAGTGGAACTCTCGTTTAGAAGAGAAACCGTTTGGGAGACCGGCACCACCGAGTTGACATAAGTTAGTGGAGTCAGGTCTTTTGAAAGAGAAACCACAAGATCTGAGCGATCGACGATCAAACCATTCAACTTTTGTTGAAAGCGAACCACATACCCCGCAGGCGTCTCAGTCACCGCCTCCAAAACCAAGTCCGACAGGTCAGCGCGGAGACCAAGCTCCCCTGCCGAGTCCTTTAGAAACTGTCGAGCACTCTGCTCTGGAGTACCTGCCTTCTCTTGATGTAAAATTTTTGAAGAAGGCTCGATCACGACCAAAGGACCTGCCTTAACTTCCCCCAAAATCAGGCTGAAAACAGAAAAAAAAGCGAACAAAGTTGCGGTTTTCATTTTTCCCCCTTTTAAATCCCCACGGAAAGCGTAAGAAACAAATAAGGAAATCGCAAATATTTTTATGAGTGACACCACCAAGACTTTACGAGGAAATGAATATCGAGTGACCCATTCCGTAGGGCCGAACCAATCCGGCATTCGGCTCGACCGATTTTTGATGGATCGATACACTCGTCGGTCTCGTGAAAAGTTAAAAAGAATTATCGATTCGGGCGCGATTCGCGTGATTCGAGAAACAGCAAAACACCAGACCCTGGGAAGAATCAAGGCGAGCTTTTCCTTACAAGCAGGTGACATTGTTGAACTTATCTCTATCAAAAAACCCGAACCTGAAGTCTCTTTTGATTATAAGATTTTATATGAGGACAAAGACATCCTTGTTTTGGATAAACCCCCGAACCTTCCTGTTCACCCAGCGGGAAGATTCTTTTTCAACACACTCCTCACTCATCTGAAGACGGATGGATTCAGGCTCGATTTAAAAAGCGAACGAAATTTTTTCTTGGTTCACCGCATCGATAAAGAGACCAGCGGGATTCTTCTCCTCGCAAAATCAAAAGAAGCCTGCAACGCGTTAACACTCCAGTTTCGGAATCGAGAGACGGAAAAATACTACCTCTCCATTCTCCGCGGAAAACCTGATTCGGATAAATATAAAATAGAAAGCCCAATCGGCAAGCCCAAAGGCGCAACGATCGGGATCAAGATGGAGCCCCTCTCCGTTGAAGCAGGAGGTCTTGCCTCAGAGACTCTTTTTGAAACCATTGAAACCCGCGACGGCAAAGACGGTACCTTTACACTTGCCGCCTGCTTCCCGAAGACCGGGCGACAACACCAAATCCGGGTCCACGCGGAGATTTCAGGCTACCCCTTGGTTGGAGACAAGGTGTATGGGTTGAAGGAAGAGGATGTTCTGATCTTACTGGAAGGCAACCGCGAGGAGCTCAGGGAGGAGAACGGGGAGAACATGTCCTCAGAGGAGGTTTCGCCGGAAGAAGGGGAAAGCAAATTGGACCTCGAACCGGAGTTGGACGAAACGCCTTCAAAGGAGAACCACAAAAGTGCTCGATTTCGAGAGCTCGAGGCAGGCCTGCTGCTCAAAAGACATGCGCTCCATGCCGCAGGCCTAAGGTTCAAGCACCCCACCACTGGGGAAATGATGGCATTTGAATGTGACTTGCCAGCAGATCTTCGGAATTTTTTTGAAAAGTTGACAGGTTCGCCTTTGCGGCCCTTTCGAACCAAACACTGGTAACCGGAAACTATTTTCCGATTTTTGAAATCACTTCCTTCAGTTTCTCGCCCGATTCCGCCTCAATTTCCTGATGAAGGGAATTTCCATGGGCATCGATCGTGACCACAACTGGAAATCGTTCTACTTTCAGCTTCCAGATAGCCTCAGGGCTGCCGAATTGCTCCAAGCCAAAGACCCCATCCACCGAGGTGATCCGTTCGGCCAGAACCTGGGCCGCGCCTCCGACTGCGTGCAAGTACACACACCCAAAATTTTTACAGGCGATTTTCGTTTTCTCGCCCATCCCACCCTTGCCGATTACCGCCTTCAGGCCGAACTTTTCGATGATTTTCGCCTGATACGGTTCCTCGCGGATGGAGGTGGTGGGACCCGCGGCAGTTGCCACCCACTTTTTCCCCTTTTTCATCATCACGGGGCCACAATGATAAATGATCGAATTCTTCAAGCGGACTTCGGATTCGGGGGGTTCATTTCCGGAATCAAGCCACTTATGAACCGCATCTCGCCCCGTAAGGAGCTCGCCCGTGATTTCGACCATGTCGCCCACTCGCAGGGATCTGACCTTTTCTTCAGTGAAAGGCTCTATAAGCTGATAGGCTCCGTCGATCTTTTCTAATAAAGCCATTTTTGAATTTCTCCCTTTTTGTTCACACGCGCGCCCTGCCTGCGAAACGCCCAGCACATGTAGGAAACGCTGACAAAGAAAGACGCAGGCACACGATTCAAGGCGGTTACTTTAGTTGCAAGCAAGGTTGTCTTGCCACCGAAGCCCATCGGTCCGATTCCAAGTTGATTCGCTTCTTCCGTAACCCTTGCCTCAAGAGCCGCAAGGGTTGCATCGCGATTGCGATCGCCGATCTTTCGAAGAAACTGCTCTTTTGAGGCGGCATAGCCGGTTCCCCGATCTCCGCCGATGCAAACGCCCAAAATGCCGGGGCCACAGCCTTTTCCTTGGGCATTTTGAACTGCATCCAGAATGCACTTCTCGACCCCCTTCAGATCGCGCCCCGCTCCCACCCGCGAATCCGGAAGACTGTACTGTGCTCCAACGTTCTCGCAGCCTCCGCCTTTCAGCATGAGTTTGATTTCAAAATCCTCTTTCTTCCAGGGCTCCGCATGAATCACAGGGGCACCCGGACCGATATTGTTGCCGCTGTTTTTCCCGGTGATGGAATCCACGCTGTTCTGCCGGAGATATCCCTTTTTGGTGGCGGTCACCACCGCTTTTTTGATGAGATTCTGAAGTTCATCGAAGTCCGTCTTTTGAGGAAAATGGATGTAAAAAAGAACGGTCCCCGTATCCTGGCAAAGTGGCTGGGATTTTCGTTTTGCGATGCCGACGTTGTCGCAAATGATGTCCATGGCGTATTTGGCGGACGAGCCCGATTCCTCGATCTTGCGGCCGGATTCAATTGCCTCGAAAACGTCATCCGGAAGCTCGGCAGAGGTTTTGCGGAGGATCTCCACAAGCGAGTCATGAAGCTTCTTTTTCAGTGTTGAATTCATGGGGGAATTTTTACCCAAGGTCGATGAATAATGCTAGAGTGATTTTCATGTTCCGGATGGCTATTTTGCTTCTCATGGCAGCGGGAGTTCAGGCAGCAGGAATCAGCGCCTCAGGAGCCTCGCCGGCCTCCGTAACCTTTCAAAATTGCATCGATGCTGTATCAAAATCCAATCCCGACCTCCTTTCCGCGCAAGAGTTCCTGCGCTCCCAGGAAGAGTTGGCCAAAGGTTCCTATTCCGCATTTTTTCCAAGCGCGAACGCATCTCTTGGAATGAGTCAGAGTGCCCCCCTCAGGGCAATCGACCCCCAATACTTGAGTTCACTCGGGGTTTCGTACAACCTGTTTGCGGGCCTACGGGACCGCGCGAGGGTCCGGACTGCGAAAGCAAATCTCGAGATCGCTCGTGCGAACCTCGATTCAGTCCGTGCCAGGGTGAGCTTCCAATTGAGACAAGCCTTTGCCCAAGCACTCTACGCAAAAGAAAATATCCTATTGACCCGTGCCATCCGGGAACGCAGGTCCCAGAACGAACGTCTGGTACGCGCCCAATACGAGTCGGGCCGCGAAAATGAGGGATCCTACCAATTCTCAAAGAGTCTTCTTGAGCAGGCGGAATACGATGAGCGGGTTGCCCGGGACCAGGCCGTCCTCGCAGCCCAGAATCTGTCGCACGTGATCGGATACGACTCCACCGAGGTGGAGGCAGAGGGAGATGTTCCTGTCTCTCAGCCACCGAATGAGGCAAGGGTGAACGAGCTTCTTTTGCTGACTCCCGCACATCGGACGCAGAATGCCCGCATCGAACTTTCTGATGCGGCCTTTGAATCCGCCCGGAGTGGGTTCAGTCCAAGCCTCGATTTGACGGGAAATCTTAGCTTTCTGGGACGCGAGCCCACGATTCGCGAGAATCGAAATCTCGCAATGGGGATCTCCCTTACCATTCCTTTGTTCAGCGGCCTGAGTACCTTCCGGGATCTCCGAAGCGCAGGAGCACTTCAGGAATCCGCAAACCAAACCAGAATTTCAGTGGACTTTGAAACCCTTTCCAGTCTCCGACAAACCCTGTTCATATTTCAGCAATCCATTCAAAAGCTGAAAGTCGATACAAATCTGAAAATCGCTGCCACCATCCGGGCCACCATCGCACGAAAAAGATACAACCATGGACTGCTCATGTTCGAACAATGGGATATCATCGAAACCGACCTCATCAACCGACAGAAAAACGCGCTCGCCAGCAAGCGTGACCGGATCATTGCCGAGGGCAATTATCGGCAAACGCAGGGGCTAGGAGATCTACCGTGATCCATCAAAAGAATCGAAAACCATGGATTCTCGCAGGAATTGGAATTGTTTTGGTCATTGTGGCCTTGTACTTCGCTCTGGGAAAAAGAGCGGAACCCAAAATCACCTATCACGAAGCTTCCGTCGAACAAGGAACCTTTGTGGAATCAATCGTATCCACCGGGACGGTTTCGCCCGAGAATCGACTGGTCATCAAGTCCCCGGTAGCCGGAAGAATCGAAAGGATCCTTGTGCGGGAAGGACAAAAGGTCCGGAAGGGACAGATTCTTGCCTGGATCAGCACTACGGAACGGGCGGCTTTGATCGATTCCGCAAGGGCTGAAAGCCCGGAAGAACTCGCTCAATGGGAGAATTTTTACAAGCCCACCCCGATCTATGCTCCCATCAATGGAATGATCATCCTGAGAAGTTTTGAGCCCGGGCAATCCTTCAACGCAAGCGATGGAATTCTCGTGATGTCGGACCGCCTTACCATCAAGGCGCAAGTCGATGAAACCTCGATCTCAAAGGTGAACCTGGGACAAAAGGCTGAAATCATCCTTGATGCCTACCCGAAAAACACATTGAAGGGAAAGGCAGTTCATCGTGGTTTTGATGCAAAAACAGTGAACAACGTTACAAGCTACATCGTGGATGTTCTCCCAGAGGAAAGTCCCGAAACCATGCTCTCGGGAATGACAGCCAATGTAAAATTCATTCTCAATGAAATTCCCGATGCCCTCACCATTCCAAGCGAGGCACTCTCTTCGATCGAAGGAAAAGCCTGTGTTCGAATCAAGGAATCGGATTTTCCCGAAAAAACTCCCTGCACTCCCGTACGCGCCGGAGGAAGCAATGAAACCCGAACAGTTATTTTGGAGGGGCTGAAGCCCGGTCAAACTCTCTGGGTCCAGGACTTGAAACCCATCGACTCGAAGGGTTCCTCTCCTCCTAGAAATCCATTTAGCCCGATGGGGGGCGGAAGATCCAGGCATTGAGGATGAAACCCGTCATCGAACTTACCAACATTCAAAAATCGTTTCCCCTGGGGGACGAGCGAATTGCCATTCTTAAAGGGATTACGCTTTCGATTGCAGAAGGTGAGTTCGTAGCAATCATGGGCCCATCCGGCTCGGGAAAATCCACACTGATGAACGTGATGGGGCTTCTGGATCGGCCTGATTCCGGGGTTCATTTGCTCAATGGGCAGGAGGTTCAGACCCTGTCCGAGCAAGAGCTTGCTAGAAGCCGGAGGGAAACTCTTGGATTCGTATTCCAGCAATTCCACCTACTGCCGAGACTCACGGCGCTCGAAAATGTGTCACTCCCCCTTCTCTACTCGATTCGTTCCATGCCCTCCGAGCCCGCAACCACACTTCTGCGACGGGTGGGGCTCGAAAATCGATTGGATCACAAACCGACACAGCTCTCCGGGGGACAGCAACAGCGGGTCGCAATCGCACGCGCCTTGATTCATTCTCCAAAGATCATTTTCGCGGATGAGCCAACGGGGAATCTTGATTCAAAAAGTTCCGCTGAAATATTGAGCCTTCTAAAATCGCTGAACCATGAGGGAATGACGGTGATATTGGTCACGCATGAAGCCGAGGTGGCACAGGCGGCACGAAGGATCATCACCATTCGCGATGGAAGAATCGAATCCGACGAGGCAAAGCCAGGAACAGAGCCCGGACTTTCAAAAAAAGGCTCCCAACCGCTCTCGATCTCGGCTCAGAAAAACGGGAATCGGTCCTTTGAACTCCTAAAGCAAGCGGGAAGAACCCTGATTGCGAACAAACTTCGAACGGTTCTTTCCACTCTCGGGGTTTTGATAGGGGTGGCTGCCGTCATTGCCATGCTCGCCATCGGAAAGGGTGCCCAGGAGGCCATTGAAACCCAGCTCTCCTCCCTTGGTTCAAACCTGCTCAGTGTGCGTCCCGCCGCTATACGCATCGGCGGAGTTGCCATGGAAAGTGACTGGCTCAAGATCACCAGGGATGATGCCGAGGCGATCCTGCGGGGGGTCCCGGGGGTGAAACAAACGGGTTGCGTAGTTCAGGCAAACAATCAACGCGTGGCCTACCTCGACAGAAACGCCGCAACCCAGGTCTTTGGAACCCAATCCATCTACGCACGAATGCACGCATTGATCCCTGTGATTGGCAGGTATTTTACCGATGACGAAAATCAATCCCGCGCATTGGTCACAGTCATCGGGGCCACTGTTTCACGAGAGCTCTTCGGCACCGAAAACCCGATAGGAAAAACCATCAAGGTAAACAAGATCCCCATGAGGGTCATCGGCCTTCTGCCGGAAAAAGGGGCAAGCTCCTTTGGAGATCGGGACGACCAAATTCATGTTCCGCTCCAGACAGCGATGTACCGACTCTTTGGAAAAGCGTTTCTGGACTTCATTGAAGTTGAAATCGAGAAAGGCGCAAACATGGAATCAGCCCAGGCCCGAATCGACACCGTGCTTCGTTCGCGACACGACATTCCTCCATCCCAGACCGAGGAGGCATTTCGGATCTTCAACATGGCAGACATCCAGTCCGCTCTGACGGAAACGAGCAAGACCCTTTCCTTGCTCCTCCTGGTGATTGCGGGGATCTCGCTTTTGGTGGGGGGAATCGGAATCATGAACATCATGCTCGTCTCCGTAACAGAGCGAACCCGCGAGATCGGCCTTCGAAAGGCCATCGGCGGAACCTCGAGCGACATTCTTCTGCAATTCATGGTCGAGGCGGCAGCCATAGGAGTGATTGGCGGAGTTCTTGGTGTTCTTGCCGGTTCAGGCACATCTCTCCTGGTCTCCATGATCGCAGGGTGGACCACATCCATTTCAGTTCCCGCGGTTTTTGGATCCTTTGTATTTTCAAGCTTGATCGGAATGATCTTCGGACTTTGGCCCGCTCGCAGAGCGGCTCAACTAAATCCGATTGATGCGTTGAAAGGGGAATGACGTCTTGCAAGCCCCCCCTCCATCCGCTAGCCTGTTTTTCATGAAATCCGGAATCCTTCTTGCGATACTCCTTTGTCTTACGGCCTGCTCAACCTCTTCCACAAAAAAAACAGAGATGACTCCAAGGGTTGCGGAACTGAATGGGATTCTTGATGATTATTTTGAATCCTATCTGAAAATTGATCCTCTCTTTGCAAGCTCCATCGGAGACCATCGGTATGACTCCGAACTTGCAATTTCAATTCTCCCGGAAAACAGAAAAAAAGAAGAACTTTTGGCAGAGGCGGCTCTCAGACGTGTGCGCGATTTCGGGTGCCGGGAACTTCCAGAAAAGGATCTCTACACCTGCATGACCTTCGAGGAGGAAATGCAGAACATCCTCACCCTTCATAGATCCGATCTTGATGATCTCGCTCCCTTCAACCAATTCGCAAGTTTCCCCTCAGACTTTGCTGAAGTTGCATCAGGCTCGAGCTATGTAACTTTCGACAACGCGATTGATTATGAAAACTTCATGCTTCGACTAAAACGGGTCGCATCCTACTTGGAGGCGATGCAAGCCCGGATGCGCATTGGAATGGAGCGCGGAATCACGGTCCCGAAAGCACTTGCACAAAAAGGATTGAAGAATCTCAGGTCATTGCTGGCTGCGCCGCCGGCGGAGAGCGCCTTCTTCAAACCGATCCGAAGCTTTCCGGAAACCATCGGAAAGTCGCTGCAGGAAGACATCAGGGGCCGCTATGAAAAAATCCTTTCGCTCGAGGTCCTACCGGCATACCGGGAGTTCGCAAACTTTGTTGAAAAGGACTACCTTCCCCGGTGCCGAAAAACGTCGGGGATTTCGGCACTTCCCGGAGGACGCGAAAACTATCAGGCGTTGGTTCGCTATCACACTACTACCACTCTTACGCCAAATGAAATCATGATGATCGGCCTCCGTGAGGTCTCCCGGATCAAGGGTGAGTTCGAAGAGGTGAAGAAGCAGCTTGGTTTCAAGGGGAGCCTGAAAGAATTTTTCAAAGCATTACGTTCAAAACCTGAGCTTTTTCCATTCCGGAGTCATGAGGCGGTTCTCCAAGGTTACCATCAGATTCATCACACCTTGGAGAAGGCCATTCCAGCTCACTTCCGACTTCTTCCGAAGGCCCGCTTTGACATCCGGGAAGTCGAGAAATTCAAGGCCGAGACTTCGGGAGAGGCGTATCAAAACCCAAGTGCAGATGGCTCCCGCCCCGGGATTTTCTGGGTTCCAATTCCTGATCCTGCGAAATACCAAAAGAAAAGCATGGAGGCGCTCTTCCTTCATGAAGCGATTCCAGGGCATCATTTCCAGATCTCCCTTCAACAGGAACTGGATTTGCCCCGCTACCGCAAGTTCAACGGAAACAATGCGTACGTAGAGGGGTGGGGTCTCTATGCGGAAAGCCTTGGAAAAGACCTCGGACTCTATACGGACCCCTATGAGTGGGTCGGCCGGCTTGAATATGAAATGCACCGTGCGGTTCGTTTGGTGGTCGACACCGGAATCCACTGGAAAGGCTGGTCAAGGGAAAGAGCGATCCAGTATTCGATGGATCACGAACCAATGGATCAGGAGGGGATTGTCGCCGAAATTGAAAGATACATGGCAATTCCAGGGCAGGCTCTTTCGTACAAACTTGGTGAACTCAAGATCCAGGAATTAAAGTCCCTTGCTCGAAATGAATTGGGGCCTAAATATTCGGATCCCGACTTTCATGACGAGATCCTGAAGGATGGCGCGCTTCCTCTTTCAATCCTCGACTCGAAACTGCGGAAATGGATCACAATTCGGAAGTAGAAACCACGACTAAAGGGCACTCCGTTTGCGGCATGCCCCTCAGTTGCGGTTTCCACAACCCGCGACACGCATTCTGCGTACCGCTCCGGACATGAGGCGAATTTTCAAAGGCAATTGAGCCGAAACTCTTTGCCCCCGATTTACCCCGTTGCCTCAACTCAGCCCGGACAACAAACCCTAGACAAGCAAAGAAGGTGCCATGCCTTCGGTGTCGGATGACTCGGGTCTTTTGCACTCTTCCCAAAGCGCCTTCAATTCCTGCTCATCGAGCACCTCTTTTTCGAGCAAGATGCCCACTCCCCGTCTGACAAAAGACTCGTGGGCCTTTACCAGCCTCACGGAATGACTGAAGGCATGCTCCAGCAAATGAAGAATTTCCTGGTCAATCATTTTTGCCGTGTCGTCACTGTAGTCAAAATTCCGGATTTGCACCCCGGTGGCGAGGAACGGACTTGCGGGTTTGCCATAGGTCATGAGTCCAAGCTCATTGCTCATTCCATAGCGAGTCACCATTGCATGAGCGATCTCGGTTGCTTTGTCGAGATCATCCGCAGCCCCGGTCGAAATCTCCTTGAAGTAAACAGTTTCACTTGCCCGCCCCCCGAGCAAGATGGCCAATTTTGAATCAAGTTCCGAACGATCCATCAAGTACCTGTCTTCGATGGGTCGCCTCATCGTGTACCCCAACGCCCCTACGCCCCTGGGAATGATGCTGACCTTGTGTACTGTTGCACCTTCTTCGAGCGCAAGCGAGAGCGTCGCATGACCCATCTCATGAAATGCAACCCGCTCTTTTTCCACAGGCCGCATCACCCGGCTCTTTCTCTCAAGCCCTCCGATGATTCGTTCGATGCCCGAGGTGAAATCCCGCGATTCGACCACCATGGCCCCCCTACGGGTTGCTATGAGTGCGGCTTCATTCACCAGATTTTCAAGATCGGCTCCTGAAAATCCAGCAGTGAGCCCTGCAAGACTTTGGACAGAAACCCCGGAAGCAACCTTGATCTTTTTCATGTGAATCTCAAGGATTGCGGCGCGTCCAGTTCGATCCGGCATGTCAATGACCACCTGACGGTCAAAACGCCCCGAACGCAACAGAGCAGGATCCAAAATTTCGGGGCGATTCGTCGCCGCAAGCAGCACTACCCCTTGGGATGAGTCAAAACCATCAAGTTCGGCGAGGAGTTGATTCAAGGTTTGCTCTTTTTCATCATTGGCTCCACCGCTTACGAGCGAAATTCCTCGCGCTTTTCCAAGCGCGTCCATCTCATCGATGAATAAGATGCAAGGAGCCTGCCCCCTCGCTTGCTCAAACAGGTCACGTACCCGGGCTGCGCCAAGCCCCACGAACATTTCTACAAACTCGGATCCGTTGATGGAAAAAAACGGAACATTGGCCTCACCTGCAACTGCACGGGCAAGTAGGGTTTTCCCTGTACCCGGAGGTCCGACGAGGAGGATCCCCTTTGGCATTCTCCCGCCCAGACGCTGATAATTTGCGGGGTTTTTCAAAAACTCGATTACTTCCTGAAGCTCCTGTTTTGCTTCATCGACTCCTGCAACATCCTTGAATCGGATCTTGAGATCCCGCTCTACAAACACCTTGGCTTTTGCGCGTCCCAGACCACTCAGCTGGGCTTGCCCCCGACCAAGCCTGCCCATGACGTACCACCAAAAAAAACCAAGAAGCAAAAGAGGCGCAAACCAGGAAAGAAGGTCTCGCAGGAGGGAGCTGTCTCTCTCTGCCTC
>CANGWP010000049.1 GCA_947457605.1 Bdellovibrionales bacterium | reverse complement strand
GGACTGAAATCATCGAAAAATTTGGCGAAGAGCACATGCGGACCGGAAAGCCGATTCTCTACACCTCGGCCGACAGCGTCTGGCAGGTGGCGGCCCACGAGGAATCTTTCGGCCTCGAACGCCTCTACTCTGTGTGCAAATCCGCACGAAAGCTCGTGGATGATTTGAATCTTGGGCGCGTGATCGCAAGACCGTTCGTAGGAAATCCCGCAAAAGGGACGCCTTTCAAGCGAACCTACCACCGAAAGGACTATGCCCAACTCCCTTTTGGCCCGACCATTCTGGATCACTTGGTATCAAAAAACATCCCGGTCCTTGGAGTGGGGAAAATCTCGAACATTTTTGCGGGACAAGGCGTTCCCGAAAACATCGATACCGCGGGAAACACCGATGGACTGAAGGTGACGCTGGAGTGCCTGACCAAGAGGGATTCCGGATTGATTTATGTGAATCTGATCGACTTTGACATGCTCTACGGGCACCGAAGGGATGTTTTAGGATTTGCAATAGCACTCGAAGAGTTTGATGCCGCACTCGGAATACTGATGAACAACTGCTCCGAATCGGACCTGATCCTGCTCACGGCCGATCACGGCAATGACCCCACCTTTCGGGGAACGGATCACACCCGGGAATTCGTACCGGTTCTTGCCTATCATAAAAACATGAAGGGGCCGATTCCCCTGGGAACCCGTTCGAGTTTCGCGGACATGGGCTCCACTCTGGTTCATTTTTTCACAGGATCTCCTCATCCTTGCGGAAAATCCTTTTTTTCCGAACTCAATTGAAGGAAGCTCCCGGTACCATGAACAACACCTCCATTCCTCAGATCATCCAGAAAAAACGTGATGCGACCATCCTGAGCCCTCTTGAACTCGACCGGATGGTCCGCGGAGCAGTGGAAGGAAAAATCCCGGATTACCAGCTGAGCGCATTTCTGATGGCCACCTACTTCACCGGAATGACATTCGAGGAAACTGCAAGCTTTACCCGATCCATGGTCGAATCAGGCGAAAGCTATGACCTCTCCAAAGTAAAGGGTCCCAAGGTGGACAAACATTCCACCGGAGGTCTTGGCGACAAGGTTTCAATCATTCTGGCACCACTCGCCGCAGCGTGCGGACTCAAGGTACCCATGATGGCGGGCCGTGGCCTGGGACATACGGGCGGAACCATTGACAAGCTTGAGGCAATTCCGGGATTCCGGGTCGTGCTCTCCAAAGAAGAGTTCACAAAAATCCTGAATGAAGTGGGCTGCGCGATCATCTCTCAAAGCGCGTCGATTGCGCCTGCCGACCGGATCTTCTACTCACTTCGGGATGTGACCGCGACCATTGAATGCATTCCACTCATCACCGCCTCGATTCTTTCGAAAAAGATTGCAGAAGGCGCAAACAGTCTCGTGATGGACATCAAGGTCGGGAATGGCGCATTTCTGAAAAAGAAAACCGAGGCCCTCGCACTCGCAAAAACAATGCGGGCAGTTGCAAAACGCTCAAAAATGGAACTCAGAGCGACTTTGAGCAACATGGATCAGCCCCTCGGATACGCTGTGGGAAATGCTCTTGAAATCTATGAGTGCTTGGAGGTACTCCAAAATGCGGATTTCAACCCTTATTCCTTGAGTTCAACGGATCTGCGGGAACTCACCCTCCACCTTTGCGCCCAGATGCTGGAAGCCGGCAAGGTGGTAAAAAGCCTGTCCGACGGACGAAAACTTGCAATCCAAAAACTGAAAGACGGCTCCGCCTGGAAAAAATTCCAGGAAATGGTCAAGGCTCAGGGGGGCGACGTTTCAAGTCTATCCGAACCGTGGCGTTACATGAAGGCCGACCGGATCGTGGAGATCCAATGCAAGAAAAAGGGCTACGTGAGCGAAATGCGGAGCGAGGACCTCGGCAGGCTTCTGATCGCTCTCGGCGGGGGCCGAAACACCGTAGGTCAACCGATCGATCATTCGGTCGGATTCTTTTTCCATAAGAAACTCGGTTCCATGGTCCGAGCCGAGGACCCTTTGGTCACGATTTTCGGAAATGAAAAGACCGATTTTGCCTGGGTGGAAGAACGAATCCACTCCATGATCAGAATCACCGCCAGCAAAAAAACAGCTCCAAAGCTGATCCTCGAGGCAAATGTAAAATGATCACAAACACTCTTCGAGATCTGGCCATCGCGGCGATGGAAAAATCCTACTCTCCCTACAGCACGAAAAAGGTCGGGGCTGTGATTGAACTTTCCAATGGTTCCACCTTCACCGGATGCAATGTTGAGAATTCCTCCTTTGGCGGCACGGTTTGCGCCGAACGGGTTGCCATCTGGAAAGCCGTAAGCGAAATGGGACCGGGCATTGCGGTCAAGACAGTGGTCGTGGCAACCGATGCGAGTCCTCCATGGGTACCTTGCGGAATCTGCAGACAAGTGATCAATGAATTCGCAACCAAGACCTGCGAAATCCATTTGGTAAACAAGGTCGGGGACGTCAAAAGCTTCACGCACGAGCAACTTCTTCCTCATGGCTTCGACCGATCGGCGTTGAATCGTTGAACCCATCGGCGATTCTGAGCTATTGGGAAAATTTTTCCTGATAAAAGATTGCCCACCCCTGCCCCCCGTGTCAGACTGAAACAAACGCATGTTGTAAAGGATTCATGATGAATCCCAAATGCCGACTTGAACCGAATTCAACGGAGGAATTCATATGTGTCGTAGTCTTCTCGCGTTCTCATCCCTCATTCTGGGCCTACTGCAAGGCCCAATCGCCAGCGCAGAAAATGGAAATACGGTTTCCGGGACAACCACACAGCCCAAGGAATGGACTTTTCTCATTTTCCTGAATGGCAATAACAACCTCGATTCCTTCGGGGCGCTCAACATCAATCAGATGGAGAAGATCGGCTCCAACGCGAAGATCAACATCGTGGTCCAGTGGGCAAGTCTTGAAACCCGCACCGTGAAGCGACTTCTTGTAAAGAAAGACAATGACACCTCGAAAGTCACCTCTCCGGTGATCGAAAACATGGGCCAAGTGGACATGGGGGATTGGAAATCACTCGTGGACTTTGTGCGCTGGGGGTCGGAAAAATATCCGGCAGAGCGTTACTTCGTGGATGTTTGGAATCATGGCAGCGGCTGGCACGACAAAAAAGGCGGCCTTGGCGGCCCAAGCCCGATGGATATCAGCTTTGATGACCTGAGCGGCAACCACATGACCACAAAACAACTTGCCCTTGCGCTTCGGGAATCGGCAAAAATCATCGGCCACAAAATTGATCTCTATGCTTCCGATGCATGCCTGATGGCAATGGTGGAGATCGCAAATGAAATGAAGGATTCCGTTAGCGTATTCGCCGGTTCAGAGGAAGTCGAGCCTGGCGCAGGGTGGCCATATGACACCTTCCTGGCCCGCTGGAACGCGCTCAGTGATGCAAGTCCTCAGAATGTGGCAAGAGTCCTGTCCCAGGAGTACGCGAAATCCTATCAGGGCACCTCAAACGAAGTGACGTTCTCTGCGTTTGATTTGAACCACCTGCCTGAGCTGAATGCATCCATTCGCCGGTTTGCCGACTCCTTTCAGGAACTCAGCCCAAGTGCCGCTCGTCAGGTACTCCAGATCGCATCCAGGTCTCAGAACTTCACCAATAGTGACTACGTGGACTTTATCGACTTCATGGAGAACCTCAAGACGTCCCAGATCTCAAGCCTTGATACCGGAGCGCTTTCGGACATGAACGCTGCCACCAAGGCCGTGATCATTGCAAACGACACCGTGCGCTTTCCAAAGGCTCATGGGATGGCTATTTGGATTCCAACCTCTTCATATCAGTACCAGCAGTATTCTGATCTTTATTCCAGACTGCTTTTCGATCAGGAAACCCGTTGGGGTGATGTTCTAAAGAAAATGGTTCGATAAGTTGCCATGAAACGCAAAAGGCCCCGGGGTTAGCCCCCGGGGCCTTTTTTTATTTCTGAAACTGACGTGGCTCACTCTTCCTCGTCGCCGTCCTCATCGTCTCCGTTTTTCGGAGGCTTCAATCTCAAAATCCACCCTTCATCCAAGGGATCTCCCTGCAAGGACTCATAGTCTTCCTGGAGAATCTCATTCACCGCAACCACGCTGCCGTCAATGGGGGCGATCACCTCGAAATTCTGCTTTGATCCCTCGATCTCGCAGATCACATCATCTTGGGAAATCTCGTCTCCCTCGACTGGAAGCTGGACTGCTTGCACGGAACCGATTTCCTCGAGAGCCTTCTCTGTAAGCCCCACAGTGATCAAGCCCGCCTTTTTTTTGAACCAAATTCTACCCTCATCATATTCGTTCATGAGAACAGTTCTAGTTCGCTTTGCGGCTCCCTGTAAAGACCGTATCCGTCTTTTTGGACTGAATCCGAATCCAATGGTAGCGATCCGTCTGGAAGTAGTGAACCTCCGCCTCGCGCGCCTTTAACTCGATTCGTTTCTTTTTGGGGAAAGACAGCTCAACCCTCCAGCCATCTTTCTCTTTCTTCAGAAATCCTTTGGCGGTGCCGGAACTTTCGGGCGAAAGGTAAATCCCCTTCCACTCGCCCGCCCAGTCTTTCTCCGAAAGTGCTTCCAGCGGCTTTTCCGGGGGGGACGAAGCAGCCGGCAACGCGGGAACCTGGACGAGGCGTCCGCCCGCACGAGTTTTTGCTTCGGAACCTGCGCTCGCAATTCTAGACTGGATCCAAGCTTCTTTTTCGCCCGAGAGGTATTGATCGAGGCGTTCTTTTGCGCGTCCGGATGACATGTGAAGACGAATTCCCTGAGCGACCGCGATTCGGATGTGCGGATCCGGATTCGAAAGATAAGGTTCGACGAAATCAAGCACCTGATCGCCTTGGGACTGAATCAGGGATGAAAGAAGCTTTTTGGTGAATACATCATTGTTGGATGCCTTGATTCTAGATTGAAGGATCAGGCCCACTTCCGGATCACTAAAATGTCCCAGACCATCGATCAGCCATGTGCGCTCCACATTGCCGGTTTCTTCTTGAATCATTTTTTTCAACACCGGCAGAGCCTCCGGTCCCAGCCCTTTCCAGAAATCTGCAGGCGGTCTTGGATGGCGTTGAGAAGCTTGAGCTTTGATTGCCTCGCGAATCTCGTCCGGACTCATGGCATGGGCTAAGGAACACGACAAAAGAGCAAACAAAAGAATCTTGATCATCGCACAAAGAGGCTCCGCTCCAGAACCGCTGAAGACTGCAGCGAGAAAAGATTTCCGTCTTCCACCCAGACCCCACTCCCGTTTTTCTTGCGATTTTTTGTAGTATACCACATGACATGATTGAACTGACACTCGGGCACCGCAGGACAAAAACTTTGGGGCGTTGTGCTGAAAAAACCACTCAGATACACAGAAGGAGAGGTGACCGCATCGCACTTCGCCTTGCAGGTCCCCGAGAGCGGAGCTTCCTGATTCTGAGTGTCCGTTGCATAGCAGGCTCTTTGATCCAGAATCACACTCGAAATGGAGGTTCGAGCTGCGCACTTGGGAGTATCTGTCAGGCCATCATGGTCTTGATTCTCCACCACCTCGGGTCTTTCGCTGGGGTGATTCAGTCCGAGGAAATGGCCAAGCTCATGGACAATGGTGCTTGCCATCTCAAGGAAATCACCCTCCAGAACATCCCTGAAGCATGAATTTGAGCTGCAGGAAGGGTTGTAGCTTGCCAATTGATTGAAGGTACTGAACGCAGCACCGCTGGATTGGGTTCCATTCACCGGCGTTCCGAGGATTCCACCGGAAAGACCAAGAACGGTAAAGCTGGAATCAAGCAGAATATCACTGACCAAAAATACATTGATGTAATTTGCGGAAAGGTCAGCCCTCAATCCCTTAGAGCCGGATTCAAACATGTCCCCGAGGTAGTTCAAATCCACCGCCGAATATTGGGAACCCCCGTTTTCATCGGTCCACTCGAACACATTGATTTCATTCAAGGCAAGCTTCGCTCCGCTTTCCGTTTTCAACAGTCGATTCAACTCCTTCAATAAAAGATTCAGGTTTCTCTTCCCGGAGGCCAAGTGGGAATCGTTCACATTTTTACTTCCTACCAAAATGAGATTGAGATTGATTCCACCACTGGTCACAACATCGGCATTTGCAGGAACCGTATCCTTCTTCGAAAAAACTCGCACCTGAAGTCCAGCAGTTACCCCTGAAACACTTCCTCCTGAATTTGAAACAAGAATGTATTTCGCAAAGTAGTGCCCGGTGGGAAGCTGCTCTGAAAAACATCCGGCCCCGGAAACCGCCGGATTGCAGCGAGGAAAGTCGTTGGTCGACACAAAACCAAACGAAGGGGCCTGGTGCTGAGCCCAATCCTCCCGGCTCGCAAACGCACTTACGGGCGCTGAAACCGTACCAGTCTCAACCGAACAATTCGGGTTTGCGGAACAAGAGGAGCCACTGCAAATCCACATGCCCTCTGATGCACATCCTGATTTCAGATTCACAAATTCCTTGATCAGATTTCCAGATCCATCTTTCACCTGAAACGATGTCAAGACCGGATATGCATCCCCACTCAGGGGATAGTCCGTAGTCTGAGCCACCAGAGTAAGGGATCCATTTGCTCCGAAATCAACAGACTGGTCGTACTCTCCGAGATCCAAAAGAACTTCTCTTCCCGAGAAACCTTGATTGAACTGAACCAACGGCAGGCCAGACAATTGAACCGTCGGTTTCTCAGTAACGGTAACTGTGCCCTTGGATGCCTTGGCGCCAATGACCGTTCTATCCGGAATGTATCCACCAGAATCTTCGCTTGAAATCAATCTTGCCGCGCTCAGCACGCGACGCTCGACGGGCGCGGCCCCTTCCTGAACCGCGCACCCTGCGCCGAAGGCTGCTGAAAGAATTGCAATTTCAAGGTATCTGCGTGTTCTCATCCTACGTTCCACTCCGCAGAGAGCGTATCGACACGACACACTCCCCCCTTGAAACCATTTTACGACGTCAGAACAAAGGTTGACTATTTTATTAAATCAATAAAGGAATCTCGTAGAATTACGAATGAGCCTGATACGGAGATCGGATTCCAAGCCATTGATTGAGTTCAGCTTTCACCTCTCCTGGCTTAAGACTCACCAGCACAAAGGTCTTGTGCATGGGCTCGCCAAAATACTTCCAGTCCAGGTACACCATTTTGGTCCAGGTGCCAGAATTCAGATACTGCCTACCCCCCGCATAAACCCGATGCATGGGAAGATGTGTGTGTCCCATCACAACCGTGTGAACAGCAGGATCCTCCTCCAAAATGGATCGGGCTTGATCCTCAAGATCCAGAAAGTAGGATCTCTCTTGGGAAATCGTTTTGAGCGTTTTGCGAAATCCGAAAAGAGAAGTTGAGCGGCTCATGACCCGGGTCTTCACAAAGTAGAACAGGGACAGCAGGATGAATCTCAAGGTAAAGACCGGATCAAAAATCAGGCCCAAAAATGCAAAAATCTTGATGGGCCGGATTTTGTCGAGATTGAAGCGTTCCCACTTCAGGCGATTGATGATTTTTAAAATATAAATGCTGCCCCAAGGAATGTTCAGAACCTGCATCCCATTGCTGAGCGTGATGAAAGGATTTTCAAAATCAAGCTGATTGCTCGCCTCGAATTGGTTTCCATGACGAACCTCGAGCCCCTCCTCAAACTTGAGTCGGTCACGATCCACGACAATTTCAACTCGATCACTTTCAGGTCTTCCGTCGGGGTCCCATTCGCGAATGATCCGCTCTCGAACCTTCGGAAAAAAAAGCTCTGCGTCGTGATTTCCCACAAGATAGGTGATTTTTTTATTGGGCCTGGACGCAAAGCGCCTGAGCCCCGCCATGACTTTGGGATGTCCTGAAAGAATTGCCTCGAGCTTGGCTAGTGCAATCGATTCGGTAATCCCTTCCTCGAATTCGCCCAGGTAAGGAACATTCAAAAAATCAAAGAAATCGCCATTGATGATCAGCTCCACTTTTACGGGTCCAAAAGGACCCTCCCCGTAGATCCCTGTGGAAAAAAACTCGAAGAACTCGACCATCTCCTGGTCAAAGAAAAAGTCCTCATGAGGATTGTACTTTCCCTCAAAAAAGCGCCCTGCTGAAAGATGGCAATCACTGATGATGACTTTGAAGTGTTCGTTCAGAATTCCTCCCTTCGTAGCGCAGATAAGCCCTCGATCCATGCTACGGTGGTTTCTCGCTCCTCATCAAGAGCAAAGGAATAAATAGAATTCATGTACTCCCGTCCGAATCCCACCTGCACCCCGCATTGACTTGGGCTGAAAAGAAAGGTAAAAACCGGACATGGCAGATTCAAAGAAAAAGTGGGGAGACAACGCAAAAGGCAAGTTTTACGTTGATGATCAGTGCATCGATTGTGACGCATGCCGCTCAGAGGCTCCGGATAATTTTACCCGAAATGACGAACACGGGTACTCCTACGTTTTCAAGCAGCCATCCACTCCCGAAGAAATCACGCGGGCGCAAGCCGCTTTGGAAGCCTGCCCGGTTGAAGCGATCGGAAAAGATGGCGAGTAAGGCCCCGAGCCGCTCAGTAGCCCAAACGCTTCAGGTAATCATCCACGGTGGAAGCACCAGAGTTTGCCGTAGTACGGATCGTGTGCGTCTCTGAGAAATGATCCTCGCTCTCAACGGAAGGCTCACTTGGCGTCAAAAGCTTCGGATTCAGAAGTCCAATCATGTTCGAACGAATGTAATTGATTTCCCGCTCGAGCTTTTCCATTTTCGCTTCCGCCTCGGAGCGCCGCTTGCTCATTTCCAACAATTCAGCGGAGAGCCCCTCTTGAGCCAGCTTCTCACAGGCAAGTGTCTGTGCATGGCGCTTCTCGTACTCGGACTCGATCTCAGCCAGACGCTTGTTGTGAGCCTCCACCAGCTGATCCTTCAAACGCTTCTGACTTTCCATTTCTTTTTTCAAGGCTTCAATGGAAATGTCTTTGTCCGTGAGCGAATGCTTGAACCCTTCGATTTCATATTTGTGCATTTGAAGAGAATCCGTGAGCTCCTGAATCTGGGACTGAAAAAGCCGGGCCTGGGCTTCAGTCTCTTTTTTCGCCTCTGCCACCGCCAACTCAAGTCGTGCCTTTTCTTCCTCGATCTTTTGCACATCGTAGGCAAAAGAATCGAGTCGAATCATGGCCTCGGTGCGCTGATCCTGCCAATTCTGCAAGGATTGACGCGCATCGGAAATTGCAGACAACAATTCATTGAGACGATTGCTTGAAACTGAAAAATTTGCATCCTGCATGAGTAAAACTCCCCTGCAAATATTTTGCGATGAATCGCCAAAATTCCCAAGTGGGAAATCAAAAAAATCTCTCGCGCGTCATGTCATTGGCGCTGGTTGAAGACCCAAAAGCCTCGTATGCTAAGCCCATGCGAATTTTACGGCAAATCCTCGGTTTTCTGCTCCTTGTAAGCAATCCAGTCCTGGCAGCGGAGTTGAGTTTTCTTGGAGGACTGAACTACGCCGCACCCACCGACATTCGCCTGGGCCAGGACCAACGCCCCACCGGATCTGCCGCACCTGCATTCGGACTTGGAATCGACCTTCCCTTTTCCGAGCTACCGTTCAGTTTTGAGAGCGGGATTTTTATCAAATCATCCCGCAGTGAGAATTCTGTTTCGGCACTCCCGGAAAGCAAAGGCGAATGGACCGACATTCCACTTCTCGTTCATTATCACTTTGATCCATCGGTGAGTCTCGGGTTGGGCGGCTATTGGAGTTTCTTTAGAAGCGGGAATGCGATTCAAAAATCTGAATCTCCCGATTCTGGAATCCTCGTCGACCTTCGGGCGAGAATACGGGTTACCGACACTCTCTTCTTTCTTGTGGATGGTCGATACCTTCACGGACTCAGCAATCTCTCGGCGGTGCCCGGAGACACCTACAACACCCGCTCCATTCAGTTTCTGGCAGGTGCATCCTATGCAATTTTTTAGGACAGCCTGAACTCGGTCCAGTCCCGGATCACAAGAGCCGAACGCGCATCCGGAGTCTTCGCATGGGTTTCATGGCTGACCTGAACCCAGGAAAGTCCCGCCCTGTAGGCGGATTCCATCCCTGCCTTGGAATCCTCAAACACAAGAACCTCGGCGGGATTTGCACCGATCTCCTTCATTGCGGTCAGGTACGGAGAGGGATGGGGTTTGCTTTCGGCGTAGTCCCCAAACCCCCAGATTTTATCGAAAAAAGGACGAATTTGGTGGGCCCCGAGAATGCTCTCCACCTCGATGCGCTCCGACCCTGTCACGATTCCAATGAACCGAGCGCGCTTGCGAAACTCCGGAAGCCAATTCAAAAATCCGGGAATCAGCCTCACGCCATCCTCGAATCTCTTTTGATAGCGCCTCTTGAATTCCGATATCAGGGCATTGGTTTCGCCAAGATGAATGCCGAGCCTCGATGCCTCTTCCTGCATTTCCTCCACAGCGAGCTTCCATGTTTTGCCAACGATGAGATTCGCAAAATGGCTGCCATGGGAGGATTTCAACTGTCGAAAATAGTTCTCGATCACCTCGCGCGCGAGGATTTCGGTTTCCACGATCGTCCCGTCGAAATCAAAAAGAAGGATTTTATTGTCAATCTGAACCTGATTTTTCATGTTTTCTCGTGAATTCTTACAAATTCTGGGCTTTTTTACGAATTTTTTCTTGCCGAATTCGGATTTAGTTTATTAAGAATAGAGGCAAAGGAGATTTTAAAATGGCAAAGAAAACTGCAAAGAAAAAGTATTCATTCATCAATGAACTCTACGAAGGCGTCATGGGAATCACTGAAGTGACCAAGACCGGAACAGTGAAGCTGAAGCGTTCTGAGCTGAAGGATCTGATCGAAACCACCTTCAACCGCGGTGCGAAACTCGCAGCTGGCGGAGAGCGCGTTCGTTTCCCTGTGATCGGCGCATTGGTTCGCCGCGAAGTGAAGGCACGCAAAGCCGGGAAAGGTGTAAATCCTTTCACCGGTGAAGCAATCGAGGTAAAGGCACGTCCTGCTTCGAAGAAGCCTCGTTGGTCTTTCCCGAAGTCTCTGAAGGACACCTTCGCAGACAAGAAAAACTGGTAATCCCGGTTCAAATAAAACCATTGAAACCCGAAAAGGGGCGGAAAACTTCCGCCCCTTTTTTATTTTTTAAGCACGCCTGAAAGGGGTATGGTGAGGGAATCATGAAACTTGTAAGTCTTTTTGCTGGTGACCGTTCCATTCACATTGGCGCCTTGATCGAGGATACTGCCGGAAAAGGAACTCAAATCCTTGATTTTTATGCGCTGGAAGCCAAACCGGAATATTCCGACATGAACGAATTCATCGAAAAGCAAGCCGAGACCCTTCCATGGGCCAGGGCGATGATCGAAAAGGCGCGCGCGGGACTGGTGCCTGCAACCGCCCTCATCCCAGAGGGGGATGCGCTTTTGGCCTCTCCCGTCCCCCACCCGGTTTCCTGCCGCGATGGGTATGCTTTCCGGCAGCACGTGGAGAGCGCAAGAAAAGGCCGGGGACTGCCGATGATTCCGGAGTTCGACCACTTTCCGATTTTTTATTTCACAAACCACCTCGCAATCACGGGGCCGGGCGAAATCTACGTGATGGAAAAAGCCCTGGAGCGTCTCGACTTTGAACTCGAAGTAGCCATTGTGATCGGAAAGGAAGGCCGCAACATCAAGGCGCGCGATGCGGATGACCACATCTTCGGTTACATGATCATGAATGATTGGTCCGCACGCGAACTTCAAACCCAGGAAATGAAATTGAATCTGGGACCCGCCAAAGGGAAGGATTTTGCCACCTCGCTTGGCCCCTATCTTGTGACTCGCGATGAGCTTGCAAGTCGCAGGATTCCCGGCTCCGACGGAGAACGGTTTGATCTGCGGATGACCGCTTTTCACAACGGGAAGCAGGTGTCGGATGGAAACCTGAAGGACATGAACTGGACTTTTGGCCAGATCATCGAACGGGCCTCCTATGGAGTGACTCTTCGTCCGGGCGAAGTCATTGGCTCCGGCACCGTGGGAACCGGCTGTTACATGGAGCTGAACCTGACCACCATGAAAGACAATCCTGTATGGCTCAAGCCAGGAGATGAGTTTGTTCTGGAAGTGGAGAAGCTTGGCCGACTGCAAAACCGGATCCGAAAAGAAAACACCTGAGCCGTGCCGACCTCCTATCGACTCTATCACTATTGGAGATCCTCGAGTTCCTGGCGGGTGCGCTTTGCGCTCGACCTCAAAGGAATTTCCTATGAACCCGTGGCGGTAAGCCTTCTGAACGGTGAATCCGAAAGTTCGGAGCATCTTTCGCGAAACCCGGCAGGTTCGGTCCCGGTCCTTGAAATTCAAGCTCAATCCCCCTCCACTACCCCCCTACTTCTGACAGAAAGTCTCGCCATTCTTCTTTATCTTGAGGAATCCCATCCGGATCGACCAAGCCTTCTTCGGGGGGATACAATCACCCGGGCCCAAACTCTTGCTCTCTCGGAAGTCATCAATTCCGGGATTCAGCCCTTTCACAACCCTCCGGTTCTAGCGCGACATTCAAGCGAGCCCGAGGAGCAAAAGGCCTGGGCGCGCGACTTCATCGAGCGGGGACTTGGGATCTATGAGGCTCTTTGCCAGAAGACCCGTGGCAGGTTTTCCGTGGGCGATCACCCCTCGATTGCGGATGCGTGCCTGATCCCGCAAATTTACAGTGCGGAGCGATTCGGGGTGAAGCTTCAAGCATTTCCTTCCATTCAAGCCATCCATGAAAATCTGAAAGTGCTTCCGGCCTTTGCGAGCTCGCACGCAGATGCCTTCAAACCCCTTGATTTTAAAGGGTGAATAAACCCTTGCCCCGTCTCCCGAACTTTGCAAATATCTGCACTGGAGGTTTTTCGCATGGCAAAGGGATTTGAGGTTGTTCGTTCGATACTTGCCTTGTTCTTTTGTCTGGCTGCTCTTTCTTGCTCAAAACCGAACTCCGAGAACTCACGGGGAAATCAGATTCCCATTCCTGACTCTTTTCCCCTCGCAAATTCCAAGCTCAAGAATTGCCGATTTGAGGTGGAAAATCCAACCTACTCCTATGGAGCCGCCATTGTGCCGAATCGGATTCTCTGCGACGAAGGGGTAGCACGGGCCGTAAGCCTTCTTTCCCCGACTCCCCTACCCGCTGGACTTTCCTTTTCTTTGGCTGAGCTTGCTCTCGTGGGTACCGCCTCTGAAAAAATGACTTCCGCCCCCTACCAGTTCTACATCGAAAATGAGGCTGGATATTTGATCCTGAAAATGCGGATCACCGTGAAGTAAGCATTGCAAAGCCGTCTTTTTGCGCTATCAATAAAACCCAATGAAACCATCCGGCCGGACAGCCCTTCTTGGGATCTTGCTGTTTTCCTTTTTTTCCGCATTTTACGAAAATGCCCGGGCAGGCGATGAGCTTCGCTGGGCTGCCGACGCCAAATCAGGCGCTCCCTATGTTTTTGTCGATCCGAAGGATCCGAAGAACTTCATGGGGTTCGAATACGACATCCTGGTTCGTCTGGCCGAAATCCTGAAACGAAAATCGGTACTCATTCAAAATGAATGGGACTCTCTGATCCCGGGACTCAATCGCGGGGACTATCAGCTTGCCGCAAACGGCATTGAGATCACGCCCGAGCGAGAAGCCGAAGTGCTGTTTTCAGAGCCCTACTATGCAACCTATGAACAGCTCGTGGTCCGAAAGGAAGAAACCGGGATCAACGGGCTTTCTGATGCAAACGGAAAGCGTGTCGGTACACTCAAGGCCTCTCTTGGACATTATATTCTGGAAAAGGAAACCAAGGCAGAGGTGGTATTCTACGAAGAAGAGTCCTCGGGCTATCATGATGTGGAAATCGGTCGACTGGATGCTTTCTTTATCGATTTTCCGATCGCCCTTTATTACGCGCTTTCCAATCCAAAACTGAAGGCCGTGGGCGGTCCGATTGGAAAAATGAAATACGGAATCGCAATCTCAAAACGAAATCCGGCTCTCAAGCAAGAAATCGATCGGGGGCTTCAGGAAATGAAGCGTTCGGGAGAACTCGAGAAAATCCTCTCGAAATGGTCGCTTCTGAACCCATTCGTAGTCAAGGAGCTAGGGCTTGATTCGAGCATAAGAAACCAAGACGAAGAACTTGCGAACGTCAGCGGGATCCGGAACTCGTCGATCTCCTTTTCCGACCGGTTGAAACGGTATGGCAAACTTCTTCCCCTGCTTGGAAAGGGTGCGCTAAAGTCGCTTGGAATTTACATGCTCGCAATGCTGGTTGCGACCAGTTTTGATTTACTCCTTGCG
>CANGWP010000048.1 GCA_947457605.1 Bdellovibrionales bacterium | reverse complement strand
TGCTGAGACATGCAAAGCTCAACGCCGTGCTGTTGTTGGATGAATTGTTATTGTAAATCGCAGCCACCCCGAGCCCGATGGGGCCTCCCAGCACACTACCCACGACCAAACCGGTGTCTTTGTCGTCCCAAGCATGCGAAATCGGGGAATAGAAAAACTGAAGCGCGAACAAAAAAAACGATGCTTTTTTCATGATCAATTCCTCACCACTTCACGCCTTCCGGTTTGTCCGGAATCTTGGTTTCGTCGCAGGCCTCGCTGGGTGAGTCGACCGCGCTCTGCTCGCAGACTTTTTTACGGATGACCCATTCAACAGCTCCTTCAAAACCACTGGCGAGGGTTACCGGAAGGGTTTCAAACTTATCCCATCCAAATAGCCACCCCATCGTACGCTCTTTTGTCATTCCTCTTCTTTTGTAGGGTGAATTATTGTTTGGCGGGTCCACATCACGTACAGTTTCGGGGTTGTCACGATCAAGTCTGAAGGCGAGACGCATTTGATTCTTCCGATTTCTCGCCCCGATCCAGTTGCCCGAATCATCCGAATCGTGCACATCCCAATCCTTGGAAACCCTGACCCAATCCCCGTCATGGAAGCAGGATGCTTGCTTCGCCATCTTCTTCCTGCGGTTCATACCCAGAAAGTTTTTCGTTCTTTTTTGACAAGCATCTTGCAAGGCCATCCAAATCGGCTGATCGGTCCGCAGAATGTTCTTGAAGTGCTCTTGAAAGTTTTTGTTGGCAGTGGCCATGATCTGGGCGACCACCGCATTCTGCACTCCACCGCCTTGCATGGCCACTGTGACTCCGACAATCTGGCACAAACGCATGGCAGGATCGGTCATCGAGAGCGGCTCGTCGGTGCCCATGCACCTTCCGACCAGATTTTTGTATGCGGGATTGGTGCAAAAAGCGCGGCTCTCCTGGGGAAGCGAGCTCAGAAGCTCCTTCAATTGGTCCTGCGTTTGCTTGCCCGCCTCGGCAAGTTCCCTAAGGGACTCGTCCTTCAGCCCCTTGGTCAGCTCCTCGGGCTTTTCGCCAACCGAAGAAAAAAACTTGTGTGCAGCAGCCCGGATCTCCCAAGGCATGCCCCCCAGGATCGCAGAACTCCAACGGGTACCGTACTCCCCGTTGAAAACAATCGCCAATTGCCGTTTTCCGTTTGCGCGACCTCCGCCTTTTCTCATCATCGGACGGGAACCGCAGGACTTTTTGGTGTAAAGATTGATTCCCCCGGTGGAGACCTGATCAGTTCCGTTTCGGATCTCATCAAATTCAAGATCCCTGTCTCCCTTGTACACAATGTGGTGTCCCACCACACTGCACATGCCCTGATTCAAGTCTTTGCCAAAGGGCTCTTGGAGAGTGGTTTTGTTCAGGTCAAGATCCTTTCCCATCCAAAAACCGTAAATCTTCATCGAGAGAAGTTTTTTCACGTCTTCCTTGGTCTTGGGAAGGATATCGGAGCACTTCGGGAGCGCGTTCGGGCAGGTGTCCTCGGGCTTTCCACCCGCGACATTTCCATATGCATCAAGGCACATCATGATGCTGGGAAACTCGACTGCTACCGCATTGGTAGATCCCCCCAGAAAAATTGAAACGACAAAAAGCGCCCTCAAGAGTCCCATTCAGAATCCTCCCCCTTTCTTAAGGTACCTTGTTGTGTTAAAATTGACAATATGACTCGGACAATTTTACTTCGTGGCTTCTCAAAAATCATCTTTTTTTGTTTAACTCTCCAGCTCCCCCTGGCTCAAGCCAAGCCCAAGAAAAGAAATCCCATCGACCCTGAAGCCGCGATGGAGAGATTGTTCCAGGATCAAACCAAACGGGTCAATCAGCGAAACTATGAAATCAAATCCACGGCGGGACTCCCGCCGAATGAGGATAAAGAAGTCAACCAAGGAAAAGTTTCGCTCACCATGACCCCTGAACAAATCAAGCAAGATGATGCTTTTAAGGATCCTGAAGACGACATTCCCGATCCGGAAGACCCGGAGGACAAAGGGCCCAAAGCAATTGGAGAACGGCAAAAAGGTGCCCCGCCCTCCTCTACACTCGATGGACAACCAAAGGCCCGCTCCAATGATCCGATATCGGTGCCCTCCTCGGGAGGCGTAGCGGTTCCAGGCCAGGCGGATTCCGAGATGATCGTATTTCCGGGACGTAAAAAGAAATAAGGCCTTACTTCCCGCGCGCAAGCCAGTCGGTCATGATGTTGAGCGACTCCTGCACGCGCGGATCCTTGATCCAAAGCTGCTTGCGGCCCTGAGCCGTGGCGGCAAGGTCCTTTTTTTCCTTCCGCTTGTCCTTGTCCTTTCCGGAACGCTTCAGGATATCGGCCACCTTGATCCAGCCCTCGTTCTTTTTGGTATCATCGAGATCCTTCTGAATTTCATTGAAATCGGAATTCTTGGAAACCCGCTTTGCGGATTTTTCCTTGAGAAAGCGGATCAGAGCATCATCCACCGGCGTCCACTTTTCGTTCGGTTCCACTCCCTTTGCCAATTCGGGAACAATGAATGGTTTTGTTTTCGAGGGAGGAAGTGCGTAGTCCATGTAGCGCTCGCCCATGTCATCAAGATCAAGGTAGGTCGGCATGGAGATGTCCGAATCCACTCCACCGAACTGGGTTGAAACGCCGCCAGGCAGATAAAACATCTGGGTCGTGAGCTTCATCGCGCCCAAACGGAACGGAAGCGGATTCAAAACCTGCACGCTTCCCTTTCCATAGGTGTGATCCCCACCCACAATGAGAGCACGCTTGTAGTCTTTCATGGCACCGGCCAGAATCTCGGACGCCGAAGCGCTCTGTCGGGTGGTGATGATCATGAACGGGCCGTTGAAGAAAACCTTGTTGTCATCATCCGATAGAATCTCGGGCTTCATCTTCAGATCCTGGGTTGCAACCACGGGGCCGTTCTTGATGAAGAGTCCCGCGATCTTCACCGCATCCTGCAAAAGACCTCCGCCATCCGTCGAGAGGTCGAGGATGATGCCGTCCACCTTCCTGCTTACCGCCTCTTCCACGATGGCCCGCATGTCATCGTAGCAATCCCGCGAATTCCGATCGGATCCTCCATAAAACGAAGGAAGATCGATCACCGCGATCTTGAAGGTCTTCCCGTCCACCTTGCGGGTCTGATAATCGACTTTCGCGGCCTGCTCTTTCATGTCGACCTTGTCGCGCACAATGACGACATCAAAGGTCTCGGACTCCTTGCCCTGAACCCGAACCACTGTGAGCTTCACCTTGGTTCCCTTTTTCCCCCGGATCATTTTCACCACATCCGAAAGATCCATGTCGACAATGCTGACAGGCTCGCCCCTGTCCTGGGCAACCGCAATGATCTTGTCCTTTGGTTTCAGTGCGCGGGCCCGGTCCGCACTTCCCCCGGGAATGATTTCCTGAACCACGGTGTAGCCGTCATCGGAACTGAGGGAAACGCCGATGCCTTCGAGCGAAAGCCCCATGCTGATCTTGAATTCATCGAGTTGCTCGGGAGAGAGATAATCCGAATGCGGATCAAGCGAGTGCGCAAATGACTCGGCAAAAAGATTGATCATCTTTCCAAGATTCATCTCCTTGGAGCGCTTCACCGAAAGCTCATACCTTTTCAAGAGTTGCTCTTTTGCCTTGGGGAGCTTCACATCTCCCGCCGCGATGGTTGCCACCTGGGTATGGATTGCAGCTTCGAGCGCGGTTTTTTTCTGGGCGAGGTCCACAGGGTAATCCCGCTTCTTGGTATCCGTCTGATAGCGAATCTCTTCTTTGAGCGCGAAATCCGGCTTCAAGGTTTCCTTCACCACACCGAGATTCTCCTGCGCCCGCTCCACAAGCAGAGACGAAATCTCGTTCAAGGAAGAACAGTTTCCACTCGCCATCGTATTGAAAAGGTCCGAGAGCTGGGAGGTCATCTTCTCGACATCCTTTTTGTAAAAGAGCTGTTTGTTGGGATCGAGGTATTTCAGAAAGAGACTTACCGTGCGCGTCTTCAACTCGCCATTCAGCTGGTTCATCGAAATGTGGTTGCTCATGAACACATTCAACAGGGATGGAATCTGCTGACACTGAAGCGATTCCGCGCGCGAAATCGAAAGTGGAAGCAAGGATACCGCGATCAACGAGGAGATGATTTTCATATTCATTCAGTTTGTTCCCTTTATTGATTTACCGCAAGATCTCAGTCAGCACCCGACCCTCGGATTGTGCAGGAGGGATCACGCCAAGGACCTGGGTCAGAGTTGGTGCAATGTCCACAATGTTCACGATTTGACGGTACACCCCCGGGCGGAAGGTTTTACCATAAAACGCGAGCGGAACATACCGATCGTAGGAATACATGGTCATATGAGTCAAAGGATAGGCGTCACTTTGAAAGAAGGGCTTCAACACAATCAGGATATCCCCGCTCCGAGTGCTCAAGGTGCGGTCGGCCACGATTCCGTACTCACCGGCGGGAACTTTCCGCTCAAAAAGAATCTCATCCCGTGCCCAGACCTGATCCACATAGCGCTGTTTTAAAAGCGCGGCACGAAGAGGCTTGAGTGCATCGGTCGGAGTGATGCCCGCGGACTTCAACGCATCCCGGTTCAAATAGATTTGGAATTCAGGGATCGCATCCACCCAACGCCCGCCCTTAGGCTTTCCGAAAGCCTCGGTCAGGGTTTTCTCGGCAAGTTCGGGAAGTTCATTCTCCGGAATCCGCTCCCCCAGCACATACTCATCCGGAATGCTCGCGGGCGGAATTCCGTGATCGCCGGTCAGGACCACGAAAACGTCCTTCATGCCTCCGGGCACTTTGGCAGAAATCGCGGCAAAAAATTCAGAGATCAGTTTGTCTTCCTCGATGGTCATGGCCTCAAGATTCGGATGATTCGGTCCAAAGTGGTGGCCAAGGTAGTCATGACTGGAAAGACTCACAAGCAGGAGATCCACATCCTTTCCCCGTCCGAGCTTGAGCCCGTCGACTGCGGCAAGAGCGGCATTGAAGGTCTCTTTCACTCCCCAGGGAGTTTGAAGCGATTGCTTGGAGCAGCGCTTAAGCCCCTTCAACGTTCCGAAATCAAAACTCATCTCTTTTTCTTTTTTCAGAACTTCATTTCGCTTTAGAGCGAAATCCGGGAGCTTCTTCAGATAGTACTCACTCGAAACCCACTGACAGCTCTTGTCGTGAAACCAAAGGGCGTAATCCGGGCGCTTTCCCCCCAGAAGAACCGAAGCCCGGTCCTTGAGCGCCACACTCACCACTCGCGAGGCGCGGTTCACGTTTTTGAGTTCATCTCCGACCGTGGTTGCATTGAAGTTCTTGGGCGAAATCCCGGACCTTGCCTGAGTCACCACACCTTCTGATCCGATGATCTTCATCGCATCATCCTGGACACAATAGCGATCCCGCTTCTCTTCGCGATCAAACCAATTGTTCTGGGAAATGAGATTTCGATAGGGATAAGAGCCCGAGAGAACCGTCGCATGCCCGGGCCCCGTCATGTTCTGGAGCAGTCCGTGATCGGCGAGTGGAAAGTACGCTCCCTTCTCCATTAAGAATCGAAATCCACCGCTTGCGGAACCGGGAGTCTTCAATCGATCCTTGAACCGCATCAGGTAATCTGCGCGGAATTGATCCACCACCAGCACCACCCCGAGACGATAGGGCGTCGCGGCCCGAACTTCGCCCGGAAAACCAACTGCTGCCACCAGCCCGAGAGCGACAAAAGTCTTTGAAATTTTTATCATAATTCTATGTAATCCCGCCCCCTTCCACATTCAAGCAGGAAAGCGGTGCCCCTCCGCCGGAAAGGATTAAATCGATTCTGTTTACTTTTATCTTGCAAACCAACATCTCCCCTCGATAGGGTGGGCGCGTTCTGATCAAGCTTTCGGGGGCACGGGGGGAATTTCTTCAGTGATCTCAAAGAGTAAGGTCATCAATGAAAATAATTGAATTTTATCTTTTAAACTGATTCGTTTTAGTGTTTATTACCCGCACCAAGGACATTTTGTCCGGAGGAGTCAAACGAGATGACAAACCAGATCAAAGCAAAGAGTTCCCTGAATGCAAAACCCTCGGCCCTGCTTCTTCTTTCTGCCATCGTCCTAACGGCGTGCGGTGGATATCGTGGAAATCCGGTGGTGGAGCCTTTGAATCCGAACTCTCCCGAGTTGGGAAATTCAAACAGTGTCTCTTTGTCTGACTATCATCCATCGAAGATCATCGGCATCAATCCCATGATCCCCATGCGTGCGGACGGCGCAAATACGGATGCAACCCTTCGCCCGACTCTGGATGCGTACGGGTTGGTTACCATGGGCGATTCGGGGTCGTGCAGCGGAACGCACATCGGGAACGGCTATGTCCTCACCGCCGGGCACTGCTTTCTTGAAAACACTTATTCCACCTCGGTTTCCAACCAAGCCTGCCCAACCGTGAAGGTGTACTGGGGCTATCGAGGATCTCCTTCCACGGGAAGCCCGAAACCCGTGGTCACCCAAACCAGTCAATGCACCAAGATCATCTATGCCGAGCTGAGCTCAGAGGTTGATTTCGCAATCTTTCAAGTAGAGCAAGCGCCAAAAGCCAGTGTTGGAATCGCGATGGAATCCGACAGAACCCCCGCGAAGACCAAGATCACCATCTTCGGGTATCCGATGGGACGCCCTCTTGAATGGTCTCAATATTGTGCCGTGACCAAAAGCTCCGTAGTGGGAAGACCCTTCAGCAATGCCTCGCGCGTGGCCTATCAGTGCGACACCCAGCCCGGAAACAGCGGCAGTAGCGTAATTGCGGTCAATACCGCAGGCGTACCAAAGGTAATTGCGGTCCACGCAGCAGCCGCTCCAGACCCGATCAAATACAACATCGGAACCTACATGTACGACATCCGACAGGTTCTGAAGAAAAAGGGCGTGAACCTCGATCAGCTCACTGCCGCCACTACTCTTCAGTCCAACTAGCAGGCAACTGACAGTTTCCAAAGCTGACTTTTTTGGCTAGAGTCCCTGTCCATGAGTGAAATCAAGATCCGGGAAGTTTCTGGCAAAAAAGGGACCAACGAGTTCATCGACGTGATGTGGAAGATCTACGATCAAAAGACCTTCCCTCAATGGGTTCCGCCGCTCCGGATGTCGGTGTACGAGAACCTAGACATCGAGAAGAACCCTTTTTACAAGCGCGCAAAAATCCAACTCTTTATCGCAGAGCGAGATGGCCGCCCTGTGGGGCGGATTGCCGCAATCGACAACCAGGGCCACAATGAGTTCCACAACGAGAAAACCGGCTTTTATGGATTCTTTGAATCCATCGACGACCAGGAAGTCGCAAATCGCCTCTTCCAAACCGCAGAGCAGTGGCTATCCATGCGAGGACTCGAAAAGATGATGGGCCCCATGAACCCATCCACCAATCATGAATGCGGGCTCCTCGTGCGCGGTCAGAGCAAACATCCCACCATCATGACCACCTGGAATCCGAAGTACTATGAAACCCTTCATGATCAATACGGACTCTCCAAGGCCAAAGACCTCGTTGCCTACATCATCGCCCGCGAGAAGAACTCCGAACTTCCACCCAAAGTCGTAAGCTACGTAAAACGTCTGCGGGCCCAGAACTCGCGCGTGACCTTTCGCGATTTTGATTTGAAAAACTTCAAGAACGAAGTGAAGAACTGCTATGAGATCTACAACTCCGCCTGGGAAAAGAACTGGGGGTTCTTTCCAATGACGGCCGAAGAATTCGAATTCGCCGCAAAAGACATGAAGATGATTCTCGATCCCCGGATGGCATTCGTTGCGGAAGTTGATGGAAAACCGGCAGGCTTCATGCTGGCAATCCCTGATCTCAATCACGTATTCAAGCGGATTCCCGATGGAAAGCTTTTTCCCACAGGAATCTTCAAGCTTCTTCTCGGCAAGAAACGGGTCGCGATGACCCGCATTGTGACCTTGGGAGTAAAACCGGAGTTCCGTGGAAGCGGGATCTTCGCACTCTTTACCTTTGAGGCCTTTGAGCGCGCTCACAAATACGGCTATCTTGCGGGCGAAGCCTCGTGGATTCTCGAGGACAACGTGGCGATGAACAAACCTTGGACGGATCTTGGAGCTCCTCAGTATCGCCGCTGGAGGATCTATGAAAAGCCGATCGCGAAGGCTACCTCGGGAGCGATCTCCTCATGAGGATTCTAGGGGCCCTTTTGATTTTGGTTTCCGTTACGACCAATGCCTCCCCATTCGTGACGGCTACGACGGAAGTCGACCCGAAGTCCATCCAGTTTTTCGACGATCTTGACTTCAATTTGCTCGAGGTCGCGGTCCAACGACAGCTCAATGCGTATGACCGAGGCGTGAGCCTGAAGGGAAAGATCAAGTACGGGGATCGGGTCTTTCAGAAAAGCGTGATTCGCGACAGCCTGGTGTTGTTTCAGGAAATTGCCCGCCAGACGGACGAGTGCATGGCGAAGTCTGAAAAATCGGTGTGCTTTCAAAAATTCAATGAGGCGATCCAAACAAGATTTCGAGTGTTCAAACCCCGCGAGGGTGACACCCGCTACACAGCCTATTACAGCCCCGACTTCAAGGGTTCACTTACCAAGCGTGGCCCGTTCCAGATTCCCCTCTATTCCGCTCCCAAGGATCCGGTCCTAAAGGAATCCACCCGCGAGCAAATTCACTTCGAAGGGGCGCTCGAAGGCAAGGGGCTCGAATGTGCCTATCTCGACACCGACTTGTTTCAGCTTTATTCCCTTCAGATCGAAGGAGGTGGCCGAATCCACCTCGTCGATGAAAGCGGCAAGGAAACCCTTCGCTACATCAGCTATGACGGAAAGAACTCACAGCCCTTGAAGTTTTTCTCGAGGCTTATGGTGGAAAACGGCTACCTCACAGCCTCTGAAGCGAGCTATGCAAATCAACACAAATATTTTCTTGAACACCCCGAGGTGCAACGGAAGCTCTACTCCCAGAGCCCAAGCTATGTGTATTTCAAACTCTCGGATGAAGAGCCATTGGGCATCGACTCCATCCCCCTTACCGAGCGACGATCACTCGCCTTTGATCCTGCATTCCACCCCGGCTCGGGAGTTCTCAATTTCGTAGAACTCAAAGTGGGAGGCAAGACCATCACCCGCTTCATGCTCGGGCAGGATGTGGGTGGTGCGATCAAGGGCTCCGCCCGTGCCGACCTCTACTTCGGTTTCGGCGAAGAAGCCCGGGAAGCTGCCGAAAGCCTGGGTGCCAAGGGAAAACAGTTTTTTCTGATCAAGCGCGAGAACGACTCGCGAATTTTCAAGGGAAGCCTCAAGAAATAAATTTCCAAAGCCAGATGTCGGTCTGAGGCGTATTGCCGATGGGAAAAGGATGGCCATGCCCATTCGGGACGAATCCGTACTTTGAATAAAACCTCTGTGCCCGGTAGTTGAACTCCCAAACTCCAAGCCACACAACCTCGTACTGATTCCGGATCGCATAGTCCATGAAAAAATCCATGAGTGCCTGGGCAACCCCTGTCTTGTGAAATTCTTTTTTCACATAGAGTCGTTTGCATTCAAACGCCCTCCACTGTTTCATCAGCGGCAGTCCCTCATAATCCTCTTTCATCCGGATGTACCCGACCGGCACTCCCTCGACCTCCGCAAAATAGAATTGGTCGTGCGGATCCGAGAGCTCCCGCCTTACCTGCTCCACAGAATAAGTCGCCCGAAGATACCCGTCCATGTCCTCCACGCTGCAAGTGCCGACAAAAGTGTCATAGAAAGTTTCAGCACCCAGGGAAGCCAGCGTCTCGGCATCTGAAAGCTCCACTCTTCGAATTTTAGTCTCGATCTTGCCCATCGATCACTTCGCAAATACCACGGTTTCCAGAATGATCAGGATGATTCCAATGATGGATCCACCCGCAATGATTCCGGCGCAAAGGGTTTCCGAATTCTCGACAAAGATCTTGTGGTTCTTTGTTCCCGCTTTCATTTTCCGTGCGGCAAGCCAAACGAGGAACGATCCGATTCCCATCGCCATCGAATCCGAGAAGTGAAGAACAAAGGCAAGACCGATTCCCATCGGAGAGATCGGAAACTTTCCTTTCATCCGGATGTTGATCCACTCGAGCACCACCCCAAGAATAGCACCCACGAGTGCCGCCATTCTTGCGGACGGGTGCAGCACACCCAGCCCCTTGGTCAGGGCTTCGGCCACGGCCCGATACACGGTCGCGGAAGGCATGGGGAGCTGATCGGAGGTGAACATCGCGATGTTCCCGTTGAAAATGGCGTAGTAGACAGGCACTGCCACAATTGCACCCGCAAAAATTCCCAGCAGATGTCCAAGCGCCTGTTGCCTGGGCTTTGCTCCCAGCATGTATCCAGGCTTGATGTCCGCCAAAAGATTGGATGCGTTCGAGGAAACCTCTGAGTTGATTCCGGCCGCCATGAGGTTTGTGGCCGCACTCCCGGGAGAGATCACCGAGTACGTGAGCTGGGTGAGTTTCCCGAGTGCGCCAAGCGGAGTGATTGAAGTGAGTCCGGTGGAAGTCACGGCAATCAGACTGAAAATGAAGGTAAGAGGAATGGCGATGATTCCCTCGAAAATCCCGAAATCAAACCAGGCATGTCCGAGGTAAACCATGATGCCGCCAACGACCGGAACTCCTGCCATGGAAACCCAAAGGGGCAACTCGATGTCCGCAAGAACGTCTTTCTTTTTCTCCTTTCCTCCCTTTGCAGGAAAAAACTTCCGGAAGGACTCCACCAAAACCGCAGGCTTTGAGAAAAACGCATAAAGCGATGATGTGGTCATCATCATTGCACCAAACCAAAGCCCCCACATGGTGATCGATTTGAAATTGGCCTCCGGAATGATTCCCTGATGAATCAAATTTGGCGCAAGAACGCAATAATTGATCAAAGCTCCCATCACCATGGAGGCTCCCACCTTCACTCCCATGATTCCGCCCGTCCCCATCATGACAATGGAAGTGTCCAGACGAACGGTGAGATCCTTGAGCGGTATTCCGTGAATTGCGGGAGTAAAAAACCGATACACGATTTCATCCCAGTATTCGGGAATCGCGAGAAACTTGAGCTTGAGCGAAGCCATCACGGAGTGGTTGCGAATGGTCTCCATGAGCGCAGAAAGCCCGGCCCCGACGCCAAGAATCTTCGCCTTGAAAATCCCGTCCTTTCCGCCCTCATCCGAGTGAAGATTCTGCAGAACCACTCCGGCCGCATAGCCTTCGGGAAATGGCATTTGTTCTTCGTTGATAAACCTCTTTTTCAAGGGAAATGCATAAAGAACTCCGAGAATGGAAAGAAGGATCATCCACACCATGGCGCGCTCCATGGGAATGACCGTGCCGGTGATGAGCATGTAGGCGGGAAACACCGAAACCAGGGGCATGGTCATGTACCCTGCACTCGTGGCAATCGACTGCATGGCATTGTTTTCGAGAATGGACATCTCGGTTCCGAGGTTGAGTCTTGAAATCAGCTTGAATGCCGCAAAGGAAACGATCACGGACGTGATCCCGACTCCAAGCGTCCATCCGGTTTTGATCCCGACATAAAGATTGGTGAGGGACAAAACCCCCCCGATCAACATTCCTGTCGCGGCCGATCTCAGGTTGAGCTGCGGCATGTCCCCCCGGTAGACGTTTTTGAGCCACCATTCATCTTTTTGCTCAAGGGTAAGGGTGCGGACTTCCTCTTCGGTGAGTTCTTGCAGTTTCATGGCCTTCGTGTATCAAAGGCGGGACAAAAAATCCCCTAATTTTGAATGAAATCCAAGCCACAACAGGAAAACCCGTCCCGCACACTTCTTGCTGTGTTTTCGGATGATGCTAATTGCCTTAATCCTTTTCTGGTCATCCTGCGTTCACGCCGAAATTCCCCGGGATTTTGTCCGGGTTTCATCCATGGATGAGTCCCCGGGCGATACACTTCTCTTTCTTGAAGACGGAAGAGTGGGACGACTGAACCACTCCGAAACCCTCCTGCCTGAAATCAAACACATCCTTCATCAAAATTCGGATGTTCTGGTGCTTCTGAGTACGGAGGGAAACGTCATTCGGGTCAAAAGCGCAGCCAAAGAAGCCGGGTCCGGGCGCTCAACCATTGACTCGGAAAAACCGAAGAATCTGGCCCCCGAACCACCCTCGATTGTAAGCGAGACCGAAGCTCAAGATGTGTTCCAATCCATGAATCCGAACTATCGCAGGCGCTCCCAATGCTTCAATCGGGCCCATGTTTGGACTTATGAAACCTTCCAATCAAAGGGAATCCACTTGATGAAGGTTTTTATGTTTTTTACTTCAAAGTACATCCGGGAGTACCGCTACCGCTGGTGGTTTCATGTCTCCCCCTTTGCGATCGTTGAAACGAACGGCGAGAAACGGGAATCGATCCTCGACCATACCTTCATGAACGGCCCGGTAGGTCCAAAGGAATGGTCCGATCACTTCATCGAGCCAAGAACCCCTTGTCCTACGGTAAATCGATATTCTGACTACTCAAACCACCAGTACGATCATTATTGTTACTTCATGAAAGTTCCCATGTATTTCTGGCAGCCACGCCATCTCGAGGCCCTCGAGGCCGGAACGCCGGCGCCCGAGAGTTTCGTCCGGGACGAGGTTCTTGCAGCCTATTCTCAAGCCTTTTTCGGTGCCCCAAGAACTTCGACCCGGGTCAAAGATGCGCATTAAACTCATTTGATTTAAAAACAACACGCTTTTTCCTGGCCTCATTTCATGAGATCCTGAAATCCAGGGGAGAGTTTTCGCATGGCTAAGATTATGGGATTTACACGGGCTTTTTGTTTCCTGGCTTCCATCACCGTGGCCTTGGGGGGATGTCTGAAGAAATCAAACACACTGCTGAGTGACTTCCAGAGTTCCACTGGCCAGAACCTTCAGGATCCTGGTCAGGTTTGCGCTCAGAATCAGGCCTATCCTAGCCCAAGCGCTTGCAGTCAAAGCACAGGAGTCGCAGCCGCCCAAACCAATTGCGTACCTGTGATTGTCACAGCACCGAGTGGCGCCTCAGTGTCCTGCTATCGACTTCCAACCTCTTGCAATCAAGGGGATCCGTGCAAGATGCTCCTCAACACCAACATCCTGAGTGGCATCTGGGGTGGGAGCTCGAGACCCGCAGAAGTGGCTTACAATTCATGCATGACGAATTCGAGCAATGCACAATCCCTTGCAGGCACCTTAATTTCCTGTCAGTAAGGTCAGCTCCGAGTACCCGTACGGGAAATAAGTTCCGACCTCGCTCCCATCCGCTTGTGATCGAAATCGACTCCCCGGAGTGATGGTGACATCCCCTTTGTACCAGGAAAAACCTGGGCCTGATGATTCCGGTTTCAATCTCAGATTCAACCCGAATTGCGGCCCCTTGGCGCCATCCAGCTGCTCGAGCAGGATCGAAAGGAAGGGAGTTTTGATCTCGGACTGAACCGGATCCGGGATGATGAATTCCAACGGACCGGAATGGGTCGGCAAACCACCATTCATGGGGTTGTCCGGATTGAACGGTTTGCATACGATTTTCAAGGACTTCGATACCTTGCAGTTTTCATCCTGAATGCTCCAGCTCATCATGAAGAGGCTTTTCGCTCCAAGATCACTCAGGATCTCCGCATTCTTTCCAATCAGCACGGCGCGCTCTTCCTGGACCTCGGGCGCATCGAGCCCCTCGATTGCCCGAAGCTTCTGCTTGTTCCGGCTCAGTAGATTTGTCTCCTCGAAGATGAATTGCCACTCGGGCACTGAATAGTCCTTCGGGAAAATCACGACAAAAAGTTCTTTTATTTTTGCGCCCCGAATCTTCTCGACGATTTGCAAATCCGGGGTGAGTGCGAGCCCCAGCTTTTTCGGCTCCGAGTTCGGAGGAAGACATGCGCTGGCAGCGCCAAAAAGAATTCCACTAAGGGCAACGCTCAAAAACCTGAATTTCACGTAACCCATCGATCCCCCCTTAAAAAAACATCGTCCCCTGAAGTTGTACCACCGGCTCTGAAATCGCATTTTGACCCGCAAGGGGAAGTCCGATTCCCACCTCGGCCACAGCGGGCAGGAGGAAATTACCCTCAAGAAAACTCTGAATTGAATTCAAATCCAGGGACGCATAGGTCGAGACAAGGTCATACGAAGTCCTTGAGGAAGCAACCGAGTAAACCTCGGGCCTGTAAAGTCCACCCGAGAGGGATTCCTGGAACTGCTTTTGCCACGTGAGTCCGAGATTGAGACCCACCCATCTTGGAAACGGGTATCGGAGCTGCACCTGACTTTGGAACTTCGCGCCTCCCGAAACCTGAGTGCTTGGATCCAGAAGCTCATTGAGTTCATCGCCCCCGCTCTTGGGAAGTCTGCGCGCCTGACTGGTGGAAAACAGATATGTGGCGCCCG
>CANGWP010000047.1 GCA_947457605.1 Bdellovibrionales bacterium | reverse complement strand
TACACCTCTTGTTATGCGTATACAGACTGTTATCGTGCGGATCCATGGGGACGTTCCGTTTATAACGGACGCGTTTATTGTCAGGTTTACGGCTCAGGACACGTCTTTGGGCCCGGTAACACCTCAAGCGCCTGTACCTGGAGAACCATTCCTTATCGTTCCGTGGATTGCAGCGGTTATGTTCAGACCACTGACAGTCTAGGCCGAAGTGTTTGGGGATGGCAGACCTACCACTACAACTGCCCATAACCGTCATCGATTTATTCATCTCAAAACGGCGTGTTTTCGTAGGGAAACACGCCGTGTTTATTTATTTTTTAGGTCATCTTCCTGGGTTTTTTGGTGTAAGATCCGGATCACTATGTCAAAGCGAAGTGATGATCTTTTGCGGGAACGCGAGCGCCTTGCCGAACTCGGCGGTGGTGAGGCCCGAATTCAAAAACAACATGAAGCAGGAAAGCTGACTGCGCGGGAGCGAATCGAGCTCCTTCTTGATCCGGGAAGTTTTGTTGAACTCGACAAATTCGTCACCCACCGGTGCACGGACTTCGGAATGGAGTCCCAAAAAATCTACGGAGACGGAGTTGTAACCGGCTACGGAACCATCAACGGCCGAAAAGTTTGCCTCTTTTCTCAGGACTTCACCGTTTTCGGAGGATCACTCTCGGGTGCGCACGCAAGTAAGATCTGCAAGATCATGGATCTTGCGCTGAAGACCGGAGTGCCCGTGATCGGCTTGAACGATTCTGGCGGTGCTCGGATTCAAGAAGGGGTCGAGTCGCTTGGAGGCTATGCCGAGATTTTCTGGCGGAATGTCCAAGCAAGTGGCGTGATTCCCCAAATCAGTTTGATCCTGGGCCCATGTGCCGGTGGGGCCGTGTATTCTCCGGCCATGACTGATTTCATTGCGATGGTGGATGGCTCATCTTACATGTTTGTGACGGGCCCTGATGTCATCAAGACAGTGACTCACGAAGAAGTGACCAAGGAGGATCTCGGAGGTGCGGAAACCCATGCATCGACCAGCGGCGTGTGTCAGATTGTGTATCCCGATGAGCGCGCCATGTTCGAGGGGGTGCGCAGACTGCTTGATTTTCTACCGTCCAACAATCTGGACCCTGCTCCGAAGCGCACGGCTGCGGACTCCCCGGAGCGCCTCTGCACAAAGATCGCGGAAATTCTCCCCGATGTTTCGACCAAGCCCTATGACATCCGAGCAATCATCGAAGATGTCATGGATGATGGCGATTTTTATGAAATTCACAAAGCCTACGCCGCAAACATCGTGGTGGGGTTTGCCCGCTTGAATGGGCAGACCGTAGGCGTTGTGGGCAATCAGCCTGGGCATTTGGCTGGCTGCCTTGACATTGCAGCATCCAGCAAAGCTGCGCGCTTTGTCCGGTACTGTGATGCGTTTAACATTCCGCTCGTCACCTTCGTCGACGTACCGGGATTCCTGCCGGGAACCGCGCAAGAGTACGGCGGAATCATCCGCCATGGAGCAAAACTCCTTTATGCCTATTCCGAAGCAACAGTACCGAAGCTCACTGTGATCACACGCAAGGCTTATGGTGGCGCCTATGATGTGATGTCCTCAAAGCACATTCGTGCGGATTTGAACCTTGCATACCCGAATGCGGAGATTGCCGTGATGGGGCCGGATGGCGCGATCAACATCCTGTACCGAAAGGAAATTCAGGATGCGACGACAAAGGGGAACCTTGAGGAAGCGCGGGCCAAACTCGTGGCTCAGTACAAGGATACCTTTGCGAATCCCTACAAGGCCGCAGAGCTTGGCTACATCGACGAGGTGATTGATCCGAAGTTCACCCGTACGCGGCTCATTCAGGCGCTTGAGCTCCTTGCAGGGAAGCGCGAAGCGGGTCCACGACGCAAACACGGAAACATCCCACTTTGATCAGGAGGCATCTCGATGAAGTTTGAACACAAAAAAAGAGAGCCCGTTCTGATCGCAAACCGCGGAGAAATTGCAATTCGTGTTGCGCGCACCGCGAAGATGCTTGGATTTCCGACGGTTGCCGTGTATTCCGATGCGGATCGTTTTTCGGAGCATGTGAAGTTTTGCGACAAAGCTGAATACATCGGCGAATCCGAGCCGAAATCAAGCTATCTTCTTTCCGAGAAGATCATTGCAGCGGCAAAAAAGCACAAGGCAAAGTACATCCACCCAGGCTACGGGTTTTTGTCCGAGCGTCCGCACTTTGTCGAAGCGGTGGAAAAGGCAGGTCTGGTATTTGTGGGTCCATCCGCCGATTCCATGCGCGTGATGGGAGACAAGATCGAAGCCCGCCGCACGGTGGATGAACTGAAAGTGCCCCGCGTCCCCGGGAGCCCGGGCGCGGTGAAGGATGCGAACGAGGCACTCGAGTTTGCGCGAAAGGTGAAATTCCCGGTGCTGCTCAAGGCCGCAGCCGGAGGCGGAGGCAAAGGGATGCGTCGCGTGGATTCCGAAAGCGAACTTCTTGCTGCGTTCGAGTCCGCATCCCGAGAGGCGCTCAGTGCCTTTGGAGACGGTTCCATGTATGTTGAAAAATACATCCTCGAACCTCATCATGTGGAAATCCAGGTGTTCGGAGATGGGAAGGGTGGTGCGATTCATCTTGGCGAGCGCGAGTGTTCGATTCAAAGGCGCCATCAGAAGGTGTGGGAGGAATCTCCCGCTCCCATTCTTGAGATACATCCGGAAACCCGGAAGAAAATGTTCGAGTGTGCTGTACGGGTCGCAAAGGTGATCAAGTATGCCGGAGCCGGGACCTTCGAGTTCATCGTCGACGGTGCAGGTGATTTCTACTTTCTTGAAATGAATACCCGCCTTCAGGTCGAGCATCCGGTGACCGAATGGGTTACGGGAATGGATCTGGTCGGCATGCAGCTTCTTCTTGCGGCAGGCGAACTCACGCTTCCTTTGCAAGAAAGCGTCACTCGTACGGGTGCTGCCATCGAAGTCAGGATCTATGCCGAGGATCCTCAGAACTTTTTGCCGGCGCCCGGGAAAATGGGCCGGATTGTTCAGCCGAATGGTCCGTTCCTGCGCTGGGATTCATCTTTCGAATCCAGCGGTGAGGTTTCGATGTTCTATGATCCGATGATCGCGAAGCTCTCGGTCTGGGGACGAAACCGTGAAGAAGCGGTGGCCCGCATGCGAGTGGCGCTCGATGAGCTTTCGATTGAGGCGCCGAAGAATTCAAGGGGGCAGGCAAAAGGCTCGCTCAAAACGAATGTGGTTTTCCTGCAACGCTTGAGCCGCTGTCCGGATGTCATCAAAGGCAATACCACAACGGACCTGATTCCCAGGAACCCGCAGCTCACAGAAAACCCGGGAACACCGGATCTATCGAAGGAAGAGTCGATCGCTCTTGCGCTCCTTAGGCTCACCGAAAGTTCGGACGCGGGCGCTGACACTGGCGGACCTGCAGGAACGGGCCAGAGTGCGGGACGAAGCTCCCTTTGGAGTGAGCGTGCCCGGATGGAGGTACTGCGATGATCGAAGGAGTGGTTGGAAAGTCAAAGTTGGTGTTTCTTTCGAATCCGAAGGGCCGGATCGGTGCGACCGAAGTGAGGCTCCAGGATGGTTCGATCGAAAGGATTTCCTGGGTTCGCGATGAGCAAGGGATCTGGATTGAGACTCCTTCGGGCTACCTCGGCTTTGACGTGAGAAAGACCGAGACTGACGAGGGTGGATTCGAGTATCAATTGCTGAGACGCCGTCATGCCGGTGTGCTGAGCGGGGTTTCTTTTCTGAAGGCGGGCGAGCAGGTGGACTCCTCGTCGGGATCCAAGGCAAAAAAAGGCGCACGTGTGAAGAGCCAGATGCCGGGCAAGATCGTGAGAATTCTTGTTCAGCCTGGAGCCGAAGTGAAGAAGGGGCAGTCGCTACTTGTGATGGAAGCGATGAAGATGGAAAACGAGATCAAGTCCCCGCAGGATGGCGTGATCAAGGCAGTGAAAGTCACGGAAGGTCAGGCAGTCGAGAGTGGTGCGGAACTGATCCTGTTTTAGAGGATTATCTTTTCAGGTAGCTGACTGATTCTCCGGTGCTCTTGCATTCGGCATCAAGGCACTTTTTCATGGTGAATTGCGCTCCGCTTGATTTCACTTCAGAAACAAGAAATGTCGAAGTGGCTTCTTCAAGGTCCTTTTGGAAAGTGATCCTGCAAGTTCCAGTGTCGAAGCGGACTGTCGCGGATTCCATTTCAGAGTAGGAAATGGTATTTTCGGAATCCTCCGAGCTGATTGCTTTTTGGGAAGTGGTGCTTGCCGAGTAGGTTTTGATCCCGTCGAAATCCTGCAGCAGGATCAGGCTGGTGGATCTTACCAACGAGTTCTCGGCGCCTACCGCCCAGGTTCCCGCCATTCCCGGGAGAGAAGCGCAGCTTGAGCCTTTGGATTCGGATTCGGCTTCGGGTTTTTCGGAGCCGTCGGACTCACTCAGATTCACGACCGGAATCTCAATCTCTTTTCGCTTTGGTTCTTCTTCGAATTTTACTCCGGAATCATTTTCGGCTTGTTTTGGATTGATTTCACTCGATGTGGAGCCCACCTCTATTTTTGGCCCGGTTTCCTCGGCAGAGAGTTCTTGTTTTTCTTCCGCCTCGGCTGGTGCAATCTGCACTGATTCCGAGGAGAGGGCATCCAGATGCTGGGTCGTGGCAGTGCAATTGATTTCGTAGGTCTGCTGTTTTCGGGAAGTCGGATTCGCGGGCCCGATGTTGGAGCAGGCAGAGGCGAGAAGGGTCAGGGTAAGAAGGCCGTGGATTCGATTCGGGAAAAGCATGTGCCCGAAGGATACAGTGCCTGATTAAAAAGGTCAAGAATAAAAGATGGGGTGATTTCCGTTTGCAGGGCCAGGGATGATCCCAAAGAGAAGGTTGGCACTTCGATCGGATTTCCCTCCTGTCCGAAGCGCTGCAGAGGCCAATGCGCAAGATCCACGCATTCCCTGGCCCTAAGGGGAAGGTAAAGTCAGGAAGGAAAGATTGGGTCTGAACTCAATCCAGGGATTCTGTGGAATCTGGATTGGATTTCTCCATTTGTTCGCGGACGGCATCTTCCAGATCCCGCAGCAGCTTAGCGTGCTTTTCATCCTTGATCACGGGAGCTTTAATTGTCCGGGATTGTTCATTGATGTCAAGCAACGTCAGCTCGGTCCAGGTTCCGGTGAGTGCAGAAGGGTCTGCTGGTTCTGATTCAATCTTAAGGGCACCGGTAAGGAGAGTTTGAACGCCTTCGGCCAGTGCCTCTGATTCTATTTCAACCAGCTGATCTGTAGTTTTGAAATTGTGATTCAGGACCTTTGCTTTGATGGATTTTCCTTCGGGATTTTGTTCGATCAAGAATTTCAGATCTCCTCCGCCAGTCCGGGTCCAGGTGATGGACTGCAAAGCCACCGGTGCTTCAGCATCGTCTGAATTCGGGGGTGTGATTTTGGCACTTGCGTTTGGCTGTGTTTCATCAATTTGGGCAGTGGAAATCGGTGGTGCTTTTTGTGCTGCACAAGCGGTCGCGAGGAGAGCGAGGGTCAAGAGTTTGGTCATTAATTTCAATTTCATCATGGATTTTGCCTTTTGATTCATTGAGCGGAGTTCACCGGAGTAAGAAGGATGTCTGTCTTCGAGCAAGAATCCTCCTTGCACTCAGACGCTTCAATTTTCGTCGAGGTGCCTTCTTTCATTACGTTGAGAACCTGCAACTCGGATTTTTTCTCTCCATAAGGTTGCCTTGAGAGAGTGCAGGTGTTTGGATTGTAAACATACTCCACGCGGATCTCGTACTGAGTGCCGGAAACCTCCCGGGTTTCCTCGGCCTCATACTTGAGGGTGCCGGCGGCTGCCTGGTCAGAGTTCTCGATTTTCTTCAAGGCGCCTTTTGAACTTGAAACTTTTCCTTCCTGATTGGTGACAGAAATCATGGAACCTTCGAGATCCTTCAAGTCTTTGCAGGCATTCAAGGATTGAGCGGGGGTTGAGGTGTCCGGATCTGTACCTTTTGGTGCAGGATTCAAAGATTCCTCGATGAATTTGCGCAAATCATCAAAGAGTGTTTCATTTCCTTCGGTTGTGATTACCGGTGCCTTGATGAGAAACTCGGCATCTTGAAGAGTCGTGATTTGAATTTTGCTGGAGGGGTCGCCGACGGGAGCGTTCTTGATGCTTTGGCTGAGATCCCGCTCCTGATCATTTTCGATCAGGATTCCACCGTAGCGCAATTTACCCTCAAACAAAGAGCTCACCTTGTCTTCGAGGCCCGAACCTTTGATGGGGATCTCCTTGGTTTCCGCTGAGAAGTTTCGTCGAAAAAGCTTCAAAACCAGGTAGCCATCTTTGTCTCCCTGAATCGTATAGAGCAAGTCGTTCGAGCCATTGGTCTCAAAGGTCAGGCTCTGGAGGCGAAGATCGGTCGCCTTTTGCTCAGGGGCGGGCGAGGGGGAAGGAGTAGTGACTTGCAGATTGCTTTTTTTTCCTGGATCCGAGTAGCCGGGCTGTGCGGTGAGTTGTTGTTTTGACTGGCAGGCGGCGAGAAGGGCCAAGGTCAGGAACACGAAAATGGGGCTGCGGGTTTTCATGAGGTCGCATGATACATATCTGTATTATTTTAGTCAAGTAAAAATTTCATACCAGCTCCGTCCTCGGGTAGGAAAGCATTAATTTATTGTAATTATGGACCAATTTTAAAGGTAAGGACTTTGGGGTTTGGGGCAAGGGTGGATAAAATGCGATTAAAACTTTTCCGTTTTCTGCCGATAAGTCTGACGGGAGAAACCGTTCATGAGCTTTGATTATGACAAAGTGAAGGCAAAACAAGAGGATGCGCACGGCAATAGCTGGACTGCGTACTCCGACCTTTTCATGATGCTTTCCACTGTTTTCTTGCTTCTCTATGTGTCGGTTGGTCTTCGAAGCCAGACCTCAGGGGTCGCCGTTCACGAGAAAATCAAGCAACTCACCCAAAAGAATGCGGATCTTGAGCAGCAGCTTCAGGTCTACAACACACTTCGCGAGCAGCACATGAAGAATGAGGCATCCGAAGAGGAAGCCCAAGTTTATGAAAAGCTCATGGGCAAACTTTCGCTTCTGCAGGATGAGGCGAAGGATGAGAAAAATCGTCTTCGGCAACAGGCAAAGGAAAACGAGGAAAAGGAGTATGCGCTCAATGAGTATCAGCGTCTGATCCGGAACATCATCAATACCAATGTGCTTTCCAAGACCCAGCTCCACAAAAAAGATGTGATCATCGCAAAAAAGGACACCATCAACGAAGAGCAGCGTCAGATGATCGAGGAGCAGGAAGAGGAAATCAACTCGAATCGCGAGAAGATTGCAAAAGCTGAAAAAGACCTGAAGGGTAAGATACGGGCACTCCGGGAGGCCCGCGAAAATGAGGAGATTTCAAAATCCCAGATGGAAAAGCGCATTGCCGCGCTAAAAGAGAAATCCCAGGAAACGATCGAAGCGCTCGAGAGGAAGAACCAGAAGGCACTTCAGAGGTTCGCAGAGCAGGAGGCCAAGATCAAGTCTGACTTTGAGGCTCAGCTTGCGCAGGAAAAGTTGAGTGCGGCGGAGCGTGAAAAGCGCATGGCCGAGTTTGAAGCTGAGGCTAGCGCCCGAGAAGCCGCCTTGAAGGGCAAGGTCAGCGCGCTTGGCTCGAAAGTAAGCGAACTTGGATCAAAGGTGGCTCAAGTTGAAGCCGAAAAAGGCAGGGCTCTCGCATCAGTGGATTCCCTCCAAAAAGACCTGAAGCGGGCCCAGGAGCTTGCAAATGCCAGGAAGGAACTGGCAAAGCGGATCAATTCGGAACTCCGGAAGGCCGGCCTGTCCGGAACCGTGGATGAAAAGACCGGTGATGTGACTCTTGCCTTCGGAGAAGAATACTTTGATGCTGGCAGCGCCAAGCTGAAACCGTCCATGGAGTCGACTCTCAAGAAGTTCATGCCAGGGTATTCTTCCAGCCTTTTCAAGGATCAGAAAATCGCAAACAACATCGAGAACGTCGAAATCGTCGGGTTTGCTTCCTCCACCTACAAAGGACGGTATGTTCCACCCGATAGCCTTGATCCGAAGGACCGGGAGGCGATTGAATACAACATGAAGCTCAGCTCCCAGCGGGCAAATGCGATTTTCAGTCACATCGTCGATACCAAGAAAATGAGCTTTGAGCACCAAAAGGATCTTCTGCCGAAAATCAAGGTTGTAGGCCGCGGCTACCTGCCGGAGGGCACGAGTGGCAAGGATTTTCCGAAAAATATGACGCAAAAGGAATTTTGCGCAAGGTTCAATTGCAACCAGGCCCAAAAGGTCGTCATCAAATTTAAACTGAAGGATTGAGGAGAGCACTATGAGCACGGGAGTAACAGGGTATTTCTTGGATCTGTTGGTAACATTTGGAAAGGAACTTCTCCTTCCGTTTTTGACCTTCGGGTTTGTCTCGGCGATTGCACTCCGGTTTTTGATTTACTGGACGGTGAAAAGGGAAGAGTGGTTTGTGATGGAGTTCGAGCGAAGGCTTCAGCGGTACCTGATTCATGAGAATCCCCATGGGGTTTTTTCCTTCACGGTGACATTGAAGAGAATTCTGGAGAAAACCTTCTATGAGTTGTTCCAAACCAGAAGCGAGATGCATCGCCGGAAATTCGACCACATCATGGCTCCGAGTGACCGGATCTTCTTGATTCAGCAGGGATCAGCCTATCTGGTTCGGGATTCCATCAAATATGCATCCACATTGCGGAAAGACGGCGAGGTCGAAGAGAAGGATGAACTTGTGGAAGTCTCCAAGCATGCCCTTTCTCTCAACCCTTGTTTCACGAAGCTGTTCGGGATCTTCCCGATTGGCGCTTTGAACGACTTCTTGAATCTCTTGCCAGGACTTTTCATTGTGGGAGGTATTTTTGGAACGTTCCTCGGGATCATGAAGGCGCTCCCGGAACTTCAGGGAATGAATCCAAGTGACGCAGAAGGTACGAAACTCATCATGGACACCTTTCTTGTAAAGATCGCGTTTTCCATGAGTACATCGACCATGGGGATCCTGTATTCAGTGGCGTACACGATCTTCAATTCCTTTGTGAATCCGGAAAAGCTCTTTGTGGAAGTGGTGAATCGCTATGAGCGGAACCTTCATCAGCTTTGGCGCAAAAGTCGTGACAACGATCTGACTGAACTTACCCGCTTTGATGAGCATCGGGATCCTGTGGAAGCTCTCGCCGAATTGTCCTTGAAAAAGGAAATCGCGGCGGACGAGTCCAAGCGATTGAAAAAGCAGACCGAGGATCGACGGGGCATGAGCTATGCAGGACCGGTTCGGGGGAAGAATGCACCACCCCCAATGGCTGCAATCAATCCAAAATCTTCACGCGATGATGAAGGGAACGGGGACTCAGCTGCTTGAAACCAGGCCTTAGAATCCGCATGCGCTTTGACGGGCGCGATACCGAGGTGGATGTCGGCGACGATCAGTGTGTGATCGGTCGTGCGGAGTCCCTTGCTGTGCGGATGCCGACCTGTCCGACGATGAGTCGGGAGCATTTGCGGGTCGAATATGGGAATGGAAAGGTCTGGATCACGGACCTTGGTTCCTCCAATGGGTCCTTTCTCGGAGGGCGAAGGCTACCGCCCAAGACCCCGATTGAATACCGGGGGCAGGAGCTCGTGGTTGGTGACCTTGAAATGGGAACCCGGGTGTGGATCGCGTACAATGACACTGCCGCGCAGACCAACAAGGCGATGGAGCTGAGTGAGCGGATCCAGTTGTTGCAATTTGAAATCGCCGACCTTGAAAAAGGAAAGCTTGTTGTCGAAGAAAAACAACAGGTGATGGTGAAGCGGGTCGAAGATCTGATTTTTCGCGAAGTGGAGTTGTTCAAATCCATCGACGAGCAGAAGAAAAAAATCGAGGAAGGCATGATGGAGGCCGAATTCATCGAGCAGACCTTGAAGGATTGGAAAGCGAAAAAAGAGGCTGCGGAGATCGCACTCAGCCAGCATGAGGCCAGCATTGCGGGGATTCAGGAATTCAACAATGAAGAGGAGAGGTTGCTCGAGCAAAAGAAAGCCGAACTCGAGGCCTATCGGGCGGGTCTTGATCAGGACCGGGATCAGGCAAAATCCAGATTCGACCTTGAGTTGGAGCAGCTTCAGGTCGAGGCAAAACTAAAACGCACTCAGATTGAAAACGAGATCGAGGAGCTCCGATCCCGAAAGCTCACGCTCGAGCGGGACCTCGAAGCTGCGAAGAACGAACTTGAAACCGCGGAACAACGCGAGCCGGAACTTCGCGCCGAATTGCGAGCGATGGAAGAAAGCCTTCGGCTGGCGCGGGTGGAGATGGAAGGGATTCAAGACCAGATCCCACTCCGGAGATCGGAACTCAAGGATCTTGAATCGATGGTTTCCAGCATTCGAAAGGAGATCGAGGCATCCCAGGGAAAGGCAGCACTCATCATTCAGGCCAGCGAAGCGGAAGCGCGTCGGATTGAGTCCGAATCCGCGGTAAATGTTGCCCGAAAACTGAAAGAATGCGAGGACGAGATCGCAAAGTCCCGCGAAGAGTGGTTTGGCGCAGGCGAACAAAGGAAGAATCAGCTCGAATTGGAAATCCGTGCCCGGGACGAACAGGCAGGACAGGCGATGGCGGCCCTGAAAACGAGTTTTGAAGCCCAAAGGGCGCGGGAGCGGGAGGCGCTCGAGCTTGAGATCAAGACCGCACGTGACCGGTTTCAGGCCGAGAGCAAAGCAGCTGCCGAAAAATTTCAAAGCGAGCAGGCTGCGACAACCAAGGCATGGAATGAGGAAGTCCGCGCGACCAAGGAGCGTGATCTTCAGGACATTCGGTTGATTCGGGCAACGGAAGAACAAAAAATGCGCGAGGTGATCACGGATCACCGGGTGAGGTTTGCTAAACAGGTGTCCGCCAGCGCCCTCGCGAAGATCACCGGAGCCGACGCAAGCCTGAAACCCGTCATGACCGGTCTTGAGGCGGAATTGATCCGATCGATTGAGGATTATGCGCGGGGTGAGGGGTATCAGGTTGAATCCCACGAAGTGAGTCAACGCCGCTTCATCCGAAAAACGATCGCCTGGGCTGCGGGAAGTGTTGCAGTGGTGCTTGCGCTCATCTACGGGCCCGGTTTCTTTGCGAAAAAAATAGATGTACTCAAGGCGGAAAACGCCGCCGCAAATGCACAGTTCATGAAGGAGATCCGGGAGCAGCGGGAGCGCATGCTTGCACTGAAGCTTGAGGCGAAGAGCGAGTTCCAGGAAGCTTACGTGGACAACATTCTCTACAATCCGGGCTACCTTGCTCTTAAGCAGGACGAAGCGGTTCAAAAAGAATGGACCGCGGTCCTATCGAAATTTTTCTTTGAAGTGCTCTTGCTTGATGATCAAAAGGTCGTGAATTACATACCCGTCGAGACCTCGCTCATTCGAGCGCTCGCCGATGTGAACGAGGTGCTGAATACGGCAAACTTCGAAGTGAATCTGAAGAAGATGAAGCAGCTCGAAGAGGAGAAGCAGGCAGAGCTTTGGATTGCAGCCGGCAGCAAAGACAATTGGAACAAGCTAAGGCGGCGTGAGGCCGAGTTCTATGCCGAGAAGGTCAAGGCCATGGGTGACCACAAAGCCTTCGAGCGCTCCCCGGCGGGTGACAAGTGATATCCCGAAAACTTCTGGCTGCTTCGGCTAGAAGGTGATCTTCGATTTCTCGAGGAGCTTTGCGCGATTCAGGATTTTGATGGAGCGCCCCTTTTGCTCAATCAGGCCTTCTTTTTCAAGGTCAGCCAGCGTTCGAATCACGGTTTCAGGCGTGGTGCTTGCCCATTCCGCGATTTCCTTTCGGGTCCAGTTCTTGTCGTGAAAGTTCTCGCGCAAAAACAAAAGCGCTTCCGCGATCCTCTCGGCGGCACTGTGGGATGAAACTCTTTTTAAGCGCTGCTCCATCTGCCGAAAATCATTTGAAAGTTGCATCAAGAATTTCATTGCAAGGTCAGGCGTTCTTGAAACGAGGTCCATGATCGTGGTTTTTGGAATGAAGCAGATCTCCGCGTCTTCGACCACAATGGCCGAACTCTGATAAGGCTCATCCGAGAATAGAGCGCGGTAGCCGATGAGTGAGCCATCCGAGAAGATCTGGACGATGTGGGATTTTCCATTTTCATCGAGTGCCTCGAGTTTGACGGTTCCCGAGGTCACGCAATAGATGCCGGTACCGGGATTGCCTGCATAGAAGAGGTACTGTCCCACTTTTTGGCGGGTTTGGAACTTGTTTTGATCTATGAAATCAATATCTTGCTTTTTCAACGAGCAAAAAAGACTCTGCGACCTGCTTTCGCAATTCCCGCAACTGTGTTTTGTGACTGCCAGATCTTTTTGCATTCGCCTTGGCTCCCCTGAAACATGATCTCCGTCATGTTCTTTGTCCGGCCCATCATACCACCGAAAGGTAGGGCTCCGCTAGTCTAGGCTCAGGAGGCAAATCGCCATGAGTAAATCCATTCCGTTAATTCAAAAGTACATGACCACCACCCCCCATTCCGTAGGTCGGGAGCAGCCGCTCTCGATTGCGCAATCTTTGATGAAACAGCACAAAATCCGCCATCTTCCCGTGATGTCAGATGGTCAATTGGTCGGGATTCTATCCGACCGCGATCTGAAACTTGCGATGTCCTTGCAAGGGGTCGATCCCGAAGTCTGCAAGGTAGGGGAGATCGCAAATGAGGAGGCGTTCCTTGTGAAGCCGGACTCCAAACTGGACGAGGTTTCGCGAATGATGGCGGACAAGAAGATTGGTTCGGTTCTGGTGGTGGATCATCACAGATTGGTTGGAATCTTTACGACCATCGATGCGCTTCAGGCGCTCTCTGAACTCCTCGAAACCCGGCTGACCCACTAGGAGGAGACCTGTGGAAGCCCGTCTCTGTCTTCATTGCGGTCAGGCTGTGAGTGATCCCGTGTTGCAGGATTTTTGCTGCCCGGGCTGTGCGGCAGTGTATCGCATTCTGAAGTCCGGTCCCTTCTCGGAATATTACCGGATGAAGCAGGATGGGGTTTGTTTTGAAAAGAGTGGTCCCGTGAGTCTGATGGTCCGGGACTACTCTTTTTGGAATCAAAGTCAGGATAATCCGCTAAAAATCTACATTGAGGGAATCCATTGCACTGCATGTGTCTGGTTGTTGGAGCGGCTGCCACTAGCACTGCCTAAGGATGTCGAGTCCTCGATCATTGACCTTTCACGCGCGCTCCTTACAGTTCGGGTGCGCCCGGAAGCGGTTCGAGCCAGAATTGCAGAAACGATAGCATCTTTTGGATACAAGCCCCATTTGATCGAGGGCGAGGAGAGTGCAGGAAAGCTCCTGGAACGCGAAAACCGCAGACGCCTGATCGATCTTGGCGTGGCCGGAGCTTTATCCGGCAATGTCATGCTCATGAGCATTCCCCTGTATTCCGGAGTGGATGGTGGTTTCCAAAGCGTGTTTGAGTGGTTATCCCTGCTTCTTGCGATTCCTTCGGTTTTTTATTCGGGGCGGAGTTTTTTTCAAAATGTGGCGACGGGAATCCGGAACCGGATTTTCCCGATCGATGGCCCGATTCTGCTTGCGATTCTCGTGGCTTTTTTCTACTCCGCGCATTCAGTGTGGATTGGGACGCATGATCTCTACTTTGACAGTCTCACTGCCCTGATCTTTTTGCTGCTTGCGAGCAGGTATTTGCTCTCCCGGATTCGCCAGTCAAGTGCGCTCAATCCTGGAATTTTGAATGCCTTCCATCCCCCCTTTCAGGGAGAGATTGGAGATCATCTCCGGCTTTTCCCCGGCGATCGGATTCCGGTGGATGGAAAAGTGTTCTCGGGCGACGCCTGGATAGACCAATCCCATTTTACCGGTGAATCCCGCGCGGTTCACCAGAAAACGGGGGATTTGGTTTATGCGGGAAGTTTGATCGTGGAAGCTGATGCCGGACTTGTGATTCGGGTTGAGAAAAAAGGCTGCGATACACGACTTCAACAATTCTTGCAGCGCTTGAGTGAAGCAACCAAAAAGCGGACCCGGTTTGAGCGCACAACGGAAGTCTGGGCAACCCGACTCCTTGGAATTGTGCTTTTGGTGGCAGCGGTCGCGTCCGCCTACTTTTATTCTTCAGGTCTTGGGCACGAGGGGCTTAGGCGAGTGCTTGCTCTCTTGATTGTGACTTGCCCATGCGCATTGGCCCTTGCAACGCCTCTTGTGTACAGTCTTGCCTCCGGTGGGCTGCTCGCGAGGGGGATCCTCCTGAAAGAACCCGAAGCGCTCGACTCCGCGCTCTCTGTCCGGGATCTTTATTTTGATAAAACCGGAACCCTGACCTATGGAGATCTGAGGCTTGAAAAGACATCCCTTCGGGCACTGGATCCAAATCAGCAGTCGATTCTTCTCGCGCTGACCGATCGTT
>CANGWP010000046.1 GCA_947457605.1 Bdellovibrionales bacterium | reverse complement strand
TGGCGGGCATCACCGTCGGTCATGTATCCATCCGCACGGATCCCAAGCATTTTAACGTTGGACTTCTTGCTGAGCAGGTGGCGGCGACCTGCGTGTCCGAATTTTACTTTTCCAGTCGCAGAGAAGCTGAAACGCTTGGCAGCTGCTTTTTTTGTTTTCAATTTCATAGAGGGGTAGAGCCTACTTGAAATCCTTGGATTGTTCAAGGCTGAAATTTATGAATTGCTAGCATTGCCCGGGCATGGCCTCATGTAAACCATGATTGAACCCTATGGATTCATGGAGATTCAGCCTCCGAGCCGCGTCCTGCGGCCTCGCTTTCGGCATTCCAACCTCGCGAGAGTCGGCCGAATCTCCATGAATCCATAGGGATGAATCGCGAGGCTCCAAATGCCATGCCCGTTCAATGATACCCATTGGCCAAACTCTCAAGAATTCAACGGAATTGCATTTTCAGGCTTTAAGCCCCCAACCCCACCCGAAGAGGCCAATTCCAGCAAAGATATTATGAGGATCACTCCAACTGGCCTCGTTCGATGTTGGTGCCGAAGAGATGAACTCATCAACCCTTTGGGTAGGGAGGGCTTACGACTTTTTGAGCGAGCCCAGGATGGGCGGCAGCGAAAGAACCGGATGTTCGAGGAGTAAGCCCTTACTATCCAAAGGGTTGATTCGCTCCAAATCGCGGTCCATCAACAGCGAACGAGGCCAGTCGGAAGATTACTTATGAAAGAATTTGGCGCAAAAGAGCCCGCGCAGAGTGAGAAAGCACGATCCGGTAGGATTCGCCGAGCAGTACCGATGGAACCACCACGAGCGCAAGCACCCAGTACAAAAGGGCGATCCAGGCTTGAGTGAGGAGTCTTGCAAACAACGTATTTACTTTACCAAGGCGCCAGGCCCGGAATCCCCACAGCACCAGAATCAGCACGGCCTCATAAGCAAGGAGAGCACTCCCCTTGCCACTGTCGAGCAGCTTTCCAAACGAAGAAGTGAACTCCTGGTCCTGAACCAGGGTTCCCCCCACTTTTGCCACGGGGTGATCCATGAAGTGTTCGATCGCCTCGATCTTTGCCTTGAGCTCAGGGCTCTGAGCCTTCAGGAACGTGGTGATCTCGGAAGTCGTCTGCTTCGCGGCATCCGGTGCGCTCATCTGCGGAGAGGTCATTTCTTCTTGAACTGCGGATTGGGAGCCAGAATCATCATGAGCTTTTTGCCTTCAAGCTTTGGAGCAAGCTCGACGATCGCAGCCTCCCCAACCCGCTCAATCACATCCTTGCACATCTTAAAGCCCGGCTCGGTGTGGGCGATTTCGCGACCCCGGAAGAGGATCGTGAATTTCACCTTGTCGCCCTCTTCGATGAATTCCTGGGCGTTTTTGATCTTGTAAGAAAGGTCATGCTCGTCGGTGTTCGGGCGAAGCTGGACTTCTTTTACCTTCACCACCACCTGGTTTTTGCGGGCTTGCGCCTCTTTCTTTTTCTTTTCGTATTTGAATTTTCCGTAGTCGCAGATCTTGCACACGGGAGGACTCGCACCTGCTGCGACTTCCATCAAATCAAGGCCCTTGTCGCGGGCCATTTGCAAAGCTTGCTGAGTGGGAACAATGCCGACCTGCTCGCCGTTTTCATCAATCAGTCGGACTTGCGGCACACGGATCCGCTCATTCAGGCGGACATCGTCTTTGTCATCTTTGTTGAAGTTACGATCCCGTGGTGGATAGGGTCTGGAACTTGGGGATCTTGGTTGGAAGGTGGAGGGACGAGAAGAGGGAGTGGTCCCGGATGTGTTCGGAGTGATGATTCCGCCCGACGGAGGGGCAGCGTTGTTGGTTTTAAATGCCATTTGAGTGTTTCTAGTTTCCTTTCAGGCGGACAAAAATTCCCGCATTTTCCTAGATTTACCGAGCTTCCGAGTTCGTGTCAAGTTTGTAGAGGCTTCATTCATAAGCCTCTCCCACCTCTACCACCCGAATCATTGTCCTGAGGCCCTTGAAAGCGATCAGATTTAGTTCTAACGCAATACAAACACGTTTCCCTTACAGACGGGTCACCACAGGAAATTCCTGTGAGCGCAGCGTTCGCATTACTGAAGGTTACCTGAGCTTTCTCAGGATCTGTCCCATTCAGCATCGCCAACGCATCATCAACTGCTTTAAATTTAGCTGAATCGCCACATTTTGCAGCTTCCAGTGCTTGCGCACTACATTCCGGACCACACGCCCCATTCCCCACATTGTCCGACTTATCACTCACGCACGAGGTCCTAAGCTCCTGAATGTCTTTGGAGTTGTCTTTGAATTTGTCGAGCTCTTCTTTGAACTTGTCCTTTTTCTCTTTGATCTTCTCCATCGCATCGGCAACGACATCCCCCATGCCGTCATCCGAGAAGTTGATCATGCCTCCGGGCATCATCTTTCCAGAGAGCACCTTTGCCATGTCCTCGGGCGATTTGTAGGGTCCAGGACCAGACGGTGGCCTTCCTTGAGTGCTATCGGCGGGCTGAAGGGCTTCGGCCCCTTCCACCATTTTCGGACTTGCGTTGGCCTTTACTCCAAGTCGATTGGCAAGTCCCGCGACCACTCCAAATTGCGAGGAGACCTGCCCTTGAAGATTCTTTAGGAGATTGGCAAGGCCAAGCACGTTCTGATCGATTTTTGCCCGGGCTTGAATGGCAAAATTCGTTTGAATCTTTCGTCCCTCCTGCACGTGGCCCTTTTTCACTTTTCGCGCCTGGTTCAATACCGTCACACAACCATTGATTCCTTTGCAGGGAGGCGCAATCGCCTGGCCCTTTTCATTCCGAATGACCGTGGCTGAAGCGCCTGTGCCCTCTAACAAATCGCGAGTATTGGATCTGATCTGGTCGTAGCACTCGAGCATTTTCTTAGGATCCGTCTTCGTACAATTGAAAGTATTGAGTGCCACTGCTTGGTTGCCAAGCACGGCCATGGCATCGCTGTAATTCTTTTTCAGTTCACCAAGTCCCTTTTGTAGTTCGCCGTTCAATTCGGAGCGTTTTTGGTCGTTTGCGGCCTTTGCCTTTCCGTAGTTTGAAGAAACGGACCTGACCTGTTGGTTTTTCCAGCGATCCCCGGTGCTGAAACAAAAAGATGCAACCTTCTCGAGCTGCCCCATGAGATTCACACCCGTTTTTTGAGACAGCTCATTGAGTGCAGGGCCGTATCTACTGGAAATCTCACCCCAGGTGGTGGAGTCCGGAACCAAAGATTCCTCCTTCCCCCCGTTTGGAGTCATGTCCTGCAAAATGGAATCCGCAATGTTCTGAAACTCCATCCCCAAACGCTCGGAATCATCCCGTCGATTTTGACTTTGAACCACGTTCCCGCGAGAGGTCACAAATGCCGATTGCTCGACCTGGGTCTTCAAGAACTCAATCGGACCGCAAGTCACTCTGTCGTACCTTGGCCTTCCGTTCGGATCGAGCACGGGCTGCCCATCCTTGACCATAGGCTTAAAACAGGTGAGCGCACGCCCCCCTGAAACTCCAATGGAGTTTGACTGACTCATGCACCCGGATACAGCCTCCATCCGACCGCGCTCCAAACTGTCGTTGTTGGCCTGAATCGATTGTTTGAGTGCGTCGACATCCTGCTTGAATTTCGCACCTTGCGTTTCCTGCTCGGAGAGATCCTGATTGAGCGCCCGCTGAATGCCAAGGAGCCCGCCGAACTGATTGCTCTGGGTTTTGTCTCCACCCGTATTGAAGAGCGGATCCGGGTCTTGATCGTCCTGGGCTCCGAGGACCTTGTTGATATCCACCCATTGCTGAAACAACTCCTCGTTGGCTTGGGTCATTTTATCAAATGCGGCCTTGTGCTCGTTCAGGGTGTTTTGAATCTGAAGTGCGGCAGCAGACACCGCATCCGAGAGCGCCTTTTGCTGGCACTGATAGAGTTCTTGGGCGAGCCTGAGCTCTTGCTCTTCTTGGTTGGTACAAGAGTTCATCTGGAAATTTTTAAAGGCTTTGTAAACTTGGATTTTATCGATCGCGGTTTGGATCTTGGCAAAGCCGGCTTCCCTGCTCTTGCTATCAAACTTCCCGTCATTTTTCGGTTTTCCGAAAAAATCCATACAGCCAGCACCATCCTCCTCGGGCGGTGGACAGTCCATCAAACAATTGGTTGCACTCTTCGCAACCTCGGACATCTTGGTCAGGTCAAACTCACGGATTCCGTTTGAATTCGCCTTACCCTTGGCAAGCGCGTCGTAACACGTACCACTGGGCTTTACCCCGGCCGCACCCGTCAATAGATTTTTGGATGCGTCTTTTCTGGTTTCCTTGGATGCGAGTCCGAGTGCTGAATTCAACGCTCCCGACTTGTCGAGCAGACTCTTCGCCCGATTCATCTGATTCATTTGAAGACAGGCCGCCATTGCGCCCTGAACCCCGGTTGCGATCATCTGCAGGTTCATCGCCGCAGGATCAGCACCCGGAAAACTGAAGTTACCCGTAGGACTCCCCTGCCCGTGCGCTCGAGGGAGAGGAACCACGCCCTGAGAGATCATTCCCAAAATGGTAAGAATGGTGACCGGAATCGAACTTTTTTTCATGAAACTCCCCTTTGGTGGCGACTTCTCTTATTTTATTTAATTTTTACACAAAGTTACAATCAAAAAGGCGGGACAGTTGCGATCACCGGTGCGGATCCGGCCAATTTCAATGATTTTCATTGCATACTGGCATGGAAAAATCGGGAATCCGGGGGGAATGGGCTTGATTCCCAAGGCTGATTTGTGTAAACCTTCCCTGATCCCAATAATTTGATCGCAGACGGGCGGGTTCAGATTGATCCCGCCTTTTTTTTAGCCTGCACCGTTATCGGGTGACATGGATGATGGCACAGAAAATGACAGAGAATTTGCTTCCCACAAACGAAAGTCTCCTTTCAGGTTCCCGAATCGGATCCGAAGGCGAAGCTACGCCCGAAGCGCGCCTGACCACGTTTTTGGAAGAGCGTCTGGCCACCCTTGGCTATGAGCTGGTTGCCCTGGACCTTCTCAATCACCGCGAAAAAAAGCTCTGCATTTACATCGACCTGCTTCCGGAATCGACTGCGGACGGCGTCACCATCGAGGATTGCGTTCGCGTAACCCGGGAGCTCGATGGACCGCTTGAGACCGAGTCCAGTCTTTCCGAAATTTTCAAGGGCGCCTACGAACTCGAAGTGTCTTCGCCCGGAATCGACCGGCCGCTTCGCAAGCCGTCTGACTTTTTGAAATTCGCAGGGGAAATCGCTAGGATTCATACCATTCGTCCCCTTACGGGTGAGGAGACCGGCGCCCCCGCCTATTCGGAGAAAAATCCAAAACAGAAAAATTTTTACGGAATTCTGCGTGGCTTCGACCAAAGCACTCTCTCCATCCAGATCGGCCTGATCGCCGAGGATGGAACGCGCGGAAAACCTGGAAAAAAGAAAGAACCAAAACCCGAGACTCCGATCCGGATTCCCCTGTCCCTTGTGGACAAAGCGAATCTCGAGCGGGAAGTCAAAGGACTTTGATCCAAAGGAATCAAGAAGGAGTAAACCATGAACCTGAGTGAATTGAGCCGAGTCATTGAATCTGTGGGCCGCGATCGCGGAATCAAGCGCGATATCATCGTAAGCGCCATCGAGCAGGCGATCCTTGCCGCCGCACAGAAAAAATACGGACCTCACGCCATTCTTGAGGCCCACTACAACGACGAAAACGGCGATGTGGATCTTTACCTCTTCAAAAAAGTGGTCGACAGCGATGACGACATGCTCGAGGAATCCGAGGAAATCAAAATCCAAGAGGCGCTCGAACTTGATCCACAGGCACAGATCGGCGATGAACTCGGCGTAAAGGTCGAGACCCCGAGCTTCGGACGGGTGGATGCCCAGACCGCAAAGCAGATCATCTTTCAAAAGGTACGCGATGCCGAGCGCGACATTATCTTCAACGAGTACATGCCGCTGAAGGGCGAGATCCTCTCCGGGATTGCGCGCCGGATGGAGCGTGGAAATCTTGTGATCGATCTTGGAAAGACCGATGCATACCTTCCGAAGAACGAAATCATCCCGGGCGAAAACTACAAGCCGGGCGACCGAGTGCAAGCGATCCTGATCGACGTGGCAACGACCACCAAGGGTCCAGCGCTTTACATCAGCCGCACAAGTCCCAAATACCTCATGAAGTTGTTCGAGCAGGAAGTTCCGGAAATCCGGGATGGCATCATCGAGATCAAGCAATGCTCCCGCGAGCCAGGGTCGCGCGCCAAAATGGCCGTGGTCTCCAAGGATCGGGACATTGATCCGGTCGGTGCATGCGTCGGAATGAAGGGCGTTCGCGTTCAACAGGTCATCCAGGAACTGAAGGGCGAGAAGATCGACATCATTCCTTGGTCTGACAATCCGATGGTATTCGCGCGCTCGGCCCTTTCTCCGGCGGAGATCTCCTCGATCCGGATTGATGAGCGCAACAAATCGATGGAGATCATGGTGGAAGACACCCAGTTGTCGCTTGCCATCGGAAAGCGCGGACAAAACGTTCGTCTTGCAGCCCAGATCACCGGCTGGAAACTCGACATCATTTCGAAGACCAAGCTTCAAAAGCGCATCCAGGATGCCATTGCAAACCTCATGCTGATCGAAGGCGTGAACGAAACCCAGGCCCGCGCATTGGCACAGGTCGGGGTTCTCAACATCCGCCAGTTTGCTGAAACATCGATCGAAAGCGTCTTGCGCGTTCCCGGATTTGAAGAGCGTGAGGTTGCGGAGCGATACAAGGCGAAAGCCCAGGCTCTCGTCGATGAAGGCGCAAGCTTCGTGAACGGGGTGCAGTCCACCGTGAACACGATCACTCCGGACAATGATGCGAAATCGGTTGCATCCGAAAAACTCAAGGAAATGATTCAACAAGCTGAAGGTGCTTCAGCTGGAGGAACCGCTGAATGACGGATCGCGAACCGTTGAAAGTATACGAATTGGCCAAGGAGCTCGGGATTGACTCGATCTCTCTTGTCGACAAGCTAAAGGGGCTCGACATCAATGTGAAGAATCACATGAGTGAACTGACCGATGGCGATGTCGAGAAGGCCCGCAATGTGCTTAAGGTCGGGTCCACTACGGTTGGTGCGGAAGCGGGCGCTTCCGGTGCCAAAAAAGTGGTGACCCGTAAGGCTGCGGGAGCAGGAGCCACTGTCGCAACCAAAACTCCGGCAAAAACCGCAGCGAAGACCGCGCCAAAGACAACGGCAAAAGCGGCAGCCCCCTCCCCCGAGGCAGCTCCCGCTGCAACTCCGGCGGCAAAACCGGTCCGGAAGCGGACCACTGCTACCGCCACAGCAAAAGATGCAACCCCTGCCACTCCTGCGGCAAGTCCTGCATCTACCGCACCCGCTGCAGGCTCTGAAACCTCATCCAGCAGCTCTACCGTGATTCGCCGCCGAGTGCTTTCGGATGGCGCGACTCAAACGGTTACCTCGACCATTTCAACTGTGACTGGGACCGAAAAAGAGGCGAAAGCCCCCGAGGCCCCCCAGGTTTTGGAAGCGGCCCCTGAAGTCCTTGAAGAGGTTGTGGCGGCGCCCGCAGCAACCGAGACTTTGGCACCCCCTCCCGCAGCACACGTCGAACCCGAAGCGCCGAAACCTTCCATCAAGACATCCACAGACGGAAATCGGGTGGAGACGGTTCGAACCGAAGTGAAAACCGAAGGTGGAAAAACCACCACTTCGGTCATTCGCAGGACGGAAACCACCCTCACCACCTACAGTCTCAAGGACTCTCTTGCCAAACGTCCGGGCGGACTTCGCATCATCGAACAAGCCAAGCCTGAACCTGCAAAACCTGCGGGCGACAAGGCGGGCGCAACAGGCGCAACCGCGGGCAAAGGCACATTCAAATCCGATCGCGACAGCTTCAAATTTGCCCGGGTCGACAAGGAAAATCTCGACCGCATGGCCGAGGAAGAAGCCCGCAAACGCGGCCCCAAGGCATTTGATGCCGTCATCAAACCAGAAGACGTCAAATTCTCCGATTACCGGAAGAAAGAGATGATCTTCATCCCGAAAAAGAAGAAGGCTCCGGTGGGTAAAGACGTAAAAAAGACCGAAATCACCGTGGCTGCAGCCCACAAGCGGGTTGTCGAGATGGGCGATACGATCAAGGTTTCTGATTTCGCGCAACAGATGAGCGTGAAATCAGGCGATGTGATCAAGAAACTCATGAGCATGGGCACCATGGCCACCATGAATCAATCGATCGATTTTGATACCGCCTCGATCATTGCCCAGGAATTCCAGTTCGAAGTGAAGAACATCGCATTCCGCGAAGACGAGGTTTTGGAAACCACCGAGGAAAAGGCGGAAGATCTACTCCCGCGTCCTCCGGTTGTGACCATCATGGGCCACGTCGACCACGGGAAAACCACCCTCCTTGACTCCATCCGCGAAGCCAATGTGGCCGGCGGAGAAGCAGGCGGGATCACCCAGCACATTGGTGCGTATACCATTCAAAAAGACGGCAAACTCATTACCTTTATCGACACTCCGGGTCACGAAGCATTCACAAGCATGCGTGCACGGGGTGCGAACGTGACTGACATCGTGATTCTGGTCGTGTCTGCCGATGATGGCGTCATGCCTCAGACCCGTGAGGCGCTCTCTCACGCGAAGGCTGCCGAGGTTCCGATCATCGTTGCCGTAAACAAGATCGACAAACCGGGTGCGAATCCCGAGAAGATCAAGCAGGCACTTGCCGAACTTGACCTCTTGGCCGAGGACTGGGGCGGAGAAACCATCTACGTTCCCGTTTCCGCACTCAAAAAGACCAACATCGACAAACTGCTCGAGAGCATTCTCCTCGTCGCAGAGGTTCAGGATCTCAAAGCCTCCCAAAAAGGACTCATGCGCGGAGTCGTACTAGAGTCCCGCGTGGAAAAAGGCCGTGGTCCTGTTGCAAGCGTGCTTGTGAACCGCGGGATCCTCAAGGTCGGGGACATCGTGGTCAGCGGCACCCAGTGGGGCCGAGTGAAGGCCATGACGAATCACTTGGGCGAATCAGTAAAAGAAGTGCTCCCCGGGATGGCAGCTGAGGTCCTAGGACTCGATGGCGTACCAAATGCCGGAGAGCCGATTGACTCTGTAAAAGATGAAAAAGCGGCGACCACTCTTGTGGATCACCGTACAGCTCAAGCCCGCGACAAAAAGCAGATGAGCTCGAAAGCCTCGATGGAAGATTTGTTTGCCCGTGCTCAGGCCGGGGAACTCAAGGAACTCCGGGTAGTGCTTAAGGCCGACGTATTCGGTTCGGTGGAAGCGGTGAAGGAATCCCTCATCAAGCAATCGACCGAAAAAGTGAAGGTGAAAGTGATCCACTCTGCTGCCGGAGGAATCACCGAGAGCGATGTGATGCTGGCAAATGCCTCAAACGCAATCATCATCGGCTTCAACGTTCGTCCGGAAACCAAGGCCCGTTCTTTGGCTGAATCCGAGCACATCGAAATCAAGTGCTACAACATCATCTATGAACTGATTGATGACGTGAAACTTGCGATGGCAGGTCTTCTCGACAAGAAACGCGTCGAAACCTACCTTGGTCGCGCGGAAGTGCGCCAGACATTCTCGATTCCGAAAGCGGGAACGGTTGCAGGTTGCTTTGTCATTGATGGAAAACTCGTGCGGAACGCACAAGTCCGACTCCTTCGTGACAGCCGGATCATCTTCGATGGCAAGTTGAACTCGCTCAAGCGCTTTAAGGATGACGCAAAAGAAGTCAACCAAGGTTACGAGTGCGGGATGGGAATCGACGGGTACAACGACATCAAGGTCGGAGACCTCATCGAAGCCTACCAAATCGACATGGTTGCCCAGGAACTCTAAGAAAAAGTCATGGACGCCATTCGAATTCAACGCATTCAATCGGTCATGAAAGATGAGCTCAATGTTCTCATCAATCGAGACCTGAAAGATCCGCGCATCCCGTCGGTCACCGTGACGAAAGTCGAGATGACCCGGGATGCAAAGCAAGCGACCGTATTCATCTCGATTCTGTCCCTCGACCAGACCGCGACAGACCCCGAGCTCATGGAGCATTGCCTTGACAGCCTGACCCGCGCCAAGGGTCACATCAAGCGCACGCTCTCGAAGGCGATTCAGCTCAGGTTTATGCCGGAGCTTTTGTTTCGGGAGGACAAGGGTCTTGAAAACACCCTTCGGGTTCATGAACTCTTAAAGCAGATCTCGGAAGAAAAAAAGCCCACCTGATGAAGGCCTCCCCTTTCCCGGCATTGGGGGCGTTTGTGATCGACAAGCCCGCTGACCTGTCTTCAAGCCAGGTGGTGACCCGCTTGAAGTGGGCTCTCATCCACCGCAATCTTGCCTCGAAAACACTCAAGATCGGGCATGGTGGAACGCTGGATCCGTTTGCCACGGGGGTCCTCGTGGTGCTGTTCGGCGAGGCAACGAAGCTTGCGGATTGCTATCTCCATTCCAAAAAAACCTATACCGGAACCATCCGCCTTGGAATCGAAACAGATTCGGGAGACCTCACGGGCGAGAAAACCAACGAATTACCGGTGCCGGACCTTTCCCTTCCACAATGGCAACCCCTTGCAGAGGAATTTGTAGCCGGGCCCTATTTTCAAACACCGCCCATGCATTCCGCAAAAAAGCGCGATGGCGTTGCACTCTACGAACTTGCCCGGAAGGGGGTTGAGATCGAGCGCGAGGCGATTCAAAAAACGATTCACTCCTTCACTCTCTCAAACACCACGCCGAACTCCCTTTCCTTTGAAGTTACCTGCGAGAGCGGCACCTATGTGAGGGTGCTTGCTTCGGACCTTGCGAAAAAAGCTGGAACCGTGGCCCACCTTGCTTCCCTTCGGAGAACCGCATCGAGCGATCGAAACATCATGGAAAGCCTTCCCCTCGATCAAACGATCGATGTCATTGAGAAACACCATGAATCACTGCCGAATCTGATTCCGCTGGATCGCCTTGCCACGCATGTGCCTGAAATCAAGACCGACTCCATCCGCGCCTCCCGAATCCGCGCAGGCCGAATGGATGCCATTCAGGAGTTCCTTGATCAAGCCGAGGGGCTTTCACTCAAAGGGCGTTATCTTCTGATTCGGGATCACTCGTCCTTGATTGGCTTGCTCGAGCGGGCGGATGAAAATCAACCCTATCGGCTTCAGAGGGTGTTCAATCCGCAAAGTCCGGGCACGGAGAACACTCGATGAACGTCTACTACTCGGACCACTACGTGCTTCCGCTTCCCGAGGGCCATCGCTTCCCCATCGAGAAATACCGGATGCTTCGGGATCGCCTCCTCGAGCAGAAAATCATTGCTCCGTCCGATCTGAAAGAGAGCCCTCTTGTGAAACCCGATATTCTGGAGCTTGCCCACACCCCTGACTACATCGAGGCCATGAGAACAGGAAACGTAGAAGAGCAGACCCTGAAACGCCTTGGTTTTCCTTGGAGCCCCGGGCTCTATGATCGATCTTGCGCCTCCGTCGGCGGGGCCATCGCGGCAATGGAAGACGCGCTCCGGGATGGGATTGCGGGGAATCTCGCGGGAGGAACGCATCATTCTCATGCGGATCGGGGCGAGGGATACTGCGTGTTCAACGACATAGCGGTTGCAACCCGGCTCCTGAAACGGGATGGACGGAAGAAACGGATTGCGATCATCGATCTTGATGTGCATCAGGGAAATGGAAACTCAAGCATTCTGCGCCGGGATGAGGGAGTTTTCATTTTCAGCATGCACGGAGAAAAAAACTATCCCTTTGTCAAAGTCCCCTCCCATCTCGACATCGCACTTCCCGATGGAACAGGCGATGAGACCTATCTTTCGCATCTCGCAGATGGACTGATTGAGGTCCGGCGGTTTGATCCTGATTATATCTTCTACCAGATGGGTGTGGATCCCCTGAAGGAAGATACTTTGGGCAAACTCGACCTCTCGTTTGATGGACTCATGAAGCGGGATGAACTCGTGCTTTCCTACGCGTACCGATCGGGCATCCCTCTTTCGCTTGCGCTTGGGGGTGGATATGCAAAGCCCATTGAACTGAGTGTTCAGGCTTATTCGAACACGTACCGGATAGCGACTGATGTTTTTTCCAAAGGGTCCGTATCGCGATGAACCAGGCTTCTCATGGGTGCTATCGGTTCCATGGCCCTCATCTTTTCAAAGCCATCGCTTTTTCTTGAACCAAATCCAGATCCAGAAAGAGGTCAGGGCCATCAGGCCAAGAGCGGCCGGATACCCCCACTCGAGATCCAGTTCCGGCATATGCTTGAAATTCATTCCATAGATCCCGACGATCAGGGTGAGGGGAAAAAAGAAGGCGGAGAAAATCGCAAGAAACTTCATGACCTCATTGGATCTCTGGCTTTCAAGCGAATGATGGATGCCGAGCAACTGATTCAGCCCCTCCACCAGATCCTCCGAGTATTGAAGGGTGTTCTCGAGGTCATCCCGAAGATCGGATGCATAGATCCTCGAACTTGCGGTTGAATCACGGGTAAGCCTGCTCACAGCCTCTCCGCTCATCCGAAGGATTCGCCTGCAAACCGCAGCCCTTCTTTTCAACCGATAAAGAATCCGGATTTCATATCTCTTCGGTCGCAGATCGAGTATTGCCAGCTCCAATTCATCCCGTTCAGTCTCCGACCTTTCGAACTCACGATCGAAGGTCTCAAAACTCTCACTCAAAAGATCATACAGCAAATGATCCCGAGGGTTCCCTTGATAACTCGAAAGCCGGGCACTCCACTTTGTCTTGAGCGCGTCGAGAAATCCGATTTCTTTGCGGTGAACGGTCAGAATGAAATTCTCTCCAAAAAACATCGCGATCTTTCGGGTGAGTTCGAGAATCGTGTCCGCCTTGGGGGCAGCATCTTCCTGCACCACCCGAACCATCAAAAAAGAATAATCCCTGTTGAATTCCGCCGCCGATTCGTATTTCGGAAGATGAAAAGGCTCAAGACAGTCCTGAATCTGGGTCGCGTGGAGCGAGAGCTCGCTTGCAATGCCGGACAGCTCGCCCGGCCCCGGATCCGTCACATCAATCCATCGAAAAGTACTCCCCTTGTGCTCAATCTCGGTTCGCTTCATGGCCTTCGAGGCTATCATAAAATAGTCGAATCATGCCGGTTTCTCGACGTTTTTGATTTAAAAATCAGCCGATTGAGGCGGGCTCCGATGTGTCACCGATGACACATTTTCAGAGGGACACACCCCCCGTAGAATCAGGATCAGGGGGTTTTATGAATCAGGCACAAACCAGGGCTTTGGGACCGCCCCCAGTTCAAACTCCGTCTCAGTTTCCGCTGGCGCAAGCACCAGCTCCCGGTACAAGAATGTGGATCTCGTTTTGGTGGTGGATGACACGGATGAGGCCGATGCCTATCGTGCGAGACTGAAAGACTCCCTTGCAAGTCTCAGGGACTCCCTACTCAAAAATCCTGATGTGAACACCTGCCTTGCGATCGTTCTTGCGAGTCGAACCTGGTCTCGCACCGGAAGAGAACTGGTCGTGGGTTGCTCCAAACCTTCAAACGCCGAGAACCTATCGACCTCCCAGTTGGATGCCCAGGCCGATGCGATGATTGCAGCCGCGCGGAATTTCATTCCCGTTGCGGGAGCGACCATCAATGCACCGCTCGGAAAGGCACTCGTTGCCTTCCTCTTCAATTCCTTGGATTGGGATTATTTCAAATATGCCCCCTCCTCGAACCTTCGAAGTCTTTTCCGGCCGGATGCCCTCACCCATTTCCACTTCTTCAGCCACATGAACAACTGGCGGCAGATCAATCCGAACACCCTGATCCCAGGCCAGGAGAATACCGGTGCATGGCACATCCAGGAAAGACGCATGGATCTTCCCATGGTTCGAAACGCGTCGTACACACTTCTCGGAAACGCCTCGAATACCGAAATTCTCGGATGGAGTCCGAGTTGGCCGACCATCGATGCCCGAAAAGGATACAAGGAATACATCGATGAATCCCTGAGCGCCCTGAAAGGGGGCAATCCGAGATATTCCGTCAGCACGATGATGTCCCAGTATGATCACCAGGATTACGGGCTTCTCGGCTGCTATCAGGGCATCGCGAATCGCGCGCAAAACATGAGAAGCCTCGTTTCCTCGGTTCAAAACGGATCGATGGAGGGAAACATCAACCTCGTATCCGGAACAGCGTACGAGTCCTTCTACCTGAGCCTCGGGCAATCCATCGGGAGCAGGGCCTTGTCGCCCTAAACCCATTGAAAAACGGCCCTTTATGAATATATTAAATTAATTCAATTTATTCTTGACCGGGCCATTCGGGAGGGATAGGTTGAGCCCCGTGAAACGCCTCTCATGGATCATCCTGGGCCTCCTCTTCCTCAACCGGGGAATGGCATCGATTCCGGAATCTCCGAAAAACGGAGTTGTTCGCGCAGGTCTCTCATTGGGTCGGATCCTCGATGAAACCAGCCCGGAATCCCCGATTTCAAGATGCACAAGGGAAGGGAACGGAGTGAACCTGTTTTCTGATTCCTGCAAAGCTTTCCTGGATCAGCTTCAAAAGAAGCTTTCACTCATGACGCTCGAAAGCGACATCCAGATCCAGTCTGAAAAACTGAACCGGCCAAAAACACGATCCGCTCATCGAAAAAGGATGGAATCCCTCTCCAAGCTCAATCTGGTATCCACGCAGGCCGAAGATTCATTGAAGCTCCTGAAGGCAGGCCGTCCGGACGATCAGTTTCACTCCCACATCCAGGAAATCCTTCCGGAGCTAAGAAAAG
>CANGWP010000045.1 GCA_947457605.1 Bdellovibrionales bacterium | reverse complement strand
CCCGGCCTTGAGCCTGGACAAGACCACCTGAATGAGACCTGAGATAAAAACGGCCACACAAAATGATTCAAATCCACCCATTTCTTCCACGCCACGAGCTACAATGATTGCGAGACCCGCCGCGGGACCTGAAACACTCAGTCTTGAATCGCTCAGCGTTGAAGCAATGATCCCCCCGACAATCCCGGCGATGATTCCAGCCCCCAGGGGAGCCCCTGAAGCCAGAGCGATTCCAAGACAAAGGGGAAGAGCCACCAAAAAAACCACGATCGACGCTCGAAGATCCGCACCCAAACCACTTTTCATCCTCGAAGCATAGTGGAATCAGAACTCAAGAAGCAAGAACATCGGTTGGAATAATCAGCGAGCCTTTCGTATCTTTACGGAGCGAATTCTTGAAAACCGAATCCATTCCCGTTAGGATTTTCAGAAAAAGGAATGCAAATCATGCCAAAGCCCCTCCAATGCCCTGCCGAATTGCTCACTCTTGATCTCGCGGGTCGTACTTATGTGGTCACGGGCGGAAACTCCGGGATCGGATTCGAAACCGTTCGGCAACTCGTCAAGCAAGGAGCAAAGGTAGTCCTTGCCTGCAGACGGGTCGTCGAGGGCGAAAAGGCAAAGCAGCTGATCCTTTCTGAGGGACCTCGGGGATTCATTGAAGTCCTCGAACTCGATCTTGCCCACCTGGAGTCGGTTCGAGCCTTTGCAAAAAGCATCCTTGGATCCCACAACTCCATTCACGGTCTTGTCAACAATGCCGGCATCATGAACACCCCGAAGGGAAAAACCCGGGATGGCTTTGAGCTCCAACTGGGCACGAACCATTTGGGTCATTATCTATTGACCGAACTCCTGCTTCCGGCATTAAAAAACGGAGCCCCCTCCCGAGTAGTGAATGTATCGAGCTGTTTCCATGACAAGGCGTTTGGTCGCGAGGGAAAGGTTGATTTCGATGACCTTCAGTTCGAAAGGAAAAAATACGACGGCTGGGAGGCCTACGCACAGTCGAAACTTGCAAACCTGCTTCACGCAAAACACCTGGCAAAGCGACTCATCGGCACCGGCATCACGACCGCAAGCGTGCATCCCGGCTGGGTTCGCTCGAACCTGATCAAGTTTTCCATGCCCGTTTGGATGCAAGATACAATCCTAAAACCAGTCTTAAAAATGGCCGGGATGATTGAGCCCTGGCAAGGCGCTCAATCCTCACTCTATGCTTTGCTTTCACCCGAGGCAGCCTCCCGAAGTGGTGCCTACTTTAGTCAAGTTGGAATCTACCGCGACAAAAAATCCGCCAAAGGGGGATGGCCCATGGAATCGCCCAATCCCAATGCACATGATTCGGCCTGTGCGGAACGCTTGGATTCGATCAGTAGAGCCCTCGTGGGTCTTACGCCTTAAACTGGGACAATCCTCCGAAAAGTCAGGTTGATCCTCGCCTCACCGACTTTCGCGCTTTTCGGAAGAGAATGCTGCCAAAGTTTCTGCGTAGGCCCTGCCATAATCAGAAGACTGCCATCTTTCAGATCAACCTCCACCTTTTGCTTCTGATCGAGCCTATTTCGAAACAGAAATCTTCTGCTCGCGCCCAAGGATATGGAAGCGATCACCGGATTATGCCCGAGCTCAGTCTCATCATCACTATGCCACCCCATGCTGTCGCGCCCATCTCGATAGAGATTGAGGAGCACTCCATTGAAGTCAAAATCCGTCACATCCGACACCAATCCTCGGATGCGTTGCACTGCAGGACTCCACGGGTCAGGATTCCAGGTAATGCCAGAATATCGATAGGAACATCCCGAATCCCCCTGCCATGCCACAAGCCTTGGCTGTAAAACCTTTTTTCCAAACAGGGAAATCTCTCGCGTTTGCCACTGAACCTCGCTTCTTACTTGTTCAAAAAGTTCAATGCTAATCGATGGAGAAAGAAACCCATCGAGCAAGAAGACTTCGCTCGGAGAGGGCAGAAGGCTGGATGTATGATCAGAAAATCTGAATTTTCCGGCGCGCATGGAAACGGTATCTATCGCTCGGAACTCGAGCGGTCCAGAACTATCGAAAAAAACATGCAATCGCATTTTGGTATCAAAACTGCATGACTCCTGAGTCATGATGGACATAAACCAAATCCCCATGAGCACCCATTCCATGCAATTTCAGCTGAATCCGGAAAGATCAAAGATCGAGTTCAAGGTACGACACATGATGCTATCCCGAGTCACAGGACATTTTAAGGAGTTCGAAGGGTCACTCTCGTGGAACCCCGAGGTGCCCGCCGAGTGCTCGGCTAGTGCCTCCATCAAGGTTGAAAGTATAGACACCAATGACAGGTCGCGGGATCGGCATTTGATCGGACCGGACTTTTTTGATACTTCCAAATACCCGTTGATCTCATTCTCATCAAATCACTTTCTTTTCGAAACCAAGACCAGCTTCCATGTTGACGGGGAACTCGCCATGCATGGGGTAAAAAAATCCGTAATCCTTCACTGTACAAATGTTCGTATCACGGGGACTCAGACTACAGGAAAATCGAATTTGATTTTGAGTGCCTCCACCCAAATTCGCAGGAAGGATTTTGGACTCATGTGGAACGCCGCGATCGAGGCAGGCGGAATCATGGTGGGTGATGAGATTGAAATCCGGCTGGAACTCGACTTCGATCAAAAAAGGTAAAGGCTTACGGTTTTTGGAGCGGCTTTGACTCGGGAAGCTTTGGATCTTCCCCTTTTGCCATCTTTTTCAATACATCCAGAAGTTCAATCCAGGATTGTGGAGTATGATTCCCGCTTGACCCCGTATAGGCAAACTCAACATCCTCGCGCAGAGCCTCGTAGGATTTCACAGCGAGAGGAGTTCCGGGAAATCTGCGTATTGCCTCTGAAAGATAATAATTCTCACTCCAAAATCGGTTGCTGGTCCACAAACGACGTCGCATGTCACCCATCATGAAAAGCGCATCTCCAATCTTGGGGCTCTTGTCGAATTGAACGGTAAAGGGAACCAAATAAGTGGATGCAATGCTGAAATCCGCCGCTCCCGCCTGGTCAACCGTAAATTTTTGTTTTTTCAGGCCTGACTCGTAATACTTTTTTCCAAGATCAAACAACTCAGACTCACCCATCTTCGCATCCGGGAACTTGCCAAGCTTGATCCAATCCTGGGCAGCTGCGATCCATCCACTCAAAATGTCATCTTCTGCATCTGTGAGCCCCTCGGTCTTTTTGATCTTTTCAAACCATTCAATGGCTCCGGCAGGATCTTTCTTGAACTGCAGGTAAATTCTTCCCATGGCCGCAATCGCAAGAAATCTGAGCTTCGCCTTCACTTTGCGTTTGGGCTCGGTGACCACTTTGGAAAAATACTTTTTGAGTGCAGCCAATGCTCCATCATGATCGTTTTTATGAAAAAGCTGTTGCGACTCTTCCAGAATTTTTTCTGGCGATTCTGAGGCGGCTCGGGCCCCGGAAGCAATTGGCAATGAAAGCGCAAGGATCAATGCATGGATGATGATTTTTTTCATAGATTTGGCCCCGACCTAGTGTAGACAAGTTCTCCTTTGCCTGCAAAGGGTTTCGAATTCGCAATCTTGGCATTGGCATGATACTTAGTTTTAAATTATGGAAAACGAATGCGTGGATTGCCGAAAACCAAAAGCAGGATTGGAGTGCGGCCTCTGCGCTTCGGCGGTTTGCAGGAGCTGCGTGCAGTCACCACCTCATGGGTCATTTCGTCTCCTTCCGGAAATTCCCGACCAACTTTCCCATTCGAGGTACTGTGGCGGCTGCTATTCAGAACATGTTGAACCGGAGCTTCAGACGTATGAGGAAACCCTGGAGCAGGCCAAGCAAACCCTGATTTTTTTCAAAACACAGAAAAAGGGCCTCCGGATCTCCAAGAAAGAACGGATCCCGGAACAGGTGGATTCCTGCCCGGATCGAGACGAGACGATCCTGCGTCTTGCCTATCTTGCTGCCAGCAAGGGATACAATTCGGTAATCGAGGTCGAGGTCACAGCCAAGAAGGTTCGAAATGAGGCCTACCAAACCTCCGTTTGGTCGGGCACCGGAATCCCAGCGGAAACCACTCCTTTTGATAGCGATTGACCCCCCAGCCATCCGTCCAACCTTATGAATTTGCCAAAGAAATAAGTTTCATTCCGACTGAACCCGGAGGAGTGCTTGCCAAAGAATTAATAGACTTTTTGTGACAACTATTATAGAACCCTCCCCATGAAATTCATCCCGCTCTCAATCCTCCTCCTGCCCCTTTCAGCATTTTCCATGGAAACGCCTGTGGGAACCATTGGTAATTCGGGCAAAGTTTTCAATGCCTTGCTCGAAGCAGGAGCTGAAGTGAAGTCTTCGTCGAGCGGGGCCGATGCTGTGGAACTGATTCGCGCCACCAATCTCATTTGCAGGTTCGAGTCTGCTCCCGACCTGGATTGCCTGTGCACCTTTTACACGAAAGGCGAGAAGGACCGGGCGGTGAAGGGAATCGCAAGCAGCGAAAACTCATGGATGATCGGGTTTACACTCATTTCGGCAGGGGCCAAAAAAACACACATCACCGATACGGTTTCTGAAATCCGTCTCAATTCTCTGGTTTGCAATACTCGAGGCTCAAACTCTGCATCCAGCTGCACGTTCATGCAGGATGAATGAAAGGTTTTTTATGGTTCGGCCACTGGTTCTTTTTATGCTTTCCATCTCCGCTGCACAGGCTGATCCGATTGAGATCAATGCATACGCATCAAAAAAGATCTTTTATGCCCTTGCCCGTGCGGGGGCTCCATATGAAATTGCAGCACGGGAAATTCGCTGCCTTCTGAAAAGCGCCGGAAAAACGGCCACCTGTTGGGCCCAGGAATAAAGGCACCACCAGACCTCGCCTGAGCCCACCCGTCAAAATATTCCCGCTCGATTCAAGCCATCGCTTCCGTAAACTGAAGAGATGGAAATTCGTCATGGATGGCGGGTGCTTCTGGCACTCTTTTTCACGCTTTTTTCACCACAGTCTCACTCGCAGGAACTCTGCTCTCAAAGCAGAGCCGAGCTTTTCGCAAAGTTCGAATCCGCCGAAAATCGAATCGCCTTTCGAAATGATGGCGGGCTATTTGATGGGGGAGTCTGTTGGTGGCACAGCAGACTCCAAAGAAGCGCAGTTTATCTCTCCCGTTTCGAACCCGCACTTCCTCGGCCAACGGAAAATGAATCAAAAGACATCATCGAACACTTGGTTCATCTTGATTCCGTCGTCACTATTCCCGGATATTCAAACTTCAATGATTTCAGCAAAGATCATGAAGGCCTTATCCAGAACGCACTGAACGAATGGCAGATACGAGATGGCTTCATTCGCCAACAATGGATTCGAGGTCTTTATGGTCGTCCGAGTCTGCCTCCATCGGTTCTTCGAGAACGCATGGCGAAAATTTTCGTGAAATTCAAAGCATCCAAGCCAGGACTTTGGGTAATGGCCCAGTTCCCCGGCATCACCTCGCATGCGCTTCTTTTCATTGGGATGACCAGAACCTCCGAAGGTTTCAATCTCAGAGTGATTGACTCAAACAGACCCGAAATCACGCGTGAACTGACTTATCGCTACGGAGATCAAGCCATTCAACTCGGGAACGAAGGGTTCACCCCGTTTGTAGGATTCCAAGCCGACCAAGAAAAAATCGATTCAACCCTCAAGAATTTTTGCGACTCCAAAAAATTAGCTCAGAATAATTAGCCGTTCCGGTTGATGTTATTCAAATCCTCAAATGAGGCTTTGAGGCGCTTCACAAAATTATCTTCGCCTTTTCTCAACCAAACCCTCGGATCATAATGCTTTTTGTTAGGACTGTCCGGCCCCTCTGGATTTCCAAGCTGGCCCTGAAGGTAGGCCTGTTTTTCAAGATAGTAGTTTTTGATTCCTTCCCAAAATGCCCACTGCATGTCGGTATCGATGTTCATTTTGATCACACCGTATTCAATGGTTTCGCGAATTTCGGCCTGAGTTGAACCGGAACCCCCATGAAATACAAAATTCACCGGCTTGGGCCCGGTCTTGAATTGCTTGGTGATATATTCTTGGGAATTTTTCAAAATCTTCGGGGTGAGCTGAACGTTTCCCGGCTTATAAACACCGTGTACGTTCCCGAAGGACGCAGCAATCGTGAATTGCCCTCCCACCTCCCTCAGGTGCGTGTATGCATACGCAACATGCTCAGGCTGGGTGTAAAGACGGGCATTGTCGACATGGGTGTTATCCACTCCATCTTCCTCGCCACCCGTAACCCCAAGCTCGATTTCAATTCCGGTTTCGATTGCCTTCATTCTTTTGAAATAGCGGGCGGAAATCTCAATGTTTTCCTCTAAGGTTTCTTCGGACAAATCGAGCATATGGGAGGAGAAGAGAGGCTTCCTGGTTTCGCGATAATTCGCCTCGCTCCATTCGATCATTCCATCGATCCATGGGAGCAGTTTTTTGGCCGCGTGGTCGGTGTGAATCACAACGGGAACACCGTAATGTTCCGCCATCAACTGAATGTGACGAGCCCCGCTCACCGCCCCCAGAGCTGCTGCACGGTCATTCGGTAGTTTCAGACTCTTCCCTGCGTAAAACTGCCCCCCTCCATTTGAAAACTGAATGATCACGGGTGAGTTCACAGCTTTTGCTGTCTCGAGGACCGCATTCACGGAATTTGTTCCGACGACGTTCACTGCGGGTAGCGCAAATCCGGACTCCTTTGCATATTGATAAAGCTCATCAAGTGCGGTTCCGAATACAATTCCAGGTTTCAATTTCATGGGGTTTTTTTATCGTAAACAAACATCATTTGCGAACAAAAAATCAGGGCTTTATCTCCACGTTTTCAAAGAGATTCCTAAGAACCTTGAATTTGTCATTCTTCGGGATCAAAATCCCTCCCTCGTTGACGAAAAGCGCAGCCATATCGGAGTAAGCACTCGCATGCATGGCATAGAAATAGCTCTGCACTTTGAAAAAGCTCCGCGGACTCAGATTGGTCTTTTTCGAGATTTCGAGCAACTTCTCAAACGCCTCTTGTGGCGTGATTGTCCCCTGAAGCATGGACCCAATCACGTCATTGCCCACAAGTGCCCGACCCAATTCCACCTCCGCTTTGGAATAGCCTGCCTTGTTCATCATCTGCACGAGGATTTCCGCGGAAATCTCTTGGTGGGACGCTTTCAGTTCGGAGGTGAGGGGTTTTCCGATCTCATGCAGGGCAAAACTGAAATGGAGCACTCCCTTTACATTGACGTTTGCAGGGGCTTTGATTTCATGCCAGGGAAACGTGCTCCAATACTTATCACTTTGAGCGTAAATCCTGAGCACATGCTCTTGGATTGTGTGCCGCTCAAGCGTGGGCGTCCTTTCACTGATCAGACTTGAAAAATACAGACTCCTGCCCCGTATCAGAATCGGGTCGGATTTTGTTTCCAAAATTTTCAATAAATCAGCACCCGAATTCCTGCTCGCTTGTCGGATCAGGTCTCCGTAGGAATACGCCCGTCGCGCATCCTGCTTCAAAAACTCTAAATAGGTGGCTTTCGGCAATGTCTTGATCCGAAACCTCTCGGGAACACTGTATTTGAAAACATACTCACTCAACCCGGGAGCACCACGGGGAAGCCTCTGAACTACTTCCGCTGGAATTTCGTAAATCCAGATATGAGACCCGTAATTGATGGGAACGGTCTTGTCGGTCGAAACCGAAACCCCATCCGGATGAAACGCCTCTGCCCTCACCGAATGGATGTTTGCGTCACTCTGATCCAAAAAAACCAGTCCCCCATCCTGAACTTCTGAGACGGGTTTTCCAACCTGTGATTGGGAAACCGCGGGTCCCTTGTAAAAATTTGACCCCTTGTACATCCGCACATGTCCCGGTTTGGGCTCGGGCAAAATGGGTATCCCGGTAAGGTACTTCATCCTGTCTTGAACAAGGGACACCGAATTCCTGTATTGATCCGCAAGCGCTTTTAGCAAGTTTCCGTCTTTTCGATCCGGGTGTTCCAAAAGCCGCTGAACCCAGACCAATGCCTCCCTGGAAGTACCCTTCATGCGGGAATCTTCGATGATCTTCTTGATCTGAGTTGAATTGATCCGGTTTTCGAGCGCAGCTCCTAGAATATCGACAGCCGCTTCTGGAACTGGGTATTTCAAAACCGTAAGGTGATAGGCCGGATCTTCGAGAGAGACCCATTCTCGATACGCAAGATCCATATACTCCGGTGTAAGAGATGATACGCCCCTTGGAACCTTTCGCTCGAGAATGATCTTCAATTCTTTTTGAAAAGGCTTGATCCCGATCGGACCGCGATTTTCGGAATCAACCCGTTTTAAAACAGAATCAAAAACAGAGTTGCAAAACCGGGTGAACGGATCGTCCCCCGGCTTCGCAAGAACAGGAAAAGCGAAAAGCTGCACAAACAAGAGGAGCGAAGTCCGTAAAATTTGCACCCTGTTGAAAGCTCTCTCCATTTTCAAAAAAACCTACCTCCGAAAGACCCCCCGATCGCTGGATCATTCGCCTTTCCGGTAAAATCCGTGAAATGCGGCATATCCGAGTTCAGGATCATTGAGAAAAGCATCAACAGCAAATCGCTCATGAATGAGCGCTCTCATGAGCGCCTCTAAACTGATCTTTCTGTTTGAGTACGCCCGAAAAGAGCTCCTTACATCACGAATCACAGGATCTCGCTGGAACTCTGCAATGGTCTTCCGGCCATCAATAAACGTCCCCCTGAAAATCCGGAGTGCCGCAGACTCGAACCTGGCACTTTCACCCGCCGTGAGCGCCGAGAGCTCCACCGCACTCAATCCGCCGTTGAAATGCCGGTGTCGGTGACGATCAAGATTTTGGACCGTTTGTTCCAAAAGAGGCACAAGAGACTGAGCAATGAGATCTGAATCAAATTGGGTGGCTGTCCCCGCCGGAAACAAGAAAGATGAAAAGATCGTAAATAAAACCATAAGCAATACCTAGAACCTCCACACCTTACCATTGTTGTTGGAATTTGGAGTGTCAAAAGATTGATAAGGGCCTGATAACGGCCGGCTTTTTAAATTGTAATCATTGAATATTTCTTGCATTGGCTCATGGGTTTGCGATCCTAGTTCTCATGGAAAACTCACCCAAACGAGCCCGGCAGAACTTCCTCATCAACCCACCCTTCCAATGGGCGATGATTCGCTGGACTCTCTTCATTTCGCTTTTTAGCTCAGGGATCTTTTACATTTCGACGGTGATCTTTTTTAACGATTTGCAGCAGATTGGAATCAGCCAGAAACTTCCTCTGGACTCACCCTACTTTGAATTTCTGAATCAAGAAAACTCCCGAATGAACCTCATCTTCATCCTCACAACCATTATCTCTTCCATCATGATTGTCTTGTTCGGGATCCGGTTCTCCCACAAGATCGCGGGGCCAATTCATCGCTTCAGACTGTATTTGAAGAATACCGACCCTTCTGAGAAAACTGTGAACCTTCCCGATTTGAAATTCAGAGAAGATGATTTCTTCCAGGAACTCGCAACCGATTTCAACTCCTTCAAGTCTAAAATCCGAAACCAATCCCAAAACTGATCGATCTCACCTTGGCCTCGTCAGGACCCGCCGCGGCATCCAGGCCGGCTATGTCGATTCCTCCGAAAAATCCACTTCCGCTCGCAAGCGACTGACGGAAATATACCCCCGTGGCGAGTTCGCGATTGCGAATGATGTCGAGTGCCCCACCTGCCACAACGACCGGGGAGTATTTCACATAAATCAGAATCGATTTCAATTTAGAGATCCGATAACTAAACTCTGGAAAAATCTGGGGGCCCAGCATGTTTTTGAATCCGATTACAGAAAGCGAGGTGTTGTAATAAAGACCGCCATTGAATCTCACCTGAATCCGCCTCTCGGGCGCGGTGAGAAATCGACCCGTGCGTAGATTGAGTCCAAGTATTTTAAGTTGATAGTTTCCGGTATTGGAGAGCTGAATGGCATTGAAAAAAAAACCGGTTCCAACGCTCCATCTGGAATCCGAGATTGGAATCTCAACCCCGCCTTTCAAAGTAATCAGCTTCTGCGTAAAGGGTTCCACCGCTGTCTGCGAATAAGTGAGACTGGTAAGCCCGATGCCAAAGGATTTTCGCCAGCGGCCCGGGGAGCGCGCTGCCTGGGGTGTCGCTTGTTGGGGGGGTGGGTAAATTGCAGTCGCAGCCTTTGCTTCCGCGCCACAGAGGGTGCTTGAAGAAAGAGTCAGAATCAATACCCAACCGGACTTCACGATGCCGATGGATCGATTCAACTTTCGCTCTTTGTCCATGATCTCCCCGAATCAGAACGTAAAACTTCCACCAAGACTTAGGCTGTTTGAATTGATTTCGACCTCACCGTCAAAAAAAGAAATCCTCGCGTAATCGATCGAGATTGAATAGGTGTGTTTTTCTGTTGGAATCAAGTAAGACACACCAGTCGCGATTTCATTGTTGGACAAACTAAAGAACCCGAAGTTGTTGCTGATTGGCGAGAACTTGAAGTAGGTACTGAGCGCGTGACCATTGTTGAGATTGCGGCGCAAAGCCGGGAAAAATTGGGGACCCGAAATGTTTTTGTACCCAAAAGAACTATCCGACGCGAACATGGTGGAATAATACCATCCCCCGTAGAGTGACAATCTCCACGGCGCCTTGACCTCCGGAAAAATGTATCCAAGCCTGAGATTCAGCCCCAAGAATCGAACATCAACCGGCGAACTTTTGGAGATACTTACGAAATTGAAGAATCCCGTAAAGCCAAGATCCCATTTGGGAGGAAACAGCAGGTAGTTCGAGGAAACTTTTGCGGTCATGACTATGGAGTGATATGGATCGACCGAAGTCTGAGAGTATGACAACGAACTGAGGCCCAAACCGGGAGAGATAAAAAATCTTCGATTGAGTTTCTTGTTGAACTCAATGTCCGCAAAATCCGGGCCAAGAGTTGTCCCACCGTCCTCCTTTGGCACCGCCGGAAGCTCGAGTTTGAGTTGATAAAAATGATATTCGACTTCGCCTTTCGGACCAACCAGCGCAAGCTCAAGCCGCTGAAGATCTGCGTCAAAAGGAATATCAATCAGGAAACTGCCATCCTTGTTGATATCAAAACTCTTCTCATTCCAGATAACGTGCCATTTCGAGGAACTGTCTCGTTCCAGTTTTCCTCTAAGATTGAGGTTGGACTCTGAGCTGTTTCCAAAATACCGGGTCATCACTCGACTAAGTGAGTCATCCCACTCAATCGATTTCACGGTTTTGGGTTGTTTTGGATCCGGACTCACCAAAACCTGTATAACGCGTTCCGGACGATGGGAGTTCTCAGTACTTTCCGCAACACCAATATCCTCTGCTTGCGCCAATATCCCGCCTCCCGAGAGGCATAGCCAAAGGAGGATCGTGGTCCAAAAACCCATTCTTGCCGCCATTTCCGGGAACTGGTTCATGAGATCACAGTCTATCAAAATCTTTGGCATTTTCTACAATTTAGACCAATAATTATAAAGGTGACACCCACTTCAAAACCGCGTCGAACCTTGGGTCTGAAACTCCTTTTAGGGGCAACCCTCATCGTAATTGTGCTGATGAGTTCCGCATTCCTTCTCGCCTACAACTTCCTCTCTGAGGAAACCAGCTCCTTCACTTATGAAGCGCAGACGAATCAATCCCAGTTGCTCGGCCAGCAATTCGCATCGACTGTGGAATCCGCAACCCAGATTCTGAAGCTCCTCCCGGCTTTGGATGAGAAAACTTCGGAAGCGCTCAACAAACAGCAAAGCATCAAAAATCTCGAGATTTTCTCCTCTCCCAGAATCGGATCCGGCGTAAAAAAGATTTTCTCCTGGGGCCAGCAAACCCTGAAAGCTGCGCCCTCCAAGGACATGCTTCTAGAGCTTGAGAAATCGGGAGTTGCATATGAAGCCATTCCCGCAAAAGAAGATGGCGCCGGAGTTTACATCTACACCATCATTGAAAACAAGGATCCGGAGTCAAAATATTCGGTCATGCGGGCGCTTTTGAATCTGGAACCGCTTCAAAAACGCTCCGGAGGCATTCAATCCTGGATCTTGAATCGTTCCGGCACGGTACTTCTTGACACCCGAAACTCCTATGCTTCGGGGACAAAGATCAATCCGGAAAGCCCGCTTTTCCAAACAGCAAGCAAATCCCCGATATCCATCGGGACCCTTGAGTACAAAATGCCTGAGAGTCGCGAGATGCATCTTGGGACTTACAATCTGCCAGGATACAACATCATGATTTTGAGTTCGATCAAGTACCGGGATGCGATGAGGGGTACGTATATGCTTCTTGAGAAGATGCTCCTCATGGGTCTCGCTCTTCTCGGCGTATCCTTGATCGTCGTGGTTGTTTTCTCGATAAAACTGACTCACCCCCTTACCGAGCTTACCGAGGCCACCTTTGTAATTTCCGGGGGTAATTTCGATCTCGAGCTAAAAGAAAACACCTCCGACGAAATCGGAATCCTTTCGAAGTCGATGAACCAGATGTCGAAAAAAATCAAAGAGCTCCTTCTCGAGAGCATTGAAAAAGTCAAAATCGAACAGGAAGTTGCAATCGCTTCGAACCTCCAGCAAAACCTGATTCCTCCCCCCAGAATTGATTCCTCGAGATACACCATTCGGAGTCATTATCAGTCCGCCAAAGAGTGCGGCGGTGATTGGTGGGGATACGTGGAAACGGAAAAGGACCTCACCATTCTGATTTCCGACGCCACTGGACACGGACTTCCGCCAGCCATGCTGACCGCAGCCGCCCACGGATGTTTCTCCGCAATTCAAAAGATTCTTTCCGAGTTTCCGGACATCAAGGTAACCCCGAGCAAGCTCCTGGAAATTGCAAACGAGGTGATCGTAAATTCGGCGAAAAGCGAACTGAACATGACGATGTTCATCGCAACCTACAATTTCGAGAAAAAAACCCTCACCTACGCAAATGCGGGTCATAACAATCCGTGGGTCCTTAAGACCGTGGAAAACAAACCGAAGTTCGAATCATTGCGATCCAGAGGCACGCGCCTTGGCGAGCGCTCAGGATTCGAAGCATCTGAAGATGTCACCATTCCTTTCAGCGAAAAGGATACCCTTTTCCTCTACACGGATGGACTCCTTGAGAATGTGAATCAGACCGGAGAAGCGATGGCAAAAGAGAGTCTCCGATCAAGGATGGCATCGGCATCCAATGAGGGAATCGATGGAATGTCCCGCACCTTGAATCAGGATTTGCAGGATTTCTATAAAGACATCGTACCGAATGACGATGTCACCTATGTACTTTTCAGCAACTCGGGCAGTCCTTCGGAAACCACGGCATGAATCAAAGCGGTTTGCTTCAATCACGAAACACCGAAAAGATTGTTCTCCTGATTGGCCTTCTGCTCATGTTGATTCCAGGAGCCATTCTCTTCTCGAACATACAGATCACCGATCGAATCTTTGCTTCCCGTGATATTTTAACCTTGAGTCCGATTGGTGAGGTCGTTCGCCCCTCCAGAATTGTGCGACGCCGGGGAGAGGATGGACTCGCGTTTATTCCAACCCGCTCCGGGGACCCTGTTTTTGTCGGTGACACATTCATTACAGGGAAAGAGTCCTCGACGCGGATCAATTTGTCGGATGGAAGCGTTCTTGAGATTGGTCCTGAATCGATGATCAAGATTTCTCCGGTACGCACCTTCTCCTTCAAAGGAATCCAAAAGAAATTCAATGTGACTGTTCAAGCCGGGGCAATCAAAGCCAAAGTCGAGGAAGAATCAGCACCGATTGTTTTTCAATCACTCACCGGCGACGTTTTAAAGGAGATCATACCTGCCCCTCCCGCTAAAAAGGACGTTCCCGCTCCACAACCTGGCGTGCCGCCTTCGAACATTTCGAAAACGGAAGAATCCACTCCAGAAGAGGTTGCCGTTTCGGAACCCCTGACAACTCCTACGGACTTTATCGTGATCACCGCACCCCCACCTGTCGAAATCCCGGTAGCGACGGAATCCCCGGCACCGGCAGCTGCAGCGGTAGTTCCAGCTCAAAACACCCTGAGTGAAGTCCCCGCTGCCCCCGAGAAACTGCCGCCATTGACGAAAGAAATGGCACGGAGTCCCGAGGCTGGAAAGATGATTACTGACTTTCTGTCGAACCTTAAACCTGAACCGACGGAAATCAAATCCGAGCCCATGCCTGAAGCCAAGGTTGAACAACCGCTGCTTTCCAGGTTTGTGGCACCCCTTCAACCAGTTCCAGACCTGGAAGTGACTCCCCTGCCCGCCACTCCCCTCATTACAGATGAGGCGGACATGAGGGAGCAACAGTTCATCTTCAAGTGGAAAGATGGCGGATACCGGGTAAAGCTTCCCTACACACTCAAGATCGAGCATGGAAATGAGACCCTGAGTTTTGAAACGAACAACACCGAATACCGATGGAATCTTCCTCTCGAAGCGGAAGGGAAGATCCGCTGGTGGGTGGAAGGAATGCTTCGTGAGGGTGATAAGATCCAGTCCAAGCCTCAAGAATCCACATGGAAGCTGCCAACTCCCGTTCTTGCATCTCCTGGAAACAACTTCGATCTCCCTGAGTTTTATCTGAAGGGAGAGAGCCATGAAGTCCTATTGACCTGGAAACAAATGCAAATTTGCAAAAGCTTCGAGCTGAATGTCTCAAAAACCGGAGACTTCAAGGTAGTGATCTTCAAGATCAGTACGAAAAAGAACTTTCATACGTTTCCCGTAAAAAAACCTGGGAAGTACTTCTGGCGGGTCGGGTGCAATTATACTGAAGAATTCAAAGCT
>CANGWP010000044.1 GCA_947457605.1 Bdellovibrionales bacterium | reverse complement strand
GCTCAGAATCCGCACATCCACCTGGATGGGCTCTTTTCCGCCTACGCGATAGATCTCGCCTTCTTGCAAAAAGCGAAGAAGTTTTGACTGAAGGGAAAGAGCCATTTCGCCAATCTCATCAAGGAAAAGGGTCCCATGGTTTGCAATTTCAACAAGGCCCTTCTTGGTGGAAGTGGCGCCGGTGAAGGAGCCTTTCTCATGACCAAAAAGTTCGCTCTCGAGCAAGGTCTCGGTGATCGCGCCACAGTTGATGGCAACAAAAGGAAGATCCCTGCGATCGCTCAATTCATGGATTTTTCTCGCAATCAGTTCTTTTCCCGTACCGCTTTCACCCAAGATCAAAACAGAAGCGGTGGTGGGAGCGACCCGGCCAATCATCTGATTGATTTCTTCGAGATTCTTGCTTTGTCCGATCATTTGGAGGGTCGCGGAAGAGCGCGAGCCCTTTCCTTTGCTTTTTACGCCGGCACCCAGAGTAAGACCCGGGTTTACCGGAGACAAAATCCGTCCAAGCTCGGTTGCGGCAAGTTCGATGAGAAGCATTTCGCTTTGGATCCATCTTTGATCCGGATGGGATGCAAAGAGAACTCCGGTAAGTTGGTTTTCATAAAGACAAGGTACGATGAAGACCTGGCTTAGAGGCTCGATCACGCTTTGGCGAAGTCTCATTGCCTGGTCGAGTGTTCTTGGATCAAAGGATGGAAATCCGGGGCTTGCCAGAAATTGATCTTTCGGGAGTTCGCCTTTTGAATTGGTCCTGGCGACTGCGAATTTTGCAAATGAGAGTTCACGATTCAGAAACTCAAGGCTTCCATCAAATTCTTCATTGAGCTTTCGAATGAGAGTGAGTGCGGAAGCGGTTCCCATAGTGCTCGGCGATTCTACATTAGCTATGTAAAAATTGCAAACAAAAAATTGATCAAAAAGATACGACTTTAAGGGGGCTAGCCTCCATTAATTTCATTGAGAGCTGAAAAGAGGAGAGGGTTGGGATAGGTTTCTGCCTGCATGAATGAAGGGAAGAAAATCCGGATCCATAAGCCAGTTCCGAGAATGGTGGCGAGACTCTTGCTGTTTTTTGCTGGAACAGCCCTTTTTTTCGCTCATGCAGTGGGGAAGCCAAATCTGATCTCTGCTTTGGATTCCCTGCCCAAGGTTTGTCCCCTTCGAATCATCCTTGGCCTAAAGTGCGCCTTTTGCGGCATGACCCATTCGTTTCTTCATTTGGCTTTTTTTGACTGGCGGGACGCTTTTCTCGAAAACGCACTCTCGATTCCGTTCGCAGCCATCCTTCTTGTGGCAACGGGCGCTGTTGCCACGGGATCCGGTGGTTTCACGGGCGTGTTTCTTGAGAGCCATTTTCTGAGACGGGGATCGCTCCTGTCGATTTTCGTTCTTGTCGCGTACGCGATCCTGCGGAATCTTCCTCTTTAGATCAGTGACGCCGATTGGATCGACAAAAAGAGCAGGGAAGAGCCGCCGAACTCTTTTCGTAACCCCTCTTGATACTCAAGATTGAAGCGAAGCGGGAGTCTCAGCAACAGCTGGGTATCGATGCTGAGTCCAAGTCCAAGCGAGGGAAGCACTTTTGTGCTGCCTTGCGACTGCGGGAAAAGCACGGATTCGGCAAAAACAAAACCGTGGCTTTGTTTGAAAAAGACGGGTGCCGTGTCGCTCAATCCGAAGAAGAAACGCGATAGGGGAAAATGAAAATCAAGGGCCGCAACTCCCGCATTTCGTTCGAGAGGGATGAGATCGCTGTTGGAGTATCCGCGGAACGCAACCCGGGAGAAAGAGAGTTCGTCTCCCCGGTCAAACAAATTGTTGTTCTGTTTTTCCACAAGCAATGTCCGGTCGATGCTTCGGCTTGATCCGAGCCACTGGGCTTTGGAGCGGAGTACGAAATGATTTCCGAGTCCGAAATGGTGCTTCCAGCCGAATTGATACTTCAGGATGGAATACCGATCGAGATTGTAAATATTCCGGGCCCCGACCGAAAGGTCCTCACCCATTTCAGGCATGAAGCCGAGCCGCGTGGTTCGGGCGTTGGTGAACGAAAGTGCTGCACCGATTCCTGGTACATAGGGATTGGAGTACTGGAAATCGTTTCGAGCGATTTTCTCACCTGTCTCGAGATCATAAACCCGGTTCCAAGCGTTCGAGAGCGAGATCGACGGGGTAAGCCTGCTCCGCGCCCAGAGAAGGGGATAGGATGCGGTGACCTCTGCACGAGTGGAGCGCTTGTAAAAATCGCGGGCGTCATTCGTGATGTCGTAAACCGAAGTCAAAGAATCAATCGCAATGTCGAACGCGGGACGGGTTGTGTAGAGAGTGTAGGCAATGGCTCCATCGAAGTTGCCTAGCTTCGAGTTGTACCCGCCAACGATGCTGTATTGGTGCTGCCCGGTGGTATCAAAGCCTAGAGCGTAAGCGCCGACGGTGGATCCAAGAGCGCCCTGATATCCGAAATACGGAGACCAGCTGCGGGGGAGCAGGCTCGGGAGGGGAGAATAGTCTTTTGCAATCTCTTCTTCGACCTTCAGTTCAGGCGGACTCATCGCTTCAGGAAGAGTTGCGGGAGCCTGGGGCGTGGCAAGCTTGATTTCCTCAAGCTCATCTTCTGTGCTCTTGAACCGGACCAGTTGGTATCCGTTTGAAGTCATCAGATTTGCACACAAGGCGCCGGTCGGGCTGAAAAACGGAAAAATGGTGCCAGTGATGACGTTGGTGATGCGGTTGCTCTCGCCTTTTTTCCATTCATAGATGTTTTCAATTCCAGTCCGGTTGGAGACATAAAAAATCCGTCCCTGATGGGCGACCGGGTAGCGATTCATTTCTCCATCCCGAATCAGGACCTTTGAGTCGCCGGTTGTGATGTTTGCGGATTGAATCAGTGATTCGGCAGAACCGTACTCCTGGTTTGAAAAGAGCACTTCGGTGTCATTCAGGAATTTCGGACCACCGAGAATCGCAAATTTTCCCGGAGTGAAAACCACTTTGGAATCTCCAAGCGCCAGATGCCTTCCCTCGAGGTTGAGAGGAGCAAACTCGATTCTGGGCGTAGCATGATCCACGCTGAGCCAGGCAATGGTTTTCCCGTCCGAAGAAATGGCAGGATCCTTTGCCCGCTTTTCGGAAGTGAGTTGCTCGGTTGAATCGGTCTCGATGTTGTAGTCGAAAAGATCAGAGAAAAGCGAATAGCTGTGTTCCCGGACGAGAGCGCTGAACACAAGGTGTTTTGAATCCGGTGTGAAGGCCACTCCAACTCCGAGAATCTTCTCATCCAGTGCGCGCTTTTCTCCGGTCTTAACATTGAGCAATACGAGACGGGTCCGGTCATCGAGCGAGGCTTCCGTATAGGCCAGCCATTGGCCATCCGGAGACCACGCGCCAGAAAGCGCGGAAAAGTCGCTCTTCGCAATCACTTCGTGGTTGGTTTCTCCGGATTTTACGACACCCTTGATTTGCTCCCCCATTCGAAGTTCGGTCTCGCGGGTGAAGTTATCCCAGTAGTCCTTCCAGTTTCGATTCATCACATTTTGAAGATTGCCCTCGATGAAATAGGGGACACGGGAAGAAGATCTCATGGAAAGATCTCCCATAGCGGACTCCGGATCCTCGGAGGCGACCTTGTCTTTCGAAAACTGGTGAAGCATGTGGTAGCCAAAAAGGTAATTGATTTCACCGCCCGGAAAATACGGGTAGTCCCCGTTGATCCGGTCGAGCGTTAGACCTTCAGCCGAGTCGGGATCGAGTTTTCCTTCGTTCACAAAAGATCGAAGAATCGATTCCCAATAGGGACTGCGACCGCGACCGAGTTTTGTTGTGCGGGTTTCCATGTAAACCGCGAGACCTTCCAGCATCCAAAGTGGAAGAAGACCGTTCGGACGAATTCCATCTCCGAAAATCACACGAAGCCCGTCGATCCAGCCGGTGGTGGGGTCGATGTTTAAAAAATGGGTGTATTCATGGAATACAAGAAGCTTGATCCAGTCTTCGGTATAAGAGGTGGCAAACCAGGTCTCAGGCGGAGTTGCGATCAAGACCATGCCGACCCGGAGGGCGGGCATGCTGAATCCGTTTGCCGCATCTTCGTTGTCTGCGATGAGTACGTTGGTCCGGGTTCGCGGGGACCATTTCAGAATCGGCTGAAGAATCGAGTGGGCTTGTTCGAAATATCCCGCGGCCTTGGATGTGAAATCAAAATATCCTTCGGCATAAACAAAATGAAAGTGGTCCGTGTCGAAGGTTTTGTACCGAGTGTAGGGGGAAAGTCCCGCAGTCTCAAGATAACTCGGGATACTGCTGCATGAGGAGATCACGCCAGACAAAAAAATCAGCATCAAAAGTTTCAGTTTCATTCCGCCACCTTTTCCACCAGCCACTCCTGGTTTGAAATCAAAATTCTTTGTCCCTCTTTGCAGTGAGTCCGCTTCAAGATCGCAAGCCCCTCTCCTTGACTCACTGATGTCAGGGTTCCCGCCTCAAGGTGGTCAGGTCCGCAAACGGAAGCGGGTGCGATCGGATCTTCCCCCCCGGAAACCCTTCGGATCCGGCACAGTTTTCTTGCGGGTGAGCCAAGCGAGATGATTTTCTCGATCACCTCTTGTCCCGGATAGCATCCCTTTTGATCCGCAATCGCGGACCTGAGATTCACTTCCAGCGGATTGGTCGTGCCATCCGGTTTGAATTCCTGCCCCTCTTTTGGAACGAGTGCCCGGATTCGTTCAAGATCGGAAGGCGTGGGTTCCTTCGAGGGCGGGAGGGGTTCGATCGTGTAGCGTTCCGAGAAGGTGTAATGCTCAAGGTGAACCAGAAACTCATCTTCGAATTCGATCTCGACGGAGTCCTGATCCCTGAGTGTGACCTCTAAATAACTCAAGATTCGTCCTTGGGGATTCAGGATGAGCGCTTGTGTTCTCAGGTCTTTGGAAAGATTCAAAATATCTGCTGAACTAATTCGATGGAGGAGGTCGAGACCCGGCTTCCCTTTGAGCAAAACCCTTTGTTTCATCGTAGGTTTAGAGTACATTACTTTGCACTTATGAAGTACCCAAAAACCCAGTTTTCAAAATCAATCCGGGAATCCGAGCGCGTTTCAAGCCCCTTCCTGATCAAGTACAGCGCTGTCGCGACCGGCAAGACGGGCAAACCCTACATGAACGTGATTTTGACGGACAAGTCGGGGGACTTGGAAGCGCGGATTTTTGACCAGGTTCCGAAATACAACGCCCAGGCCGTCAAGGATTCCTTCGTGCAAGTCGAAGGAGTGGCGCAGAATTTCAATGGTAGGATCCAAGTACACATCAAGGATCTGATTGTGCTTCGGGAGGATGAGGTCACCATCGACGAATATCTTCCGGAGTCCCGATTGGATCCGGAAAAACTTTATGCCGAGGCGCGGACCATCATCGCATCCATGCAGGATCCGTTTTACCGCGGACTCCTTGAGTCCATTTTTGTGGACGATGCCGAAGTGGTGGCGAAATTCAAGAAAGCGCCGGCCGCGAAAAGCGTGCATCACGCCTATCCGGTGGGACTTCTGGAACACGTGGTCTCGATTGCAAAGACTCTTGATTTTCTTTCCAAGCAGTATGCGCCCCATGTGGATCGTGATTTGCTTTTGGTCGGGGGATTCCTGCATGACCTTGCAAAGATCTGGGAGTTGCAGTTTGACCGGGTGACGGATTACACCACCGAAGGGCGTTTGGTGGGACACCTCGTGATGGGGTCCGAACTCATTGAGAAAAAAATCCAATGGCTCGAATCGCAGGAAGGGCGTCTGCCTGGCCCGTTTCCGATCGAGAAGAAGCTTTTGGCAAAACATGTGGTTCTAGCCCACCACGGCAAGCTTGAGTACGGTTCGCCTAAGGAGCCTGCCTGTATTGAGGCAGTGATCATCCACATGATTGATGATCTGGACTCCAAGGTGAATGCGATTCGGGTTTTCATCGAGCAGGATCAGGCGCCCGGAATCTGGACACTTTTGAATCGGCAGTACGAGCGGTACTTCTACAAGCCGGAGTGGGCGCGAAAATCCTGATGGAATCGGCTTTTGAGAGAAATCCGCATCTCAGGGTGCTTCGGGATCGTGTGCATGAAATTCCCCCTGCGGACGCAGGCCATGATTTTCATCACACCCTCAGGGTTGCAAAACTCGCTCATCGGATTCTGAAGCAAGAGATGCCTTTGGTGGAAGGACGAAGTCCGACCTTGGAGGAACAGGATGCGGTGATCGCAGGCGCCTTGCTGCATGATTGCGTGCCTGTTCCGAAGAGCTCACCTTTGCGAAAGGAAAGTGCCAGACTTTGTGCGGAAAAGGCTGAAGAATGGCTCGTGGAACTCGGTTGGAAGCCCGAGGAAATGATTGCTGTGATCAGAACGGCAATCTTTGATCACAGTTATTCCGGGGGAAGGACTCCCGAAAACCTGATCGGAAAATCACTTCAGGATGCGGATCGCCTCGAGGCTCTTGGTGCGCTTGGCCTCTATCGCACCATCGCAACCGGGGTTTCGATGGGTGCATCCCTGTTTCATGATTCCGACCCATTCGCCGCAAATCGGCAGTTGGATGATCGATCTTTCACCATTGATCACTTTTTTACAAAGCTCTTGAAACTCCCGGAGACCTTTCAAACGGAAAGCGCTCGGGCCGAGGCCCGAAGACGTGCGAATTACCTTCAGGGATTCGTCGATCAGCTCAAACACGAGCTTGGTGACTGAGTGATTCAGGGATTCAGTGTTCCGAGATTCCGGAACAGGGGAGAGCGGAAAAAGTCCGCAGGCGAAATGCCGGGTTTGCCGTCGGGTGGCGGACCCTTGAAAAACCGGATCCAGTCTTCGCGAGAAACCCGGAAATGCATCGGTTTTGGTTCGATGGGCGAAGGCAGGTAGGCATTCAGGAACTTTGCGGCGAATTCGGAGCAGTAGAGCTTTTCTCCTTTTTCATCCCTGTTATCCCAAAGAAAATCCGAGTCGTAGCTGTGTCCGCGGAACTTCAACTTGAATCGCAACAGCATCTGAAAGCTGGAGTTGGAAATCGAGCTTTCGGCCCGGCCCCTTGCCCGAAGAATGACGGGTTGGCTCGAAGGATCCCGGAGCTTGATGAACTCGGAAAGCGGCAGCTCCCGGACCTCATGGTACGCGTCGAGAACGGAAATCTGGTTGTTGTATCGGAGGATTACCCCCATGTGGGAGAAGGGCGCACCCTCTTCGGCCTCAATCACTTTGCAGATGCGGCAAGGAAGGGAGAGCAGAATCACATCGCCCGAGCGCAGGCTGGATGCGGGAATCGCATGCGACCTGGAGGGCAGGAGCAATGCAAGAAGCAGTGATGCTGATATCGCAGCGGTGAGGTGTCTATGGATTCGAGCGAAACAAAGAGCTTCAATGATTTTCATGGTAGTGTGCCTTACAGTTGACTTTAATACACAGCTATTATAGAAATGGCAAGTTCGAAAGGAATCCTATGCCCTCGTTTGACATTACCTCCGATGTAGATTGGCAAGAAGTGGACAATGCGGTGAATGCCGCGTTGAAAGAACTTGCGACCCGTTTCGATTTCAAGAATGTGAAATCCGAAATCACGTTCGACAAAAAAGCGAAGACCATTACTTTGGTTTGCTCCGAGGATTCCAAGCTCGACAATTTGAAGGATATCGTCCAGACCAAGTTGATCAAGAGGGGGATTTCCCTTCTTTCCTTGAATTACAAGCCGGTGGAGGCCGCATTTGGCGGATCCGTACGTCAGGTGATCGAAGTGCAGGCAGGCATTTCCAAGGACAAGGGAAAAGAAGTCATCGCTTTCATCAAGGACTCCAAGATGAAAGTTCAGGGCCAGATCCAGGATGAAAAAGTCAGGGTCACCGGCAAAAACCGCGACGATCTTCAGGAGTGCATCGGGCTTCTTCGTGGAAGCCAGGAAAAATTGAAACTCCCCATGAGTTTTGGAAATTTCAGAGACTAGAATTTTATGAAAAAATCTCCCGTGTATTTTGTTTCCCTTGGGTGTCCGAAGAACCTCGTTGATTCCCAGGTGATGCTCGGAAAGCTTGAGAATGACCGCTACGAGATCGCAAAAGAGCCCGATCAAGCGGAAGTGATCATTGTGAATACCTGTTCCTTCATTCAGGCGGCAAAAGAGGAGTCGATCGAGACGATTCTCGAGATGTCGCAATTCAAGGAAGAGGGGAACTGCAAAGCCCTCGTCGTTTCGGGCTGTCTTCCGCAGCGGTATGCGAAGGAACTTGAAAAAGAGATGCCGGAAGTGGATCTCATGATCGGTACCGGTCAGTATCACAAGATTACGGAGCTTCTCGATCAGCATGAAAAGGCCCGCGAGCAGGGAGCTCCGCTTCCCCAGCGATCCTACATCGATTTTCCTGCTTTCATTCACACCGAAAAGGACGCGCGCGTCCACACCGGAGCGAAGTTTTCAGGTTTCTTGAAGTTGTCAGAGGGGTGCAATCGCAGATGCGCGTTTTGCATCATCCCGAAACTCCGCGGAAATGTCCGCTCCAGGACCATCGCGTCCCTGGTGGAAGAGGCGAAGACCATGGCCGCGGAGGGCGTCCGGGAGCTCAACCTCGTGGCCCAGGACCTTACCGAGTACGGGATGGAATGGAAGTACAAGGAAAATCTGGAAATGCTTCTTCCCGAGCTTTGTAAAGTGGAAGGAATCGAGTGGATCAGGCTTCACTACGTGTATCCGGACCAGTTCTCGGATGAGTTGGTCGAGATCATCGCGCGGGAGCCCAAGATCGTGAAATATCTCGATATGCCGATTCAGCACACCAATGACCGGGTGCTCGGGCTCATGAACCGCAGACTCACCAAGGCAAAGCTGTATGACCTGATGGGCAAGCTTCGCGCGAAAATTCCGGGACTTGTCATCCGGACCTCGATCATTGTCGGATTTCCCACTGAAACCGACGCTGAGTTCGCAGAACTTTGCCAGGATCTTGAGACGCTCGACCTCGATCATGTGGGTGTGTTCAGTTATTCAAAAGAAGAGGGCACAAAGGCTGCGGAATTGGACGGCCAGCTTCATGCCAATGTGAAGCGAAAGCGCCGGAAGGCATTGATCGAATTGTTGCAGCGTCAGCGCGGATCGAAACTCTCGGGACTCATCGGCAAGCAAGTGCAGGTCATGGTGGAAGGTTCCGCCGAAGAAACGGCTCTGCTCATTCAGGCGCGCATGCCGACTCAGGCTCAGGAGATCGACGGTCGGGTTCTGATCAATGACCTTGGAGCAAATGAAGGTACTCAATTGAATCCCGGAGACCTCGCAATCGTGGAGATCACGGAGCTTGCCGAGGTGGATCTGATTGGGAAGCTGGTTCGGATCGAGAAGCCTGCGCTTCAAGCGGCTATCGGACTCACCACCCGGATCACAAAGGGTCTTGAGATGCGTAGTGGAAGTCTTGCGCACTGATCCGATCTGGAATGATTTTTCAATAGCGCTGAGCGATTCTGGCTTTCCGGTTTCGGGCGTTGTCGATTTTTCCCGGGCAAAAGACATTTATTCGACCCATGCGGAACGCTATCGGGAATGGATTTCCCGCGGTTTGCACGGGGACATGCATTACCTTGATCGGGGATTGGCAAGAAGACTGGATCCAACTCTTGTGTTCCCGGAACTCAAAAGCGTGATTGCGGTATTGAAACCGTATCCTCCACATCCCGTAGGCACGGAAGAACTCCGGTATGCCCGCTATCTGAATGGGCCTGACTATCACGATACGCTCAAGGACTCGCTGGAGGCCGCATTTCAGTCCCTGCGGAAACAGGGGCACTTGCCCGAGGGCTTTCGATACAAAATCTGTGTCGATACATCTGCGGTCCTGGAGCGCACCTGGGCCATGCTTTGCGGCCTTGGATGGATTGGAAAAAACACGCTTCTCATTCACCCCGCTCTTGGAAGTTATGTGTTCATCGGGGTCGTTTTTACGAATCAGGAGTTCGGCGAATCCCCGAAAATTCTCAAAGATTATTGCGGGAACTGCTCCCGATGTTTGAGTGCCTGTCCGACCGGGGCGCTTCAATCCCATGAGTTGGACTCTAAAAAATGCATCAGCTACCTTACGCTTGAGAAACGGGGGGAGTGGTCCGAACAGATTCCGACTGCAGGGTTCGTCGCGGGTTGCGATCTCTGCCAGGAAGCCTGCCCCTACAATCTCAAGATCGTGAAGAATACCCCCGACTCCGGGGTGGCCGGGTATCTTGTAACGGATGAGGCGGCGCTTCTTCAGGAAACCGAGAGTGAATACTCGGCGAGAATTCTCGGAACTGCACTCGAGAGAATCCGGTATCCGGATTTCAAACGGAATCTTCGGGCTAGGCTGCCCGGAAGCCGTAAATGATCACGGGGTTTTCGACCGCATTCAGGAACCTGATCCGAATGTCCCCGCGAAGCGGAGTGGTGGACGAGATCAACTCGTAAACGCCCTGGGATTTCGAGACTTCAGATATGGAAGTGCCTTTTTCGCCAAGTTTGGTGCTCGAGCCATAATGTGCGGTTGGAATGGGTTCCTGATTCAGGGTGATGACGAATCGGGTTGCTTCGCGCGAGTTCGGATGAGAGGTGCCGACAAGTCTCAGATTGGAGCCTTCGAAGTAAAAACCGAGCTGGGCGTTCGAGTCTTCGCTCATGATCGATCCAGGGGAGGTGATCCAGGCGCCGGTCGTGCTCAGTTCCAAAGGGGACGTGATGCGAAGATCCGGAGACTTTGAAAAATTTTGTGGTTGTACCCTGAACAGGGGAAGTCCGGGATCCTCAAGGCGCAAACCGTCCTGAAGGGCTCTTTCCACTTTTGAAATTGGTCCGGAGACTCCCGGCACAAGAGGAACCCGGAGAATTTCAACACCCCGGTGGAGGAGCAGAATCAACCCGTCCCCTGCATTGAAGTGTTCAAACCACTCTCCTTTTGTGTCCAAAAACATCGAGGTTGAGGCGAATGTCTTGAAGGATCGGAAACGATCAAAAAACCGGGTGTCCTTCAAAAACAGGTATTTCGGCTCGATCACCAGAATCGGTTTCCATGGAAGGGCTTTGTATTCCTGATGAAGGCGATCGATTGATTCCAAAACAAGTTCCGAGGAGTAGTGAGTGAGGTCGACCAAAAAAAGCAGGAGCAATTCATTCTCCGCACTGCTGGAGAGGGGCAGGATTTTGATTCCTTCCGGAGTGGGCAGGAGGGAAAGCTTTGGTTCGGAATGAATCCAGTTCGAAAGATTCTGCTGGGTGAGCTTTGCTTTGATTTCCTCGATGGTCAGGGGCTTTTCTTTTCGTTTCATGGAGAGCCCCCTAAAAGTTGAACTGGTATTGGATTCGAGCCCGACCATCGGTGCGGTTGTTCAATTCCGGAATCTGGCTTGCTCCGATGGAAAAATCGAGGTGGGGTGTGATCGGATGATGGAATTCGGTGGAAAAGGATTGGGTTCGACTGATGAAATTCACCTCAGCGGTTGAGTTGATCGATGCGATCGACCGGTTGATGTTCAGGTTGAATCCGGTTCCTCCCTCGATAAAGAGTTTGCTGTTGAGAAACGGGCTTTGAAGCGTGAATTCCGCGCGCCGGGCTCGTCCTTCAAACCTCGAACTGATCAGAATGGATTCCCCCCGGAATAGTCGAAGAGTTGCGCCAAACCAGAAAGAGGCGGCCCCGGCGAGGATCGCGATAGGGGTTTGAAAGGATTTGTTTTCTTCGAGGATTTGCTTTCCGCGGCTTGTAACGCGCGTAAGGGCTCTCCTGAATTGCTCGTCCTGAAGGCTACGCACCATGTTCGCTGCGCGTTCCCGACCGATCAGAAGATTTCCCGCTTGAAAATTGCTTGTGCGATTGCCGTAATCATTCTGTTGGTCTTGTCTCTCGATGGAACGGAGGGTTTCACTTTTTTCGTCAGCTCTTCTCTTGAATTCAAGAAGGTCATTTTGTTCCGAGGAGAGTGATCCCGAATGGGATTCGGGATCCACAGCGGGAGCATTCGATTGTGCCCGGGCGTCCGGACCTGCAAGGATTGCAAAAAGAAGATAAAAGGGAGCGAATCTCATCTCCCTTTCCTTTCGGTTCAGGAGCGGAGTCGCTTGAATGTTATATTTTTGACTGTAGTTTGCTCAGGAGAAATCCGGTCGGAGTGAATTCGCCTGCGATTTTTTGCAATTCAAGACCGTCCACTGCCATTCGAATGGCGGCATCCCTTCCCATCAAAGAGAGAATGTTTTTCCGCGCTTCCTCTTCATCTTGATACTCGTCTTCGAGATCGTCCGCAATCTGGAACGCGAATCCGAAGGAGTTTGCATAGGACTCGAGAGTTTGAAAGATTCCGGATGACTCGGATTCCCCCGCAATAAGTGCGGGAATCAAAATGCTTGCCCGGAAAAGGGCTCCGGTCTTCATGTCCTGAATCTTGAGCAATGTCGGAAGATCCGGCGTTGTTCCCGAGTGAAGCAGCTCGAGTTCAAGCATCTGTCCGCCGATCATGCCTTCTCCTCCAATGCATTTCGAGAAGTAGTGAAGCGCGGTGAGGAGATTTTCACTTGAAACTCCGTTTTTGATCTTCAGAAAAAAGGAATACGCGAGATTGAGCAGCTCATCTCCTGCGAGTAGCGCGGTACCCTCATCGAATTTTTTGTGGAGCGTGGGAAGACCGCGTCTCAGGTCGTCATCATCCAGCGCCGGAAGATCATCATGGATCAGCGAGAAAAGATGCACCGACTCGATTGCAATTCCACAAAGATCGATCGTGGAATCCGGAAGCCCGAATCGTTGTCCAGATTCGCGCACGAACTTCGGGCGCAGACGCTTTCCCGGTGAGCGCGCAGCGTACAGCAAGGCTTCCCGCAGTCTCGAGGACGGATTGTTTTGAAGCTCCAGCTCGCGGATCAGTGTTGCATTGAAAAGGGCCTGCCATTCCATCGGCTCCTACGCTGCCCCCTTTCCGGTGTGGCGTAAAGAGGGGAGTTTGAAGCCGGCTTTTTTGAGTGGGCATGGCACTGAGAATACGTGTGATTAGCCTCCGAGCCGCATCCTTCGGCCTTGCTTTGGTCAGTCCAGACTCGCAAGATTCGGCTAAGCCTCCGCCAACACAAAGGTTTAATTATTGATTGCGAAGGCCATGCCCATTCAGAAGGGCCACTCCGGGATAAACCCTTCCGGTTAACAAAAGAATGGCTCTCATAACTCAAACTCTTCAATCAGGTATTATTTTGTGCTATGCTTCGCAGCCAGGAGACCTATGAAAGATCAAGAGTTTATCAACCGGAAGGCGGATCATATCCGTTACTCACTCGCCAAGGAGGCGGAGGCAGTGGAGTCCGGTACCCTCCATCACTGGTCTTTGGTTCATGATTCGCTTCCTGACCTTGATTTGGGTGAGATCAGTCTTGAATCCCTTTGGTTTGGAGCTCCAAAGCCAAACCCGTTTTTCATTGCCGGCATGACGGCCGGACATCCGGATGCAAAGATCATCAACGAACGTCTTGCAAGGGCTGCAAGTGAGCGAGGCTGGGCCATGGGAGTTGGGTCCCAGAGACGCGAACTCGATTCGGAATTCAAGGACTCCGCGGTTCAGTCTCTTCGCAAACAAAATCCCGACTTGTTTCTCATTTCGAATCTGGGAATCGCTCAGCTGATTGAAATCCACGAACGCGGCTCCTGGAATCTTCTGTTTGATCTTTTGGAAAGAAGCGGATCCTCCGCACTTGCGATTCATCTGAATCCGCTTCAAGAGGCGATTCAACCGGAGGGAACTCCGCGTTTCAAGAACGGCTGGATTGCGATCCGTGAGCTTGCCCATCGGCTCAAGATTCCCCTGATCGTGAAGGAAACAGGCTCCGGAATGAGCCGGAAATTCATGGACCGCATTTCCCAGCTGCCCATCGCTGCGGTGGATGTGAGTGGTCTTGGGGGAACCCACTGGGGCAGGGTCGAAGGCTTGCGCGCGGGCGAAGGTACGATTTCGCATGAGCTTGGCGCCACTTTTGCAAACTGGGGAGTGCCGGTGGCGGAGTCGATTCTGAATGCCAAAGGAGCTTTTTCGAAATCCCAAAAGACAGCAATTCTTGCAAGTGGCGGCATTCGCACGGGCCTCGATGCGGCCAAGTGTCTGGCCTTGGGGGCTTCTGCTGTAGGGTTTGCTAAGCCTGCGCTCGAGGCCGCCCTGCAGGGCGATCGACCGCTGCAACAATGGATGGAAAAAATTGAGAGCGAACTCAGGGTCGCAATGTTTTGCACGGGTGCCGGAAGCGTTCCGGAATTGGCACTGGATAAGATTGAAAGAAGGGATCATGACTAAGGAAGAACGGTTTGAGAATTTGCTTTCGGAGTTTCATCGAATCCCTTTTGAAGAGCGCCAGGCGCGTTTGGCAAAGTGGTGCGATCTGGATCCCCAGGAGCTTCAGATCCTGCGCGGAGTGAATGCGCTTCCGATTGAAACTGCCGAGCACTTCATTGAGAACGTGATCGGCGTTTTCCCCATGCCGATGGGAGTGGCCACTTATTTCAATATCGACGGAAAGGATCTTCTGATTCCGATGGCGGTCGAGGAGACTTCGATCATCGCTGCTGTGAGTGCCACCGCGAAATGGATTCGCAAAATGAACGGTAAGATCACCACTGAAACCAGGGGGAATCTCATCATCGGTCAGGTTCAGATTCCCAGAGTCCGTGATCTTGAGCTTGCGGTGCAACGACTCATGTCCCATAAAATCGAGCTGATCCAGGTTGCAAACTCCATCGTGCCGGGTCTGGTTGCCCGCGGAGGAGGCGTGAAAGACCTCCTGTTCCGTTCTCTTCCCCGCGAGGATCAGAACGGCACCATGCTCGTGATTCATGTGCTTTGTGATCCGAAAGATGCGATGGGTGCGAATCTCATCAATCAAGTGTGCGAGGGACTGAAGCCCGAGATTGAGATGATCACCGAAGAAAAAGTGGGCCTTTGTATCCTTTCCAACCTTGTGGATGGAAAGCTTACCTACGCCCGGGTTGAG
>CANGWP010000043.1 GCA_947457605.1 Bdellovibrionales bacterium | reverse complement strand
ATCAGTTCCTAAATTTGGCTTATTTTATATATACTTTTTTAGAAATATATGTCAATATAGATATATGACCCCGTCTCGGTGTTTATTTGCAGAAAAGCGTACTTTAAAAGCCAAGGCCGGTGGGACTTTGGTGATTGCGATGGATCTTTACGATATTTCGCCATCACCCGTGGACGGGCTATTTCTGGAACGTTTCAGATTGAGCTGGATTGCGTTTGATTTTGAAAACCCAGAAAAAAAGGTATTAGTCGATTCACATCCGCCTGTTGGTTTGCATTATCACTTTGATGATGGAGATCAGATTAAACTAGAGCTCACCACTTTGGATGAGGCGTTGATGTTTTTTGAAACAAAGGTGATCGAGCATTTTGGCGAGATCGAAGGGAGAATATATGCAGACTTTTACATTTAGATATAATCCGAATGAACCCAGTATTGGTAAAAAGATGCGGGACGCGGTTCGCGGTAAACCCCATGTGCGCCCCAATGAGCTGGTCAGCACCGATCTGAAAGATTTGCTACAGATCGCCAGCGAATCACGCCTTAGTCTCTTCGCTGCGATCCTAAATGAAAAACCAAGCTCGATCTATGACCTTGCCGATAAGCTCGGTAAAAGCCAGCCATACGTTCTAAAAGAAGTTCGAGTACTCGAATCACTGGGCTTGATCAAACTCATTAAAGAGACCGTGAGTGGCCGTGAACGTTTACGACCTGAAGCTCTCTACTCCAACATTGTGATTGATTGTGGCTTCAATTCTTCGAGAGAAGCTTCGTAGTTATTTTTTAAATTAGCAAGTAAGTAGCATCGAAGTAGCAAACTTTCGAAATGTCGTGAAATTTCTTGAAAGTTAGACTGGGTGACTGAAAGAGCCTTTCAGTGTTTTGGGTTCTCCATTTTGCTCGCCATCCTGGCTCGCAACAGGCTAAAAGCCTGACATTTCGAACCCCTTTTTCACATCCTGTTCAAAAGTAGTTATGATTTTTGGTTTTTTTGAATTTTACGTTTTTTGTTCTTTAAAAAATGGGGTGACCAACGGGGCTTGAACCCGCGACACCTGGAATCACAATCCAGTGCTCTACCAACTGAGCTATGGCCACCACACACTCTTATTGACCTGCAGACGATAAATAAAATCGGTGATCTTGTCAAGATAAGACCCCAATACTCTTGACTATTCCATGAACATTGGGTCTCCTGAACCAGACTATGAAACATCTTCCATTCGCCCTTGCCCTTTTGGGAATTGCCCTTTCTCCAAGCACCTCCGCCAGTGTGTTCACCATCCCTCAGTTTGTGGAATACAAGTCTTGGGCTGTGGGACTTGAGCCTGAAGCAACCCTATCTTCCTCCGCCAGAGGCTCAGGCCAGGGCGTTGCGTTCAACGCGAAATTCACCTACGGGATTACCCCTCTTTCCAATCTTCAAATCGGAGTGGGGCCCGGCTCAGGCAACAGGACCTTCCGGTTCGGCGGCACCTATTCTTTTGATTTCATTCCCGACCTATCGGGCCAGATCGGAGCGGGACTCGCTGCTCAAGCATATTACTTTAATTTGAGAGACAGCTCCGGAAGAACCGAGATTCTGGCATACCCCTATGTCCATAAAAGATTCACATCTTCCTCAGGCCTTGAATTTGATCCCTTCATCGCGATCCCCTACGGCATTGGATTCGCAAATGGAAGTTACGATTCCCTATGGCAGCTCGCTTTCGGGAGTTATTTCAAAACCTCCGAGCACATTGGCTTGAACACGGAGCTTGGCCTCAGCCTGAAAAATGCCGATACCTATCTCTGTCTTGGCATTTCCTATCGGGATTGACCATGAGGCCCCTGCTGGACCTAGCTCCCTTCAAATCCGAAATCAAGGGCGTTTGCTTTGACATTGATGACACGTTTTCTTCCCATGGCAAAATCACGAGCCAGGCGTTTGATGCACTCTGGAAACTGAAATCCGCAGGATTCACTTTGATCCCCGTGACAGGCCGGCCCTCGGGGTGGTGCGACCATATTGCGAGATTCTGGCCCGTGGATGGAGTTGTCGGTGAAAACGGTGCCTTTTCATTCTACATGCATCAGGGAAAACGAATGAGAACGGACACACTACCCTCCCAGGAATCCAAAGATGCCAGGACGAAGTTAAAGGCGCTCCGGGCGGATATCGAGTCCGCTTTTCCGGGCTGCTCCTTTGCATCGGATCAGGACTATCGTGAGTATGACCTTGCGGTCGATTTTTGCGAGGATGTGACCCCATGGCAACCGGGCGAGGTGGACCGTCTCGTTGCCTTTTGTGAAAGCAAAGGTGCAATCGCAAAAATTTCAAGCATCCACGTTAACACATGGTTCGGACGATACACAAAGGTGGAAGGAATTCGACACTTCCTGAAGTCTGCACCGACTGACCTCAAGCTTCCAAAGTTTGAAGAACTCGTTTTTGTGGGTGATTCCCCGAATGATGAACCGATGTTTCAGGCATTCCCCTTCAGTGTAGGAGTCGCGAATGTGAAACCGTTTCTTCCGAGAATCAAGAATCCACCGAAATTTGTGACTACTTCTGAGGCTGGGGCGGGGTTTGCGGAGCTTTCAGAATTTCTTCGAAGCTAAAATCCATCACCGGCCAATCCTTTCGGGAAGAATGATTGTAATGCCACCACTCGTTCTCGATTCCATGAAAATGATTCCGCTCCATCAGCGATCGCAACAGATCGCGTCGTTTCCGGGATTCGGGATCGCCTCCTCCATAATCCCGATACGCCCTCTCGTTCATTTCATCAAAATCGCTTGGCATCACCACCGGCGCACCGGTCGAGAGATGAAAGAGCCCGAGATCCACCGCGCACCCCCGATTGTGGGATGATCCATCCTCCGGATCTGCAAGAAACTTCCGCGTATGGGCATCCGAAAGATCCCAAAACAATTTCGTAACACTCCACGGACGATATCCGTCAAAAAGCAGAAGCCCGAATCCATGCACCGAGAGTTCCCGGTGTACTGCAAGAAGGTCATGCGCCACATGCTCAAGCAAAAACACATGGTGCGAAGAGTACACCTTTCTTTGAATGAAATTGTCTTTCCGGGCGTACCGCACGTCGAGCTTTACCCCATGCTCCGATTCGGCAAGCTCAAGAAATCGGATGATTTTTCCCTCGACGCGAAACTCTCTAGTCATCCAACTGCTCCGAGGAGTCTTCACCCTGCTCGTCGGACAAATGATATCGGGCATATTCCTCCGTGAAAGAAAGAAGAGTTCCACCCAAAACGTTCTTCACACGATCGACATAGAGCACACCAAAAAGATGGTCAAGCTCATGCTGGAAAACAGTGGCTGGGAAACCCTCCACCGTGATGGATTGCGGCTTTGCCCGCTGATCAAGATAATCAATCCGAACTTTTCGAGGTCGCTCTACATAACCACGGAGCTCGGGAATGGAAAGACAACCTTCCCAATACCCCTGAAGAGTTTCATCAAGCACGGTGATCTTAGGATTGAATATGATTTTAGGCTCTTCATCCTGAGGATAATGAATGATCGCAAGAGCCAAGGACTCAAATACCTGCGGGGCCGCGAGACCAATCCCGTCGTAATCGTTCAAGGTATCGAACATATCCTGAATCAGGGTTCGAATTTCAGGGCTTGTGATTTCAGCCGGGCTCAACTCCCGGGCTTTCTTTCGAAGTACCGGTGTACCCATTCTCGCGATTTTGCGGATTGCCATGACCGGATGGTATCATCAATCAAGAAAACAGTTAAGAGGCTTTCTTTTTTGCAGGTTCTGCAAATGTTTGATAGCAGCTGACCCGATTTCGGCCCTGCTCCTTGGATTGATAAAGGGCCTGATCAGCCGCCTCCAGGATGGCTTCAAAACTGCCCTGAACCATCGGAAAGGCTGAAACTCCAATGCTCACAGTAACCCTTCCAAGTGGCTGGTGTTCACCAAAAGGAAATGATGTTGATTCAATGGTACCCCGGATCAGTTCTGCAACACCGGATGTGACTTCCATCGAAGAATGGCGGCAAACCATCACAAACTCCTCCCCTCCGTAGCGGGCAGGGAGATCTTGTGAGCGCGCACAGGATTTCAGAATCGCCGCGACCTGACGCAAAACATCATCACCTGCAGGATGACCGTTCCGATCGTTGAACTTTTTGAAATGATCCACATCAATGAAGATCACACCGTATTGTTCGTTCTGGTGCGTGGCCGAATGATGAACCGATTGAAGAACCTCTTTGAAGTATCGATAGTTTTTTAAACCAGTCATCTCATCCGTTGTCGAAAGTCGGGTCAGAGCGGCATTCATCTCTTTAAGGTCGCGCTCCGCTTTTTTTACCTCTGTCACATCCCTGGCAATGAACTGAATCACCTCGATATAATCAAGAATCTTGAGTGGGGTCGCTGAAATTTCAAAAATGTGCTCATCACCATGGGCGTTGTGATACACGAACTCTGTCGCACCAAATTCACGCCCAAGCAGGCCTGAAAGATAATTCTCTGCTTTGAATAGGATTGGCAGCTCCACTCCCAGAACCTCACTCTCCCGACTCGAAAGAAGCGCCAGGGCTGCATCATTGCATTCCAGCACGCGAAACGAATTCCGATCCACAAGGAATACAGCCTCTGCCATTCTCTTGAAGAGGTCGGAGTAATTCGCAAGCTGGGAGAGAGTGCCTCCAACCACCCGACCCTCGAGCAGTTCGTGCAGCATGTCTTTCTTTGGTTTCGATGCAGGATCCATCCATTACCGTATCGGCAGCACCGTCAAAAAATGGAGAACAAAATGCAAGCTTTTGTTTTTACTCGTCTTTATAGGAGACCCTGAGACGAATCCGGTCAGTTCCCGTCTCGCCATCCACCACAAACAAGCGAATCAAGGTGTTTTTGCGTCCTTGAAACTGATTCTTAAAATATCCGGAAAGCCATTTCGCACGCGACTCGCCCAAAGCGCCGAATCCTGTGATCTCAAGCTGCAACACTGGATCAAGCTCCGAATATACTTCCTGCCCGATCTGAATGAGTGACGAATGCCAAACGGGTTCGATCTCGATTGCTCCCGGCCGGTAAAGGTCCTCGCTTCGAATCTCGATTTGAAGCGAGCGTCCGGACGCCTTCAACTCAACTCCTTCGATTTTTCCTTGGAACACAGGTATTTTTTCAAGCTCCTGATTCACCTTCAGAATGGGATCCATGATGGGAGTCTCCCCGGACTGCAGGACCTGACTCGGGGGCGCTGAAACCTTGAGAATCGACGATACCGGGACTTTGCTGGCGTAAAGTCCAAAGACCATCAAAAAAAGCCCTTGGTAAACCGCAACGCCCCTTACTTTGTGCCCCATACTCGCCCTGCCTGAATCCGCACCCGCATTCGCTCAGAAAGCAGTTCCGGGTTTAGACCCGACTGAATTCCGGAAATCCCGGATTCAAGGGTGGAAAAATAGTGCTCGAATTCAATCCGAAGTTCAGCCTGCATTTTTCCAAATGCTGAATCAAGCAGCACCTGGACCCCAAGAGTCAGCAAGAAAGGGGTGAAAACCTGGGCTACCCCAATCAGATCCGGACCACGATCGGAACCGGAAAGGACTCCTGAAATCAAAATCAGACTCGAAAAAAGGCCAAGGCTTGGCACAAGACCTGTAAATCTTTGTGAAACATCATCCATGACTTGAAGCTGTTCGAGTTTGAGCTTTTTTTGGTTTTGAATCCATGGAATCAAATCCTTCGCTTCAAAACCATCCATGATCCTTTTTAAAAGATAACTTAGATTGGGATCCTTCAATTCCTTTCGCCTGGCCTCAAGGGCAAGGAGTCCATCCTGGCGAATGATCAACGCCACTTCCTCGATTCTTTGAATCAACTCCCGCGCATCGAGTTTTTGTGGCCCCCGCAGCCCCTGAAAGGTGCCAAGAATCCCGTTCGGCAGATTCATGAGTAACAAGGATGCGCATCCGATGGATACGGCAACCGCGGCGCCAAAAAGAAACCCGAGGCCGGGCCCGAACTGAAGAAGGATTGCACTGAGCGCGATAAAAACCCCAAACCCGAACCATCCCAAACCTTTGAACATATTGACTTCTAGTGTACCTTAGAACGAAGGATGAAATTCAAAAAAACACTCATCGCCCTTTTTGCCCTCTCTTTTTTAGGAAGCCTTTATTTGTTTCTCCACTCCTCTCCTCTGTATTCCGCCCTTAAGATCGAAGTATTGAACAACACATTCCCGGAAAAACCGGATGATGATTTGATTCTTCCATTTGGGTACACTCTTGGCCCATGGCCCAAAAACTTCAGAGGCGAGCCAATTGTCACAAAATTGACCTACCTGAAGGGCCCGCCTTCCAAATTCATCGATTCAATGACCCAAATCTGGAGGCCCGTTGAGGTCGAACTCACACTGACAGGTCCAAAGACGGTGATTTCCGATTTTAAAATCAAGGAGTGGAGAAACTGCTTCCAAAGTGATTTTCGGTGCGGAAAAGAAAAAGGACTTTTCTGGAAACGGGTTTTTCCTGATGAAAAGAACCACTCGGACGATGAAATCAAGGCATTCTGGTTCGAGAGTCCTGATCCGATGAGCGCTCGCGGAATTCATCTTCTCGTCAAAACCAAAACCTATGAGATCAATCGCTTCGCAGTGATCATCCCGAATGGATCGGTGCAGGTGTTTTCACTGAAATCGGTACTGAATGGGCCGGGCGACGAGGCTCGGGAGCTCTTCGTGAAAACCATGGGATCCTTGAAAGTCGGAACAGATCTTGGAAACAGCAGGGCTTGGATTGAGGCCAAAATCAAACAGGTCGATCTTGAAAAAATCAAGCGAATCAAAAATTTGAAAGAACGATTTGAGCGGCTGATCCTTGTTCAAAATTGGATCTATTCCTACTTAAGCGTAAATCCGACCTCGGTGGATTCCTTCTATCATCTCACCGGAATCACCCATCGTCTCGCCATGGATCTTTTGAAAACCAAAGAGCGCCTTTTTGAAAACCAGGAGGCCTGGATGAATAGCTTTCAACCGCTCCTTTCGACACTGATTCTTTATGCAAAGGATTTTCCGAAGAGCGAAATTCAGGTGAAGAGCATGGAGCTGCTGCTTGAGGATTTTCTCCTCAAGCAGAGCAAGCTCACACGGTGAAACATGGGTCTTCGATGGATCAATACCTGAGGTTCTCAAGAGCCTCAATGCGTTCATCGAGCGGCGGGTGCGAGGCAAACAGCCCCAGCAAACCGCTCTTCCGGGAGGAGATCTGAAAACTTTGCACCTGAGCAGGTACTGCATCTTCATCAAACGGCATCTCATAAGCGGCTTTCAGCTTTTTCAATGCCGCAATCATCTTGTCACGTCCTGCAATTTTTGCACTGCCGGAGTCCGCACGAAACTCACGGTATCTTGAGAACCAGGCAACCACCATGGAACCCAGAATCATGAGAACGAACTGGAAAATCTGAACGAGGAAGTACTGAAGCCAGGGAGAAGAACTTCGCTCTTCCCTGTCGTTGCTGCTTCGGAGCATCTGACCCACAAAGAATGCAAGCACACGGGCAAGAAACATGACAAATGCGTTCACAATTCCCTGAAGAAGAGTGAGAGTGACCATGTCCCCGTTTGCGATGTGGGAAACCTCATGTCCGATCACACCTTCAATTTCTTTTTTGTCCATCCGGGACAGCAAGCCGGTTGAAACCGCAACCAGCGCTCTTGAACGGGATGGGCCGGTCGCAAAGGCATTCAGATCGGGGGAATCATAGATCCCGACTTCAGGCATGGTAGTGAGTCCTGAAGCACGAGAATGTTCATAAACCATTTGGACCAATCCCTGAAGCGCTGGATCACGAGTGGAGGGATCAATCACCTCGACACCCATGAGTCGCTTTGCCATGAAACGGGATAGAAGCAGGGAGATAAAGGAGCCTCCCATACCCCAGACAAGACAAATGATGGCAAGCGACTGATAATCAATGCCGTAGCCGGCATTCAGATATCCTTGAACCCCCAAAAGACCCAAGATCAGAGAAATGGTAGTCATTACGAGAATGTTCACAGCAAGAAACAAGAAAATTCGTTTAAACCACATTGGCAGTCTCCTTCAAATTGTGTCTACAATAATGGGCCTTCAAAGCCCTTTGTCAAGTCGAGGTCTGGACCCGGGCCACAAAGCGACCCAAAACCCACCCAGCCCCGCTCCCGTGAGTTTCACCGCAAGTGCCCCTTGCCTGAGCAAATCAAATTTCTGAGTCAATAACTCAGGGGTTACCAATCCCCATTGCTCAAAACAGTCCTGAGCGAGTTCCATCGCGGCCTTGATCTTTTGCTCGCCCTCCTCACGGTTGGACTGAAACTGACTCAAGCCCGAATGCGCAATCCTACCCGCTTCCTGCATCCGATCATCATAGGACTCCTTCAAGTGCGGATTTTGTTTCTGCCAATGCAAGACTCGCTCAATGCAGTCTCTGGTGTTTCCACGAAAACCGGAGTCATACCATTCAAATGACGGCATCGATCTGAATTGGTCGAGGGGAGTCGCACCTCCTGATACTGAAAACTCAACGGGTGCGCCATGAACAATGACATTGACATCCATGCCACTGCTCTTCCCATGAAAAAAATCCTCAAGATGAGTCGCGAGCGGTATCCAAAGGGACAAATCACTTCGGGTTTTCCACAGGACCAGTCTTGCAATCGCGGCACAAAGAGCGGCAGAGGAACCCAGTCCCGCTCCGATGGGAATCGCACTCGTGATCTCCACCTCGCCACTGGGAAACGCATTGCCGGGAACCTTCAAAAAAACAAGTGCCCGTTCAATCAACTTTCGAATCTGGGATTGAAAGGGATTCGGAGTGATCGAAAACGAATCCTGATCCCGGTACGTAAGCTTCAGTGTGTAGCGGTGAAACGGGAATGCCAGAGCGGTTCGACCTCGAAGCACACTGTGCTCACCCGTTAAAACCCATTTTGCGGGAAGTTCAATGCCGAATTCGGAAACCTTAGCTGTCATAAAAGGCCCCATTCCCTGCCTTTGCAACGATGAATCGAAGGCCTCGATGATTCTCTTCCAGAAAGTCCTGAAACCTTGCCGATTCCTGCTCTCTCACAAAGACATGAATGTTCGCACCGGCATCTGCCGTAATCAAGGCTTCGGAGAAGGGGGTTCCCTGCAGCGGAGCCCCCGAAAGCCATTTCTCGGAATCAGAATTCAAATACCGAAACGGCGGAACACTTGTATGAAACAGCTCGTGCATCTCGAGCGCTTCCTCTCTGACTTCCCGGCAGAGTGCGCTTGAATCCATTTCAACAAGCGCTTTCTTCACCCGAAGAATCCTGCCCGACACTGAATCAGCACGCTTTGGAAATTCAGGAGAAGTAGGCACGCGTTTGTGGGCTTCACTTGATGGAATCTTTTTGGATTCCGTTTCGAGCAATAATACGAAATCAACGAAACCCGGCCCGGACATTGAAAAGGGAAGAATCCGGTTGTCCTTGGTCCACTCCACAAAGGGTCCATGAAAGGATCGGCAGGCGCTCCCGGACCCCAGCCTTGCGATACTCGCCAATCGATCCGGTGCTTTAGGCTCGGTTTTATACAAGTCCACCCATTCGTGAACTCTTCGTCCTGACAACACTGCAGCCCATGCAAGAGTAAGTGCTGCGAATCCCGAGGCACTTGTCGCGATTCCCGTTCCAGCAGGGACGTTGTTGGATGTGTGGATTCGATAAATTCCGGGCTCAACTTCGCAATCAAATCCGAACTCCTGAAGTGCCTGAGAAAACGGCTTGATCGAAGTCAAAAACCGGTGGATCTTTTCCTTCCCGGAGGCCGGTGGCGTGTAGGGGCTGTCCTCGAAATCAAAGATGACCTCGGGAGAGTTTCCAATTCTTTCGATCCTCGTGCGAGAGCCAATTCCCGCAAGTGTCATCGAAAAAGATGCGTTGCTTGGTCCCTCATCAGTCTTTCCCATGTATTTCACCCAGGCAATATTCACGGGTGCGAATGCCGTCACCATAGGACCTCCCCCAGACTCCCCATCGATTGAAGTCCATGCTGATCCGCAGTCTTTCGCACGAGTTTCAGTTCCTCAGCGGTCGCACTCAAATCCATCACGACGAGGAAGACGTCATTCAAGCCCGCTCCACACCCCTTTGCCGAAATCACTCCGGAACATCGGCGAAATGACTCGCGAATAACCCTTGCACGAGCAGTCTCAAGCCCCAGTGATGAAAGATACTCTGCAAACTCATTGAATCCCAAAAACCCCTCCTCGGATTCTCCCTGAAGTGCAAGCACCCCTCTTTCCGTCCACTGATTCATCCTCTCAAGAGCAAGCACCGGCCGATTCTTTCGAAGATCTTCGTGGGTCCGGAGTTTGTTGGATTCACAAACCCTGAACACCTGAATTCGAGAAAGGACTGAAGGGCTCGCCGTGAATGGCTTGGCCTTGCTCCGATGCGAATACTGGTAGAGATTTCCAACGAACTTGCCGGAGATCGCCTGAACCAACAAATCTCCTCCGCTCGCTTCAGGAAACCGACTCTGGTACCAAACGAGCAAAGCCTCGGGATCAAACGCACTCCCACGGTGAGAAATCGCCCCTGCAATGAGTTCCGCCGTGGAGGACCCAAGGCCCGACCCCGGCCCCTGCGCCACGGATCGTATTTGAACAGCGGAGGAAAGACCAAATTCACGCAAATACCTGCCATAGGGGGATTCCGGGTGTGCCAGGGACTCTCCCAGCTCGTACCGATAGGGGGGCCGAACGGGAGCGATGATGGAAAGACCTCCATCAATCGCTGCATACTCTCCGAGCAAGAAAATCTTCCCTGGAATCGAAATGCTCTTCAAGATTCAGCCGACCGATCCTTCGAGCTTCAACTCAAGCAAACGATTCGCCTCGAGCGCAAACTCCATGGGAAGCTGCTTGAATACCTCGTCACAATAACCGTTGATGATCAGTTTCACCGCTTCCTCTGCCTCAATTCCCCTCGCCTGCAAGTAGAAAAGTTGCTCCTCATTCACCTTTGAAGCGGTTGCCTCGTGCTCCACCACCGCGGTCTGGTTCTTGACCTCGATGAACGGCACGGTATTCGCAACACACTGATCCCCGATCAAAAGAGAGTCACACTGCGTGTGATTTCTTGCTCCTTCTCCTGATGGAAGCACCACAACCGCACCTCGATAGGTATTTCGACTTTTTCCCGTGGAAATTCCTTTGGAAAGAATCCGGCTTTTGGTGTTCTTGCCGATGTGAATCATTTTGGTTCCGGTGTCGGCTTGCATGCACTCATTTGTGATTGCGACGGAATAAAACTCACCCGTGGAACCGTCACCCTCCAAAACACAACTCGGATACTTCCAGGTGATGGAAGAACCAACTTCGACCTGGGTCCAGGAAATCTTGGACTCGCGTCCCTTGCAGAGGCCTCGCTTGGTCACGAAATTATAAATTCCGCCCTTTCCTTCCGCATCTCCGGAATACCAATTCTGGACCGTGGTATATTTTATGGTAGCGCGCTCCATGGCGACCAATTCGACGGTCGCGGCGTGAAGTTGGTTTTCATCCCTCATGGGTGCGGTACAGCCTTCCATGTAGCTCACCTCGGAGCCTTCATCCGCAACGATCAAGGTCCGCTCAAACTGTCCCGTCCCTTGCGCATTGATTCTGAAGTAGGTCGATAAATCGAGCGGGCACTTGACCCCTTTGGGAATGTAAACAAACGAACCATCACTGAACACGGCTGCATTCAAGGCGGCATAGTAATTGTCAGTATGGGGAACCACGGATCCGAGATATTTCTTTACCAGTTCCGGATGCTCGGCCAACGCTTCGGAGATCGAGCAAAAAATAATCCCGTGCTTTTTAAGTTCCTCACGCTGAGTGGTGACGACCGAAACAGAATCGAAAACCGCGTCTACAGCAACGCCTGCAAGGCGCTTTTGTTCTTCCAGTGGTATTCCCAGCTTTTCATAGGTCTCAATGAGCTTCGGATCCACCTCATCGAGGCTCTTGTACTTCTCACGCTGCTTCGGTGCCGAATAATAGGAAATGGCCTGAAAATCGATCTTTGGATAGGCGACGTCAGCCCAGGTGGGTTCCTTCATTTTCTGCCATGCCCGAAACGCCTTCAGGCGATACTCCAGCATGAATTCCGGTTCGTTCTTTTTTGCGGAAATGAAGCGCACCGTATCCTCATTCAAGCCGGGAGGAAGACGGTCCTCTTCAATGTCCGTTACAAATCCGTATTTCGAATAGTCCTTGTTTTGAAAATCCATAGTTCACCAGATTCCGAGTCGGTCCTTGACCTCATCCGAGGCCATGGTTTTCGGATCCCATTTTGGTTCAAACACCAATTTCACTTCGGCAGATTCCATTCCGGGATACTCCATAAGGCGCTTCCGGACATTGTCGACAAAAGAATCAGCAACAGGGCAATGAGGGGACGTAAGCGTCATCTCCACTCTCGATTTCGACTTTCCTTCCACAAACTCTGCAATGTAGATCAAACCAAGATCGACAACAGAGATGAACATCTCGGGATCCTGAACCGGATGCAACCACTGCAACAACTCTTCATTTCGCATGAGCCGCCTCCAGTCCTTTTTTGAGTGTGGTCCATGGAAGAAGTGCGCATTTGATTCGAACCGGGAACCTCTTCACACCATAAAGCGCCGTAATGTCCTCTCCCGAATCCTCTGCGGGAAGCAGAAAAACCTCATCTGACCCTTGCATCTTTTCCCGAAAGGCTTCGATGAGGCCTTGAAGTTCCTGAATGCTTTTTCCCTGAATCATCTCACTCATGATGCTTGCGGATGCCATGCATATGGAACAACCTTCTCCCTCATAGGTACAACGGGCGAGGCGCTCAGAACCAGATGAGTCCCGATCCAAAAGGAGGCAAATCGAGACCTTGTCACCACAGAGGGGATTGTATCCTTGCTCCACCCGGGTGCAGTCCGGAAGAACACCCCAGTTCCGGGGAGACTCGTGATGATCCGCAAGAATTTCGCCGAAAACATCCCGATAGTTCAATTTCTCCTCCTTGCGAAAAAAGAAGGCGCTTGAGCCAACGCCTTCACAAGCATGTCTGCCTCTTCAAAGGTATTGTAAAAGCTGAAACTTGCTCGACAGGTGGCAGGAAGCCCCAGTTTGAACATCAGGGGATGGGCGCAATGGTGCCCTGCCCGGACCGATATCCCCTCCATGTCAAGATAGGTGGCGAGATCATGGGCATGAACGCCATCGATTGCAACACTGAAAATCGGTGCACGGTGATGTGGGTCCGTGGGCCCGAGCAGACGAAGACCCGGAATTTGAACAAGCTTTTCCAGCACATGATCCGTGATGGATTGCTCATATTCCTCGATCCGGGTTCTTCCGTGGGTTTCTATATAATCAATCGCAGCACCTAACCCGATCACGCTTGCGATGTCCGGAGTTCCGGCCTCAAACTTATGAGGGAGCTCATTCCATTCACTGTCAAGGTCACCCACATGTGCAATCATGTTTCCCCCCAGTTGGTAGGGGGGCATTTTCTCAAGCAATGCTTCCCGTCCCCAGAGCACGCCTACTCCGGTGGGTCCACACATTTTGTGCGCGGAGAACGCCAGAAAATCAATCGGACCGAGATCATCGATTTTTACCTCCGAGTGTGCGATTCCTTGGGCGGCATCGACCAGAATGGTCGTACCGGCCATCTTGAAACGTGTCGCAAGAGATGCAACCGGGTTGGTAACTCCGGTCACGTTGCTCAGGAGGGTAACTGCAAGGATCTTTGGTTTCATCCCAAGGACACGGTCTACGTCTTTAGGGTCCAATCGCCAGTCATCGGTGAGCTCGATGATCTCAAAGCGGGCCTTCTTCTGTTTCGCGAGCTGTTGCCAGGGCACAAAGTTCGCGTGATGCTCCATTCGGGTCACGGCAACCACATCGCCCTCCTGAATGCTCATTCCACCAAAAGAAGATGCCACAAGGTTGATGGAATCCGTGGTGCCGCGTGTGAAGATCACTTCGCGTTCCGAACGGGCCCCGAGAAACCGTCTCACCTTCCCGCGCACAGACTCGAAAGCATCTGTTGCCTCCTGGGATAGGTGGTATACGCCGCGGTGAACATTCGCATTGGTCTCAAGATAAAATCGAGAAATCGCATCCACGACTTTTTTCGGCTTTTGAGAAGTGGCGGCATTGTCCAGATAACAGAGAGCCTTTCCCTCGATTACCCGGGCCAGAATTGGAAAATCCTTGCGAATGAGACTATTCATGCCCACTCCTCGTCCTGAACCCCGAGACTGGCGTGAAGATGATCGCGGCATTCCTTGTTCCCGACACCCGCGATCGCCTGACGAATGAATCCATGGATCAACATCTCTTCTGCTTCGGATCCATTGATCCCGCGGGCTTGCAGGTAATACGCCTGATCTGGCTCCAGAGTGCTGGTCGAGCTGCCATGGGCACATTTGACGTTGTGGTTCTCGATGAATAATTTTGGAAATGAGTCCACGACTGCACGACGGGAAAGCATCAGGTTCTTGTTTTTTTGAAACGCCTCTGTGTGATGGGCACCTTTTCCGATCGAGACATCTCCATTGAATACGGACCTTGAATCATCACGTGCGGCACACCAGACCTGGAGGTCACTCTGCGCGTGCGGAACAGTGTGGTTCACCTTGGCCCGAAAGGAGAACTTCTGGATCCCCTTCGCGTTTTGAAGACCGCGAATTTCAAGCCGGGACCCCTTCCCAAGGCCACCGGATTGGATCTCCACCTGCGAAGCCTCGCCTCCATTTTGGACCACGGTAACCTTGAGACGGGCGTCATTCTCCAAGTGAACATTCACTTTGATGGACACCTTTCCAGAGATCGGAAGATTCTGAAGAATAACTGCTTCCAGTACCGAGTAGGGGCCGGCATGAAGCTCAATTACGTGGTGAGCGTTCTCCTCCCGGACCTCATGGAAATGGAATCTCTCCTCGCCAGAAATGGTAGCGCAGCGGATCACCTCGAGACGAGTCTGAAATTCTTCAGGATTCTTGAAAAGAATGAATTCTTTCATGAATTCTCATGCCCCTTCCACCCATTCATAACCCCGCTCCTCAAGCTTGAGAGCAAGCTCGGGTCCGCCGCTTTCCAGAATCCTTCCACTTCCAAAAACATGGACCACATCCGGCTTGATATAATTGAGCATTCGTTGATAGT
>CANGWP010000042.1 GCA_947457605.1 Bdellovibrionales bacterium | reverse complement strand
CCGATGTCAAATCTGGGACTTGAATTGACACTGAAACAAAATGGAATTGCCATGCATCGGGCCCAGGTGGGTGATCGTTTTGTGGTTGAAATGATGCGATCTCGTGGATTCTGCCTCGGGGGAGAGCAATCAGGCCATTTGATTTTCCTCGACTCTTCAACCACCGGTGATGGGGCGCTTGCGGCTCTCAAGGTTCTTGAGATCATGAAACGTACGGGGAAGCCTTTGTCCGAATTGAAAAAGCAAATTCTATTGTTTCCCCAAACTCTTTTGAATCTCAAGGTTCGGGAGCGGAGACCGCTTGAGGGACTTTCCACCTACCAAAAGGCGCTTCAATCCGCAGAGTCCGGTTTGCAGGGCCGTGGCCGGGTTTTTGTCCGTTATTCTGGCACCGAGGCGAAGCTCAGGATTTTGGTCGAGAGTGAGAGTCATGTGAAAAATGAAACCATTGCGCACCAATTGAAGGACGCACTTTTGGAGGATCTCGGGCAATGAACTCTTCCCCATGGTTGATTCCACGACTGGGAGTAAACATCGATCATTTTGCGACACTCAGGCAATTGAGAGGGACTCCCTATCCGGATCTTGTTGAGGTTGCAAAGCGGGTCGAGACGGCCGGAGCCCATCAGATAACGGTGCATCTCAGAGAGGATCGAAGACACATCCAGGATCGCGACGTTTTTGAGCTGAGGAAAAAAATCGGGATCAGTTTGAACCTGGAGATGGCCGTTTCCTCGGAAATTGTGAAGATTGCTCACAAAGTGAAACCGGACTGGGTGTGTTTGGTCCCCGAGAAACGGCAAGAGGTGACCACCGAGGGCGGCCTTGATGTTTTGAAAATGAAAAGAAGGCTCGCACCCTTGATTCGGGATTTCAAAAGAAAGAAAATCAAGGTTTCTCTTTTCATTGAGCCGGATGTCCGGGTTGTGGCGGCCTCTCATGAACTCGGGGCCGACGCCATTGAGATTCATACGGGGAAATTTTGCAATGCCACCCAAAAACGGTATGGAGCGAAAAGTGCCTCGATCGAAAAACAGGAATTGAAGAGAATTGAGGCTTCGGCTGTTCTTGGTCAGAAGCTTGGAGTTCACGTTCATGCAGGGCATGGATTTGATCTTGAAAACGTGAGAAAAGTTGCGGCTTTTGGAAGAATTGAAGAGTACAACATCGGGCATTTTATCGTTTGTCGTGCCGCACTGGTCGGAGTGGATCAGGCGGTTCGGGAAATGATTTCTGCCATTCAAGCACCCTAAGGGAGAAACTATGTATCAACTCAGAATCTGCACGAACGAAGAAATGAGACGTCTTGACAAAACCGCTGAGACCGAGATGGGGATTGGCCCCGTTCTATTGATGGAGAATGCAGGTCGGGCGGCGAGTGAAATCATTGTGAGGGAGTATCCCGGAGCCGGAATCGAAGACGAGATCATTGTTTTCGCAGGCAAGGGGAACAACGCTGGAGACGCATTCGTGGTGGCGCGCCAGTTGCTTGGACTTGGACGGAAAGTTCGCGTGTTTCATCTGGTCCCGGGAAATGAATACAAAGGTGCAACTGCCGAGAATTTCAAGATTCTACAACGGATGAAAGCCAAACTTGCCCACATCACAGAAGCTCAGGAATTGGAGGCCTTTTTGGGACAAGCGAGACCTCCGGTGCTTGCGATTGATGGAATCATCGGGACGGGACTGAAGGGCGATCTTGAAGGGCATTTTTATGAGGTGGTTGAACTCATCAATCAAAACTTCGAGGAGATCGTGAGTCTCGATATTCCGACCGGAGTAAGTGGTGATTCAGGACAGGTTCAGGGCACTGCGATCCAAGCGACACTTACCATTTCCTTTGGTTTCCCAAGGCTTGGCCATTTTCTCCCACCAGGGGCGAATTACCGGGGAAAACTCGTGAACGTCGACATTTCGCTCCCGCATCGTTTTTCGGTGGAAGGCAATAAGTTTCTTCTTCAGGCAAAAACAGTTGCCCGCAAAATCGTGCGGCGCGATCGCTATGCGCACAAGAATGCCTTTGGACATGTATTGATGATCGGAGGTTCTGCAGGGAGAACCGGAGCGATCTCCATGGCCACCAGGGCCGCGCTTCGGACCGGAACGGGGCTTGCGACGGTTGCTTCCTGGAGTGAGTGCATGGGGAATTTGATTGCTCAGCTACCGGAAGAAGCAATGACCCTCATGATTCCCGAAAACGAAAAGAATTATGACCGCTATGCCGATCAGCTGAAGCAGTTTTCAGCCGTAGTGGTGGGCCCCGGAATGGGAAATCGTCCTGAGTCAAAGCGTTTGATCGAATTGCTGCTTGGGTATTATCAGGGTCCCATTGTTTTGGACGCCGATGCCTTGAACATCATGTCTGAACACAGGCTCCATTCTTTGTGTCAGAACCGGAAGGCACCCACGGTTCTTACGCCGCACCCTGGAGAAATGGCAAGACTCCTGGGTTGTCAGAAGGATGATGTGGTGCGGGATCCGCTCGGGAGCCTGAAAAGAGCTGTAGATCTTACTCATTCCGTAGTCCTCTTGAAGGGCGCGGCTACGCTTCTTTTCTCGCCCGATGAGGTGATGTATCTCAATCATTTTCCGAATTCAGGGATGGCGACTGCAGGTTCCGGGGATGTCCTGGCCGGAATGATTGGCGCACTTCTCGCTCAGGGACTTTCCGGATTTGATGCGGCCCAGGTTGGTGTTTATCTTCACTCTCTTGCTGGCGCCAGGGCTGCACGGAAAGTGAGTCCTCGCGGAATGATGGCGGGTGATATCATTCGAAACATTCCAGGGGCGTACCTTGAGCTTCAGAAAGTATATGGCGAAGAAGAAGAGCCTCGAATGGCAAAATTGCTCTGAAGAGCAGTTGGAGTTAAAAATTGCCCGGTTTGTGGATGAGCATTGTACTCCCGGGTCCCTGATCTTGCTCGAAGGTGAGATGGGCGCGGGAAAGTCTTCGTTTGCGCGCGCTGTGATTCGAAGGCTTTCAAAGTCCTCCAGGAGCCAGGGGAGTCCCACATTTCCACTGGTGCAGGAATACATTGCAGATCAGGAGTTCCCGATTTATCACATTGATCTTTATCGCCTGAGGTCAGAGGACGAGTTGGATCACTCTGGCATTTCAGACCAGCTTGATTCGAAGGACGCTCTGGTATTGGTGGAGTGGGCTTCCTTGTTTCCGGGATTTTTCGAGAGTTATATCCGTTCAGGAACGCCTCGGAAGGTGATTCAAGTACAGATCAAGGGCCACGGAGATTGTCGAACCTATCGGATGGAGAAATATTAGGAGGCGAGTTCGATCTTGATTTCGCCTGATCCTTGATCCTGATTTCCAGCCCCGTTCGCGAGGATTTCCTCGATTTCATTTTTCTTCCCGAGGAGTGATTTCTTCGAGAAAAGCACATACAGTTTTTTGCGGTCATTCGGATCCCGTACGCATTGAACAAAGTCGTCCGAATTAAGTCCAAACGCCTCCTTCTGGAGGGGGAATCGATCCGCGGCGAACTCTTGAAACGAGACCGATATGCCAAGAATACGGAGGTCTATTTTCATCTTGTTGAAAAAAGAATGTCTCCATCCAGGAAACGGTGTTGGGCCTGTTTCTTTCACGCCTTGATAGCGGAGTGCCCCGCCTTCCTCGATAAATACAAGCTGAAACTCGATTCCGAAACCGGCCAGACCGCTTGCCGTGGATGGAGTGGATTTTTCAAAGTGAGTTTCTTTTTTCAGTGAGGTCATGGTTGCGCGGGTGGGTTCGGGCGAAAGAGGTGAATCATCAAATTTGATCGCGATCGTTTTCTCTTTTTCCTGGGGAGTGTCATCGGAATCGGGAGATTTTTTTCGAAGGTTGGCAAGGTTTGGACTCAAGAGCTGGGTGACGCCCGGAACATCTTCGCTAAAGTCTGACACCGAGATTTCGTTCGTGGATGTCATTTTGGTTTTCTCTGCTTTGGAGTTCGACATAAATTTTCCCCTGTATCCTGATCGGTGAAGTTGGAAATCCTCTTAAGTTTGTTGTTTTCTCAAGAAGATCGAGACCTGATGTGTCAGTGCAAGGCCAATAAATAATTGAAACTATTGAATTTTATATTATTTTTTCTACAACAATAATATAGTTGACTCAAAAACCCAGCCAATGATAGAAGAGATGAACACTCAGTTATGAGGGCTGAGTGAAAGGTCATTCATTTGGCGCAGGAGGTATTTACACATGCGTTTAACATCAAAGGGTCGGTACGCGGTACGTGCGATTTTGGATCTTACTTTTCATTCGAATGGGAAGCCCGTTCGTCTTCAGGAGATTTCCGAACGCCAGAATATTTCTCTCCATTATCTTGAGCAGCTTTTCCGCCGTCTCCGCAAGGGTTCAGTGGTGAAGTCCGTTCGCGGTCCGGGCGGCGGCTATGTGCTTGCGCGCACCATGGATGAGATTTCTGTGAAGGAAGTTCTCACCAGCGTAGGCGAAAACATCAATCCGGCGAAGGATCTGATTGGATCCGGGGATTTGAAGAGTGACACCGTTGAATTCGTTTTGACGAAGAGTTACTTCGAAAATCTTGGAACAATCATGCAAGAGTATCTTACGACTACCAGTGTCGGTGATCTCATCCGTAAGGCACGGGGCCAGCAAGAGCTTCCGAAGTCCGCAAGTCAGCTGATCAAAGGTTCGGCTGGTGCAGGAAGCGTGAGTCCGGATGTGGCAAAAGAACGTCCGCTATCTTGATTACAATGCCTCGGCCGGAATTTCCGGCTTTGTTCGAGATCAACTCATCGAGTACCTGAAAAACGGAGAGACTGGACTTGCCAACCCGTCCAGTCGTCATCGTTTGGGCCAACGCGAGCATCATGTGCTCTTCCAATCTGCGGGGATCATTTCGCGCAGCTTAGGAGAGAACGTGACTCCCGATGAACTGATCTTCACTTCTTCGGGCACCGAGGCAAATCAAGCCATCATTCACTCCTATGTTCGATCCGGCTACGGAATCATTGTCGGTGCTGCCGAGCATTCGGCAAGTTTCGAGGCTTTGGACTCTTTGCAGAAAGCGCATCCGGAACTTTGGGTAAGGATTCTCCCTCTTACCTCCGCGGGGAATCACGATCTGACCCGATTGCAGGCTTTTGCCGACGAAGCCAAGTCATCTGGAATCCATCATCTGGGGATCAGCATTTTTTGGGCCAACCACGAGACCGGTGTTCTTGCGTCTCTGGAATCGATCCGCGCGGCAATCCTCAACCTTCCAATTCCCTCAACATTGCATCTGGATGGTGCCCAAGTCTGGGGGAAAGTGATGTTGGACCTGAATCGAAGCCCTGCAGATTTCGTCAGCTTTTCTTCTCATAAAATCGGAGCACCCGCGGGTGCGGGTGTGATCTGGAGGCGCAAAGGGACTGCTTTTCATCCGTTCATCCGCGGTTCCCAGAATTTAGGACTCAGAGGAGGCAGCGAGAATTTGCTTGGAGTCCTCGGGATGAGGTTCGCGTGTGAGTCCCTTGACCCAAAACGGTTCAAGGAGCACACAGCCCCGCTTCAGGAAAAATTGGAAACCAAACTCAAGGAAAGACATCCCGGGATTCAGATCTGGGGTGAGGCGGAAGCTCGGGTTTCAAATACCTCACGAATCAGTTTCAAAGGGTTTAAAAACTACGAGAATTGGGTTGAACTTTTGGATTTAAAGGGATTTGCAGTGAGTCATGGCAGTGCGTGTCGCGCAAGTGTCATCGAGCCATCCCGTGTGCTGCTTGCGATGGGAGCGAGCCAAGAGGATGCACTGAACTCCATTCGCGTTTCATTCGGGCCACAATCCAGCATCGAGGATTGTGAAGCACTTGCGGAAGCGATCGTCGAGCTGGTGTCCTCCAAAGAAAGGGGGAGGATGTGAAAGTACTTGTCGGGATCAGTGGTGGTCCAAGAAGCATGGTCACGGCATGGCTCCTGAAAAAGCAAGGCATGCAGGTGCGTGGAGTCTATTTGGATCTCTTTTCGAATGAGAGGAGTCGCTTCGGAATCCACGAGATTGAGAAAAAACTCGGCATTCAAATCCAGATCGTGGACCTAGCGCAAGAGGCTTTGTCTTTATTTCTTGAGGAAAACAAAACCTCGCGCCTCTCAGGATATCCTTTTTTCCCCAAACGCACTTTCCAACAAAAGATTCTCTTTCCAGAGCTTCTCAAGATTGAAAAAACCTCGGGGATGGACAAGATTGCGACCGGACACATGGTGGGTTTGCAGGATGATCCCGCTGCCGGAGTGGTCCGGGTCACCAAATCTCCGGATTCGACGATTGAACCATTGCTGGAAGTGATGGGGCTCCCTCAGGAAACCCTTCTCCGTTGGGTCGCACCCATCGGTGCGATTCCGAAAACTCTATTGGAGAAGCTTATGAGCGAGGTATCGCCTGCTTCGCTTACCGGGGATTTTGAATTGAATTGGCAGGACATTCAAGCACGAATTGATGCTTCGGATCCCTCTCTTCTTTCGCGGGAGCTTCAGATTTTCACAACCTCGGGGGTGCTTTTGGGGCGCGCTCCTCTTGGTTCTTTGAAATCAGGACAGGCATACCTTGATCCGGAGGATTCCTCCAAAAATTATCGCGTGATTGATCTTCAGCCAAGGTCGGATCGTGCATTGGTGCAAGAAACCCACGAGATCGCAATCAGTCAGTTTCATTTTGATGAGGGACACTGGTTTGCCAGGCCGGATCTGGGCATGGGGTATCTTGATATCGGGATGATCTCCGGAAACGGTGGCAATCCTCGAATGATTCGTCTAATTCAGTTCGAGGGAGCAAGGCTGAAGGGAGTGGTTACCGAACCGTTTCTTGGTCTGGATGCAAGTATTTTGAAGGGTGAGTCAGTGGTTTTTGTGAATGACACAGAGGTCTTTGGCGGGGCCAGAGTCATCAAGGCACGTTGAGGGATGGGGATGAATAAGTTCATGGTAAAAACCCTCGGGTGCAAGGCGAATTTTTCAGACGGTCAGGCCATTGAGGCTGATCTGCTCACTCGCGGTTTTTCGACAGCCAGGAATCCGGAAGACGCTGATTTCATCATTGTGAACTCCTGTACGGTAACCGATGAGGCGGATGTTCAGTCCCGGAAGATGGTTCGGGATCTGAAAAAGAAGAATCCGCAGGTGAAGGTGATCTATACCGGGTGTGCTGCCGAAGTGGACCCCGAGGCCTCATTGAAGATTCCAGGAGTGAATGCGGTTCTTGGAAATCAAAACAAATTTGAGGCGGGTGCGCTGATTGCGAGCCATCTCCAGAAGGATTCGCCGGATGCCGTCTTGTTGGGGGAGGTTTCCTCGTACGGGGAGCTCAAATCCCGTCACCCCATGGACCGGGAATGGCCATTGCCGGAGGAAGGTGCGATTGGAAGCCCGATCCTTCCTGCGGGAAGTTCCACCTTTCGCACTCGTTCGTTTCTGAAGATTCAGGAAGGGTGCGACTCCTTTTGTACCTATTGCATCATTCCCTATGGAAGGGGGCCGGCCCGGAGCCTTGGGATTGAAGCGGTGGTGGCAAGGATTCAGGAATTGGCCGCGAGCGGGATCCGCGAGGTGGTTCTGACCGGTACCAACATCGGGGATTACGGAATGGACTGGAGTGGATCCTTTCAGCTTGATCCACTGATTGAGGCGATACTCACCCGAACGAATCTTGACCGGCTTAGGATCGGATCCCTTGACCCTACCGAGATTTCTCACCGAATGATCGAGCTCATGGAGAGGCACGAGTCGTTTTGTCCGCATTTCCATGTTTCCCTTCAGCACACGGAGTCCAAAATTCTCAAGCTCATGAAGAGGAAATACTCCAAGGAAACGGTTTTGGATCTCTTTGACCGCATCTCGAGAATGAAACGCAAACCATTCATCGGCATGGATGTCATCGTTGGGTTTCCGGGGGAAACCGATGAGGATTTCGAATCCATGCGGAACACGCTTTTGGAACAACATTGGAGCCGGTTGCATGTATTTCCCTACAGCGAAAGAGAGGGAACTCCTGCCACCCGTCTGCCGGGAGTGGTGGAGCGCTCTCTGCGGAAGGATCGTGCAAGGAATCTTCAGGAATTGAGTTTGAAGCGTCTCACTTCCCTTTTTTCCGGAATGAGAGGCGGCCATCTCAAGGGTGTGCTTCTGGAGGGAATGGTGAAGGGGCCGGATGGAAAACGGGAATGGATTTCCGGCTATTCCCGTGATTACCAGAGAGTGCTTGTGCCTTCGCGTGAGGAATGGTCCCTTCGAAATTCGATCGTGGAAGTTCATGCGGAAAACTGGGTTGTGGATCGGGCCTCGGGTGAGGTTTCCTGGATCGGAGCGCTTCATGAATAACACTCCGAGCATCCAATCGCTACAGGAGCAGCTGAGGTACACTTTCGGTGACCCGCGGCTTTTGCTCCTTTCGCTCACCCATGTTTCCTTCGGTCATGAGAACCATCAGGACCGGAATCCCGCCCAACGGGACAATGAACGATTTGAATTCCTCGGGGATGCGGTTTTGTCGCTTGTGATCTCAGATCTGCTTTTGGAGGCGTTTCCTGAAGCTTCAGAAGGGCAGGTTTCAAAAATGAGAGCGGCCGTGGTGAACGAGAAAACCCTCTCTGAGATTTCAAGATCGCTTCAGTTGAATTTTCTTTTGCGGCTGGGAAAAGGGGAGACCCGATCCGGCGGCGCCGAAAAAGCATCCATTCTTTCGAGCGCATTTGAGGCCCTGATTGCTGCAATTTACATTGATGGCGGATTCAATGCGGTTTACCCCGTGGTCCGGTATCTGTTTGCGCCGCTTTTTCGACAGGAGAACGCGATCATTTCTTTCCAGGACCATAAAACCAAGCTTCAGGAAACCGTTCAGAGTAAATTTAAGCTCACCCCTACCTATCATCTCGTCGGGTCCACAGGCCCCGATCATGCAAAAGTTTTTTCAGTGGAAGTTAGGGTGGGCGAGAAGGTCCTTGCGGTGGGGGACGGGTCCTCGAAAAAGGACGCGGAACAAAGAGCGGCCCAAGTGGCTCTGGTTGAGATCGAAGGGTCTATGGAACGGGAGCTGAAATGAAGAGTGGAGTGGTTGCGTTGGTGGGGCGTCCCAATGTGGGAAAGAGCACTTTTTTGAATTCTGTGTTGGACGAGCAGATCTCGATTGTGACTCCGAAAGCGCAGACGACCCGCGATCAGGTTCGTGGAATCAGGACTGAGGACCGGGGGCAGATTGTCTTTGTGGATACGCCAGGCATTCATCGGGCCAAAGAGGGAGGCATCAATGAATTCATGATTCAGGAAGTAAAGCGCGCTCTCGATGCACCTGACCTGGTGCTTTATCTGATTGATCCCGGAAGCAAGCCCGAGGCGGAAGAACGGGTTCTCGAGCAATTGCGGGGAGTCACCTCAAAATTGATGGTGGTCGTGAACAAGGCTGATCTGTTTAAGAGAGATCCAGGGATGGCCGCCTGGATCGGCCCCTGGGTGGAAAAGGTCAAAACGGCTCTTGCGGGGACAGAGCTTCGATTTCTGGGATTTGCTGAGATTTCAGCCGAAAAAGGCCATGGCGTACAGACTCTTTTGTGTCAAATCTTCGAGACGCTCCCCGAGGGGCCTGCGCTTTACGATGATCCCGAGGCGCTGACCGATCGGCCCTTGCGGTTTGTCGTATCAGAACTGGTGCGAAAGCAGCTTTTCATGAATCTCGGAGACGAGCTCCCGTACAGTTGTGCGGTCGAGATTGAATCCTTCAACGAAAGAGTGAAGCCGGTTCACATCGCCGCTCTCATTCATGTGGAGCGAGAAAGTCAAAAAGGAATGGTGATCGGTGCCAAGGGGCAAAAGATCAAGGAGATCGGAACCAAAGCGCGTGAGGAAATCGAATCCCTGATGGGAGAAAAAGTTTATCTCGAATTGCGGGTAAAGGTGCTGGAGTCCTGGACAAAAGAGGCGAGAAAAATGAAGGGGCTTGGATATGCGCTTGAAGCTCCGGCTTCGCTTGCTCGAGGAAAAGGAAAAAAGGAAAACCGATGAATATCGTCGTAGTGGGTCGCCCGAATGTGGGGAAAAGCAGCCTTTTCAATCGATTGTTGGGGCGTAAGCGCGCGCTGGTTTTGGACACTCCGGGGGTGACCCGTGACCGGATCGTGGAACCCGCGGAATTCTGGGTTCGAGCAAAAAGGTATCCGGTGAACTTGATTGATACCGGAGGCCTTGGGGAAGGGCAGTTCAAGGAAGAGATCAAGCTTCAGGTGAATACGGCTCTGAAAGAGGCGAATATCGTTCTTTTCGTCGTTGACATCAAGGCCGGACTCACCGAGTCCGATCGCTCGGTGTTTCAGGAACTCAGGAGGTCAGGTCTTGCCGATGCCATTCCTGTGATCCTGGTTCTGAACAAGGCGGATTCGGATGCCGCCGAAGAGTCCATGCATGAATTTTATGAGCTTGGGATCGAAAGCCTTTTGCCGGTTTCTGCCGAGCATGCCTTGCAAATTGATGATTTGAAGGAAATGATCGTGGATCAGTTTTTTGGGGATCAGGAAGCGGAAGAAGAGGCGGATGAGGAAACGGATGAGGATGCAGAGTCAGTTGAGGGGCCGGAACTGGCGGGAGAAGTGGATGCCGCCCGACCTCCAAGGATTCCCCACATTGCGATCGTGGGACAACCCAACGTTGGAAAAAGCACCTTGTTGAATTCGATTTGTGGCGAGAAGCGCACCATCGTGAGCCCCATTGCGGGTACTACGGTGGACCCGATTGACCTGAAGATCAACTGGCACGGGAAGGATTTTGTCGTGATCGACACGGCAGGAATCCGTCGAAAGAACAAGACCGAACAAGGAGTGGAAGTGCTTTCGGTGGTTCAGACCCGGAAGACTCTGGAGCGCGCAGATCTTGCATTTCTCGTGATGGATGGCGAGACAGGCGTGTATGACCAGGACGAGAAAATTGCAGGCTTGATTGAAGAAATGGGCTGCAGTGTGGTGCTCGTGCTGAACAAGTGGGACACTCAAGTTGAAAACGATGAGTTTTCCCAAAAACTCGCCGAAGAAGAGGTCAGGAAAAAGATCAGGTTCCTCGGCTACGCACCTTTGGTTTTCACGACCGCGACGGAAGGGATCGGGCTGGAGAGGTTGTTTCGAGTTGCAGATCATGTTCTGGAACAGCGGGGAGTGCGGGTTCCCACGAAGGATTTGACAGAGTTCGTTCGTGCCGAATCAGAGGTGCACAACCCGGAAAATGCGAGGTTTTATTTTGTCCATCAGTCCGGGCGTAATCCTCCGACGTTTGTTGCCCATGTGAGCGATCCCAAAAAGATTCATTTCAGTTTAAGTCGTCATCTGGTGAGGGCCCTGCGGGATCGATATGGGTTCACCGGTTCTCCTATCCGGTTCCATTTCTTGAAGACAAGAAATACCGGCGAGAAAAAGTAATCAGGGCAAGGGCACGTGCAATCCGTGATATTTTATGGATTGCAAAACTGAGGAACGCTTGGCAAACTGAAGCTCTCTTTTTTACCGTTCCTGCCGGGGTGGCGAAATTGGTAGACGCACAGGACTTAAAATCCTGGGTTGTGAATAACGACGTACCGGTTCGATTCCGGTCCTCGGCACCATCAAGATGGACTAAAAAATTTCAGGGCGGGCAAGTCATTCCAGGACAACAAGCGATGGTTCCGGAGGGAGGATTGTTTTGATTCAAACAATCCGGGTAATCCATGCATGCATCGTTTTCATCATAAAGAACGGGAGCGCCCGAGCACAGGCAGATCAAGCTGCTGCATCCCTGGCTTGAGCGAAGTCGATTAAGGGGGTAGGGGCTTGAGGGGGAACCGGTTCTGCACCACGCGGTTCCGGCAACGTATTGCCACACGGGAGGGGTGTATGCCGTGTTTGTACAAATCTCTCCGCCCGTGACAGGAGAAAAGCAGGCTTGTCCACCGTTCGGGAATACCTGGTATGCGGATTCGCACTGAGCAAGGGTTGCAGCATTGCAGGCGGTTTCAGTATTGAATTTCGAAAAATTCGTGCAGTCATATTGGGGTTCAACCGGGGGGGGCGGCTCAAAAATGGAAACCTCTTCTGTTGCGGTACAGGCCGCAAAGAAAAGAACTAAGCCAAAGGTGAGCAGGGCGAAGCGAGACTTCACGAATCCCTTTTCGGAGATCGAGCAGTAGGACTTAAGGTCGGGCTTATGATAGTCTGGTGACATGTCCAATCAGACATCCCCCTTTGACCCGAATGAGTTTGCAGAATGGCTTTTAAAGGGCCTGCGTGAAGTTTTGGAATATCGAGTCCGTCAGACGCTTGACCGCGAGCGCTGGATGGAATTCTTCAAATCAAAGATCCCAAACAAGAACGAAGTGGTTCACCTTGCGTTGAAGCAGGCGTTTTTAAAAGCAGGCTTCCAGTTTGAAGATTTGAACCTGGGCTCCGCCCATTTTCACGTGATCCGCAAGTCCTGGCGAAAGCCCGAGGCAGGGCAGGAAACCCGCAGGCTTCTTTTTATTCCGGGCTTTGGGGACTCTCCGGGGTCCTGGCTTCCGCTCTTTACGCTCTCGCAGCGCGAGCTTTCCCGGAGCTTTGATGAAGTCGTGGTGCTTGATTTTCCGGGCTACCTCGGGTTCCTCTCACGCCATGAAATGATCACCTCGATGGAGATCCTGCTTTCGGTCGTAAAGACCGTGTGTGAAGCGAATCCTCCGACCGTGCTCATGGGGCACTCGCTTGGGGGCTGGCTTGCGGCACGGGTCGCCCAAGATTTGCCACGCATGATGGATCATCTTTTGCTTTTTGCACCCTCCGGGCTCACTCCGGTTGACGAGCGAAAAACCTTCGGCGATTTCATCGTACGAAACCAGCAGCTTGAGCTCTCTGAAATCCTGGAACTCATTGTGTTTGATGCAAGAAAGTTCAAGCCCATTTTGTCGACCGAGTTCAAGGAGTTTTATTCCAAGTCCGGCGTGGCCGAGTTCGTGGGTTCGGTGACCGCGGAGCAGTTCATTGATCCTGCGCGACCCTTTTTGGCAAAAAAAGTTTCAGTCCTTTGGGGCGACAAGGATGAGTTCGTCCCGACCCATTGGATCCGGTACTGGATTGAGCATTATGGGGATTATCTGGATGCCTATTTGTTAAAGGATACGGGCCATATTCCTCAGATGGAGCGCCCGCTGGTTACTGCACAAGCCATGATGCATGCACTGCTCGAGAAGGGCGGGGTCGAGGGGATGGGATGGAAGAAAATCCAATCCCGAAAAAAAGAATATGTGCCAAAGAGCGGAAAGACGCAGGCCCAGGCGGGGTTTTTGAAGTAGGAAAAAACCCGAGCGGGCGAAAAACGATGTCCGTATTGCCTCACTCAAACTTCACAAGGTGATAATTCTTTTTGCCCTTCCGGATCACCAGAGCGCGATTTGAGATCAAACTCTCGCGCGTGACCATGTGGCCGATGTCTGTGATTCGCTCGTTGTTCAGATACACGCCACCTGCCGGAATTTCCTTTCGTGCAGCGCCCTTTGATTGAAAAAGCCCGGTCTCGGTCAAAAGATCAATCAGGCTTACGCCCGATTCCAATCGACTTGCTTCCAGAGTGGATGCAGGGGCATCTGAAAAGATTTCCTTTAGAGTTTCAAAATCAAGACTCTTGATCTCGGCACCAAAAAGCGCACGCGTTGCCGCTTCCGCACGGACAACGGCTTCCTCGCCATGGGCAAGACGCGTCACTTCGCGGGCAAGCGCGATCTGGGCTGCTTTCTTCTCAGGTTCCGAAATAACAAGCGCTTCAAGCTTCTCGATCTCGGAGACCGGAAGAAAGGTCAAAAACCTGAGCCAAGTTCCGACCACGCTATCGGGAGATCCGATAAAAAACTGATAAAGCTGATAGTGTGAGGTTTTCTCGCTTGAGAGCCAAACCGCCCCGCTCTCGGTTTTTCCAAATTTCACGCCATCCGGGCGCGTGATGAGCGGGTGGGTGAGTCCATACGCATGGGTCGTGCTTTCTTTCTTCGCTTCATCCCGATGGGCAAGTTTTCGTCGGATCAGGTCGGTTCCTGCCGTGATGTTCCCCCATTGATCGGAAGCTCCAATTTGAAGGGAGCAGCCGTGATCAAGATGAAGCCTGTAAAAATCATAGGCCTGAAGAAGCATGTAGGAAAACTCAGTGTAGGAAATGCCATGCTCACGGTCGTCCATTCGCGTGCGGACGGAGTCCTTTTGAACCATGTGATTGATGGTGAAGTGTTTTCCCACTTCGCGCAAAAAGGTCAGCACATTCATGTCCCGGTAAAAATCGCGATTGTTCACGATGATTGCGCCAGTGGGTCCGGGGCTAAAATCCAAAAATCGCTCGGCAACTTTGCGGATGCCGTTTAGGTTGTGTTCCACCTGCTCCTCGGTCTGAAGGGCCCGCTCCTGCGCCTTGAAGCTTGGGTCCCCGATCAGGCCCGTAGCACCTCCAAGGACCACAATGGGCCTGTGCCCTGCCTGCTGAAAGCGCCTAAGGGTGATCAAGGGCAGAAGGCTTCCCACGTGGAGGGAATCACTGGTTGGGTCAAAGCCGCAGTACAAGGTGATCGGGCCTTGATTCAATTTTTGGCCTAGGGTTTCATCGGTAAGTTGGTAAAGAATCCCTCTAGATTTCAGATCACTGAGCAGTGCGTTTTCCATGTCCCTACTGTACCCCAAAGGGAGGGGCTCGACCAAGAGCCTTAAGTTTCCGCTTTTCATCTCTCCTCCTTTTTGGTTGAATGGGCCGGACTTGAGCCACATTGCAGATCTCGGAACCGGGACCAAAAACAGCAGTTGGATCGGCAGCAGGGGGAAATCGCCTTGACCCTCCCTTGCGTCCTTGTGTTTGACCAAGACCCCGAGATGCTTCAATTGATCTCAGCTCAATTGACCGAAGGCGGAGGCATGGAGGTCATTTCCTGCTCAGGGGTGGGCGAGGCATTAGAACGCATCAAAGCGGCAAGAGTCAACCTACTGATCACCGACAGCAAGGTTTCCGAAACCGGACTTGCTGGATTTTTGGCCAAGGTTGAGGCCACAAGTGCCGCCTCATCCCTGTCTTGCATTGTGGTGATTGCGGGGCCTGGTGAAAGTCCGGACATCTCTGGGGTATCCCCAAGCCTTAAGACAAAGATTCTCCTAAAACCCTTTGATCGTGGAGCCCTGGTTGCGATGGTGCGGGCCAATCTCAAAACCATTCCTCAGGCGGGAAGCCGCGTACTTCGAGTGGAGAGCCTGACCTTGAATCCTGGCTCCTATGATGTTCATCTGGATGCCGAGCGGATTCATTTGACCACAAGCGAGTTCAAGCTCCTGTTTGAGCTGATGTCGAATCCCGATGTGATCTTAAGCCGGGAGCACCTGATTCAAAAGGTGCAGGGTGAGGGGATTGCAGTGATTGATCGCGCGGTCGACACCCATGTTTTTTCGCTGAGAAAAAAACTCTGTGCAATGGGAGAGCGGATTGAGACGGTGAGGGGATCTGGATATCGTCTCAGATCGGATGTCCGCTAGCGAAGGGCCTCGGCGAGGAAGTAAACTCCGCAGCCACCCAAAACCACCGACACTACTGCTTGAAATTTTTTCGGATGGATCGAGCCTTCCAGTTTCTTTCCAAGTACGAGTGCGAGCAGGGTGACTGACCAGAGAGCTGTGACCGCCCCTGCAAGAATCGAGAGTTTGTCGT
>CANGWP010000041.1 GCA_947457605.1 Bdellovibrionales bacterium | reverse complement strand
TCACGGATCAATTCCGAATGCTTCCGGGAAGCGCATTTCCGCAAGCCTCGATTGGCGCCTTGGCTGACCTGAAGATCGGGGATTGGGCAAAAACCGGTAGCGACTATGTGGGATTTGGGAGCTTCACAGATTCTAAAACCGGACCTTCACTCGAGTTTCACCTCGCATCAGTAGGAGGCGGAAATGAAATCCTTGCCAAACGATACACAGCCGAGTCCGGTGAATGGAAGGCGCTTGGCCACACAATTGCCAACGACATTGTTTATGCAATCACGGGTAAAAAGGGCATTTTCCTGACCCGGATCGCGTTTGTATGCGACAAGTCCGGCAAAAAAGAAATTTACACCTCAAGCTTTGATGGAAGCGACATGCGCCAGGTGAGCAAACTCCGTTCTCTTTCGATGGCTCCCGCCTGGAGTCCGGATGGGACCAAGATTGCGTTCTCGGTTTACAATCGGCACTCGGGCAACATCAAGAACATCGACATGTTTGAATACCAATTCAGAACCGGCGTTCTGAAACTCCTCAGCAATCGAAGTGGAATCAATTCGGGAGCTTGTTATTCACCAGACGGAAGCAAGATCGCCTACACCATGAGCCATACCGGAAACCCCGAAATCCATCTTCTGGACCTTGCCTCGGGAGACAGCTCGCAACTGACCCGCTCCTTGGGCTTTGATGTGGATCCCTCCTTCAGTCCGGATGGGCAAAAGCTCGCTTTCGTTTCGTCCAGGCCCGGCAAACCCATGATCTACACCCTGGACCTGAAAAACCCACTTGAAGTAAAGCGGCTGACCTATGCGGGGGCCTACAATGCCACCCCGAACTGGTCCCCGGATGGCGCTAAAATCGTATTTGCCGGCTGGCTGGACCGCCATTTCGACCTCTTCACGATTACCTCAGACGGGGGAAAGATCGACCGACTCACCAAGGATGAGGGGAACAATGAGGATCCCCACTACAGTCCCGATGGGACCTTTATCGCATTCTCCAGCACCCGCTCGGGCGGAAAAAACATCTTTGTCATGAATAGCGATGGTAGCAAGGTCCGCCGCCTGACCTTCGGAATGGGCAACTGCGTGGCTCCGAAGTGGAGCCCTTATCTGCAGTGAGTCAGCCCTTGCTTCCCAAGGGCCACTCCGATAGAGTCTGCCAAGGATGTTTTCCACCCGAGAGATTCAAAACAGAGTCAAGTCCGGTTACATTGAGAGGGTCACCTCTCGTTTAAAAAAAATGCGCAAGCAACTCATGGACCGGGACTGGGGCGGACTCAAACTCGAGGCGGGTCACCTGGCGGAGGGCGCTCAGAATTTCGGATTCACCGGATTGTCCGAGGATGTGAATCGGGCACTCGAAGTTCTGAACTCAAGCGCGCTTTCCAAAACTGCAATCAACACTGAAGCCAAGGTCGCAATGGAAAATCTCTTCAAAAAACTCGATCGCTTTTTAGTGGAAGAGCAGGACCGGTAAGTTCTACACTGGTTCCATGAATCAAGAAAGAATCGCAATCATCGGTGGAGCCAGAACTCCTTTCGCACGTGCACGCTCCGTTTATCAGAAAATGTCCGCAGCCCAACTCGGGGGAATCGCTCTCCGCGAAGCCGTAAGCGTTACCGGAGTGGATCCGAATCTCATTGATGAAATCTACATGGGAATCGTAAGCGCTCCGGCCGAAGGATCGAACATCGCCCGCGAGGCCCAGTTCGATTCAGGACTTCCCGCAACCATTGCCGCAACCGGAATCAATCGTTACTGCGCATCCGCAATGGAAGCTGCGGCCGGAATTGCAGCAAAAATTTCATCGGGGCAAATCGGAATCGGTCTTGCCGGAGGCGTGGAGTCCATCAGCTCTGTCCGCGCGCTGTTCAGTCTTGAGGCAACCAATTATTTTCAGGACATCGCAAAAGCCAAGACCATGGGCCAGCGCCTTGGCATGCTCTCGAAATTCAAAGGCGCCTTTCTTGCACCCCAGGCTCCTGGCATCAAGGAACCGACAACGGGACTCACCATGGGGCAATCCGCAGACCTCATGGCACGACTCTTCAAGGTCGGACGCGCGGAACAGGATCAATACGCATTGGAAAGCCATCAGAAAGCGAATGCCGCTTGGGAGCGGGGTTTCTTCAAGTCCCATGTTTGCAAGGTTCCTACCCCTGATGGAAAGGTCGTGGATCGCGATACCGATGTCAGGTCTGATTCGAGTCTTGAGAAGCTTGGAAAACTGAAGCCTGTTTTCTATCAGGATGGAACCATCACCGCAGGAAACGCAAGCCCGCTCACCGATGGCGCCTCGGCCCTTCTCCTGATGACGGAATCGCGCGCGCGCGAACTCGGATTGAAACCCCTTGGGTTCCTGAAGAGCTACGCCGCAGCCGGAGTCGACATTCAAAGTGAACCTCTTCTGATTGGCCCGGTCTACGCGATTCCAAAGGCCTTGAAATCCGCGGGCCTCACTTGGGACCAGCTCGATCTGATCGAAATCCATGAGGCGTTCGCAGGCCAGGTGATTGCAACCCTTCGCGCGATCGAATCCGAAACCTTCGCTCGCGAAAAACTGGGGCTTTCAAAAGCAATCGGCTCGATCGATTCCACAAAGCTGAACCCGAACGGCGGAAGCATTTCGATGGGGCACCCCTTCGGCGCGACCGGTGGCCGCCTGATCCTGCAAACCCTGCACCAACTAAAGGCAAGTGGAAAGCAATACGGGCTGATTTCCGTTTGTGCGGCCGGGGGTCTGGGCTCTGTCATGATCCTCGAATCCGCCTGATGTCGGATGAAAATGACATCGTCGCCGTAGGCCTCGATCTTTCGCCAAAAACGCTGCTTGCCGCATACTCCGAGGGGGTGTTCCCCTGGCCGACCGAAGGCCTTCCTCTGCTTTGGTATTTCCCAAGAAAACGCGGGATTCTCGACTTCAAGGACCTGCACATTCCAAGACGGCTTCATTCCTTTCTCAAAAATCGTGCTTGGTCCTATCGCGTGAATGAAGCCTTTTCTGAGGTGATCGATGCCTGCGCGGACCGCGGAGAAGACGGAACCTGGATCACCGCTGAGATGAAAGCCGCCTATTGCGAGCTTCATCGCCTCGGACACGCCCACAGCATCGAGGTCTGGAAGGGAGATTCCCTGATCGGCGGGCTCTATGGGGTCGATACGGGCGGCTATTTCGCAGGAGAAAGCATGTTTCATCGCGAAACAAACGCATCCAAAGCCGCATGGATCGCCGCAGTTGCCATCCAGAAAATGGCGGGCCGAACCTGGATGGACATTCAGGTGGTGTCCCCTCACACCGCAAGTTTCGGAGCGAAGGAAGTTTCAAGAAACGATTTCAAAAAAAGGATTGCGGAAACGAAATCCAAAATCAAGCAATTCGGCCCCACTCACCCCTTTCAGAAAGGCGAACGATTTGATTACGGCAGCCTTTCAATCGGCATGGAGTAATTGACCTGATCGGCGATGACGGGAGTGTCCGTGCTTGCTGCAGGTGAATTGAAGTTCCAAGGAGTCGGAATCATGGATACCTGGGTTCGCACAAAACTGATCATCGAATCCGCACCCACCGCAGGGTTTGAAGCGCTTCCCGCCTCAAACGATAGCGTTACATGCACCTGACGAAGAATCTCGCCTGCTCGCACGGAAATATTCGACAATCTGAATTCAAAAACCCGGAAAAGCTGAGCGCTGCGATATTCATTTCGTGCGTTCACCGTAACCGCGCTTCCCACTCCGGAATGAAGGGCATAGGTACCATTGGCGCTCTGAAGATTCACACCCACCTGAAAGGTAAGCGCATTCACATTTGACCCCACAATCGAAAACTTCACTTCCGGGGAAAGCCCCTCGCTCGGAGTCCACCGGGAGGTATGAATGGTGGCCTGGCTTCCGGCGCTGTTTACTCCAACCGGTCCCGCTGAAAAAACAGCCTGAAGTCCGGTCGTAAGGAATGTCAGATCGGATGGCAAAAGTTGATTTGCAGTATTCTGAGAAGACTGGGAATTGGCATTGGACCCGCCTGGAGTGAAAATGCCAGGAGTCGCAGCACCGTAAAAGGATTCATTGCTGGCCCCACCTGCGGAAGCCGATGAAGCCTGATCTGAAGCACGTTCGGTCTTTTTCCCACTCCCCGAATCTTCGCCTGATTCCGAACCCGGAACTCCAGCATCATAGGCGTACGGAATGGCAAAGGGAGGAGGCATTTCCATCGCTCCATTTGGCACTACTTCTCCGGCTTCAGGATTCGGCGCGACTTCCGCCGTCGCAGCAAGTGCGGGATCCGGAGTGGCTGCCGCAGAAAGAACTCCTTCTGTGCCGACTGGCAGAACCGCAACATCTCCGGCACCCCCTTGAACCGCGGGGGCTCCCGAGGGAAGTGGCATGGCTTGAGGAACACTGTAAGGAAATTGCGTCATCTGGACCGTAGACTCGGAACCTGAACCCGAATCGGTCAATGAATTGATTTTTTCTTGAAAACCGACTCCTCGATTTTTCTCGGCATGGGCATGGCGCTCATCAATCCAGGCCTTCACTCCGGCAAAGGAGTAATAGGAAAGGGTCGCAAGACCGAGTCCGAAGCAGAACTTGTAAAAAGTGCTTTTGAAGAACGCCCAAGGGCTCAATACACCGCTCGACATGCAACCTCCTTTCTGGGTTTCCCGATACTAAAGCATGAGACGTGCCATCGGGTTTGAATCGTGTTTTCAGGAGGTTAAGTCAAGAAGAGTGAAAAGGTTCGGCAAACTTCCTGCCGGGTGTAAAAACTTTTTACACTAAAAAAATGAATCTTTAAACTTTGTTAGTTTACAAAATAAACGGGTCTTGTTAATTCCGCACTTGTTGAAAGGAAAGCCATGAGACCTCAATCCTTCCTCTTCTTGCTGTTGGCGATGCCCATTCTTCCCTGGAAGCCTGCCATTTCACAGGAAGTCCTCTACGAATCGTATCCGGGAAGCCGCCCGATCGGAAACACCCTGATCCGAAGTGAAAGCATCGAAGCCGTGGTACGCGGAATCATCGCCCGCTCCTTGAATGCGGATTTGAGTGGTGGAAAACTGGAATTCGAGACTCCCGCCTATGAACAAAAAATCGAGCTCCCGGACCCCAAGCCCGGCCTGAAAGAGATTCTCGACATTCTGGGCATTCGGGACACCCTTGATCTTGCCGTAAGTCCCCTTCAAACCCAACTGGTTCTTCCGGAATCATCGCTGAAGCTGAACGTTGCCAAGCTGACCGCAAACTCCTTCGAGGTCTCTGCAAGCTGGCCGGTAAGTCAACTGAAAGCAACGGCTGATACTGTATCCATCAAGGTGCCGGCCGGGGCTTTTGATCGACCCTTCCGAATCGATTCCAACGGAGTCACCCTTGGACTCTCGAAACGATCCGTCCCGATCCAACTTGAGATGAAACTTCTTTTTGAACTCAATGACATGGGAAGCAGAATCCGGGTCACGAGCTACCGCACAAATCTCAATTCAAAGTCCCACCCGAACTTCTATGTTTCACTTGGAAAACTGACCCTGGACAAACAACCTCTACGACTTCAAATCGTCTCGAACGGCCAAACGCTGATGGCGGACGAGCCCTCCATCCGCTCCCACTTCCAGCAATCTGAACCCCAAATCGTTCGAACCCTCCGATCCAGGGTTACTGCGGCCATCGAAGAGAACGTGAAAGCGATCGCAGAAAAAATCGAATCTGCTCCCTTGATCAAGTTCAGCCTGAACTCGAGCGATGTGATTGGTCCATCCGACTTCAGCCAGAACTTCAAGAATCTGCTATCCGGAATCCAGATGGATTTCATCTTCAGCTACCTGCAGTACATACAGGAGTCCAATCTCTTTTCGGCCCAGATCGCAGGTCGTTTTTGCGTGGATGACACCTGTCTCACGGACACATCCAGAATCAGCCCGATCGGGATGCGAGACGTGAACCTGATGCCTCCGCCGGATGATGCCGGAGTCGTATTGTATGAATCAATCGTGCAGGACATTGTGCACTCGGAACGGTTTCAGGAGCGGATTCGAGGGTATTTCAATGCTGAAAACAAAACGGCGGGAGTACGCCTCTCCTCCTCCGGCCTCAGGCTTCGATTTGATCCCAACTCGAACGCAGTATCCGCAATCGTAAACCTCGACATCGACATCCTCAAGACCATCAAAGCCAACTCGTCTTTCGGCGAACGCCTGAAGCTTTCGCTCGGAGACTTGATTGAGTACTACTTCGGCTCCGGAAAAACGGTGAAAGTCCCGCTAGAAATCAAATTCAAGATTACAGGAATCGCAGAGGATGCTTCCCAACAGGCTCAACTCGGGGTGGCCGTGCAACTCCCTTTCACCTCCGATGGCGGCTACATCGCCCCCATCAACTGTCCTCCCGGATGGTGCCTCAGCAATGTTTCGTCAATGACGAATGTGGTTCGAAAAAGCTTCATGAATACGCTGAAACAGGAATTCGAATCCATGCTTCCAAAAACAATGGTGATTCCGGTCAATGGTCCGATCACCGTTCGGGATTTTTCATTCAAACCGAAAACGGTCCGGATCACACCCAATCACGGACTCTTGATCTCAGGTGACTTGAAGGATGAGGGAGTAAAACGAAAATGAAATCAAAAGGACACCTGATCCGGCTGATCGCCCTGCCGATCGCAATGCTTCTCTCTCACTCACCGGTCCGCGCGGAATCCGAGGATCTTCTGATTCAGACAAGACTCGACCAGAAATCCACTTCCTGGCTCATTGACAAGATCCGCTTGATTCTAAAGAACTCAAACCTGAGCGATGGAATGACAGACACAACCCCGCTCTCGGAAGACACCGAAATTCCACTGGATGATTTTTCTTCCAAGCCTGAGTTCAAGAAGATCAGGGAAACCATTTCCAACACCTTCCGAGTGGACTCAAAAGGAGCCTTCCTAAGAATTCGGATCCCGAGAATTTACTACAAAGTCCATACACTCCACGCTCGTCCGGAAAATGTGGAAGTCATCGACCCCAGCGTCCGTTTGAAGGCGATTGCCTCCATTCAGGGAGTCGACATCGGATTGCCCGATGGAGTCCAACTGGACTTCATGATTCCGAATCCCAAGACCGGCAAGGCGGATGCGTACCTCACCGGATTCCTGAAGCCAGCATCCGTAGAGGTTCCAAACACGCTGGAGCCGGCTGAATTCGGAGTGGACCTTGAGGCAACCCGGGACCAGCAGATCCGATTCAAACTGATAGACTCGAGACTTGACTCACTTCCTGGATACGTCGAGAAGCACTCAGGTGAGATCCGAATTTTCGGAACAGCCTCGCGACAAGCCCTCTCCTCTGACGATTTGTCGATCAATCCGGTGGTAGTGCGACTGAATACGCTTTCACGATCGATCACCTTCGATGAGTTCAAGCCGCTGGTGCAGAGGCACATGGGCAGAATCATTTCTTTGGTGATCAACAGGATCGGGTCTGCTCTCAAGGATTCGATCGGTCCTGCGATTCTAGACACCGTCTTCAGCAAAACCCTTCCGAGCTCACTTTCGGTTTCAACCGAGGAGATCTACACGAGGTATCTGAGCAAGGTTTTTTCAAAACCTGATCCGAATCAGTTCTCCCTCTCCCTCACCGGAGAACTTTGCACCCACGACCTTTTTCTGAAGTACAAAGAGTCATGCGTCAACCACATGCGAATGAATCCTCCGATTCGAGCTGTTTCGGACGTAGACCGGATCAACGCCAAGGAAGAGGTTCGGGACAGGATCTCGAGTGGCAGTGCGGACATCGCCCTCAGTGTTTCAGAGGAATACCTGAACCGCCTTCTTCAAACCACGATTGATGGAAAGCTCTGGGATGAGATGCTGAAAGAGGAAAACCTGGAGCTCGGGCCAAAAGGCGCGTTCGTGGTGCTGAAAAATGCCGGGGCTGCTCCGGAGCTCTATCTTGATGTCGTCTACAAGGGAGGAAAAGGCCTCCAGAGCATCATCATCAATCCCAAGCACCCGATTCGATTCCCACTTCGTCTGAGCACAAAGCTTGTTTTTGAGTTGAGAAACGAGATGCCGTTTCTCGTGATCTCGATTGACCGTCTCAAATCGGACTCATCCGAGATCATCAATGGAATCCGTGACTACGATCTTCCTTCGTATCTGGTTCCCGGCTTGCGACGCAAGATCGCATCAATGATTCTGAAAATGGCGAGCGAGCTCGAGGGCAGGAACGCGATCGAAATGGAACTCCCTGTTTTCAAGGGTATTGGCCTTGAAAATACCTGGCATGAGCCATCCGCTTTTGGCCGCTTGAATCTTTACTTCAGGCTTTGAGGGTCAGATCCCTTGCCGAAGCCCTCGCTTTCCTTTAGGATCGCTGCATGTCTTCTTATCGCTTCCCCACTGTTTTTTTGAGCCATGGCACCCCCATGACAGCATTCGCCCAGGAGAATGACTCCTATCAGGAATCACTGCATCGCCTGGCTCGATCCATGCCCAAGCCAAAGGCGATTCTTTTTGTTTCTGCTCATTCTTTGTCGAGCGACCAGGTCCATATTTTGAAATGCGATACCAATCGGATCCAGCATGACTTCGCAGGATTCCCTGATGAACTTTATGAAATGACCTACCAGTGTCCAGGCTCACCTACTCTGGCGGAGGAATCCGCAGATCTGTTCCGACAGGCGGGCTTCACGGTAAAAGTCGAGTCCGAAGGACCGCTGGATCATGGAATCTGGGTTCCGCTGGTTCATCTTTATCCCAAAGGCGATGTTCCCGTGGTCAGAATCAGCCTACCCATCAACATGCTTCCGGCTCAAATTCTCAAAATGGGTCACACTCTCGCTTCCCTTCGGGAAAAAGGCGTTTTGCTCATCGGGAGCGGCGGCGCGGTTCACAATCTTCGTGAACTACAATGGTCCGGAAGAAACTCCGAAGGAGCTCCTTGGGCGCGTGAATTCGAAGCGTGGCTCGTGTCTTCGTTAAAGGCAAAGAACGTTGAGGCAATTCTTCACTTCGAGGATCATCCCGGCTTCCAAAGGTCCCATCCCTCAGAAGAACACTTTCTCCCCATCCTTTTCACGGTGGGAGCTGCACTCCCGGGAGATGAGGCCGACATACTTTTTCAGGGAATTCAATATGGAACGCTTTCCATGTTGTGCTTCAGCCTGAAACTCCCTGAAACCCAGGTTTTGCATTAAGAGGAAACTATCTCATTTTTTCAAATTCATCGAGCGCCTCTTCAAAAACCTTGAAGGCCGCTTCGATGGGTTTTGAGTCTCCAAGATCGACGCCTGCCCGCTTCAGAGTATCCAGAGGATCTCGCGAGGAGCCGGACTTCAAAAATTCAATGTAACGATCCCGAACTGCAAGATCGCCTTCGAAAATCTTCTTCGCAAAATATTGAGCCGCAGCGAAGCTGGTCGAATATTTGTACACATAGAAGTTATAGTAAAAGTGCGGAATCCGGGTCCACTCGTATTTCACGAGATCATGCATCACCATATCGGGTCCATAGAATTTCTCCTGAATTGCGGCATACGTTTCTGAAAGCGTCTGCGCTGTCAGGGGTTCTCCTCCTTCGGCCATGGCATGGACGTCCCGTTCGAATTCAGCAAACTGAACCTGGCGAAACAGTGTCCCGCGGAACTGAGTGAAAAGATGATCCAAAAGGTACAACTTCATTTCCTTGCTTTGAGCCTGCTCGTTCAGGTGGAAGTGCAACAGCATTTCACTGGTTGTCGATGCGACCTCGGCAAGAAAAATCGGATAATTCGCTGTCTGATAGGGCTGATACCGGTTTGAATAATACGAATGGAGCGAGTGCCCGAGCTCGTGAGCGAGGGTGAAGGTACTATTCAAGTTGTTCTTGTGGTTGAGAAGGATATAGGGCTTGGAGGTATACATTCCGCCAGAATAAGCACCACCCCGTTTTCCCGGAGTGTAGAACACGTCGATCCACCGTTCATGAAATGCGGACTCAAGCGCCTTGGAATAATCCTCGCCCAGGGGCTTTACCGCCTCGACAACCATTCGGCATCCTTCATCATAAGGGATTTCAACCTTCGCTGGCTTTACCATGGGATAAAACAAATCATACAGATTCATTTCGGGAAGCTTGAGCTCTCTTTTCTTGAGCGCCACCCATCGATGCAGCAGAGGGAGGTGTCGATGCACTGTCGAAATCAGCCCATCGTACACGGCCACCGGAATTTGGTCGGAAAACAAGCTCGCTTCAATCGCACTCGGAAATCTGCGCGTTTTCGCATAAAAAATCTGCTTTTTTACATGAGCATCCAAAGTCGCGGCAAAGGTATTTTGATACTGTGCATAGGCGGAAAAGTATGTTTCAAAAGCATTCTTTCGAAGAATTCGATCCGAGGACTCCAAACATGCACTGTAGGTCGCATGATTGAGTTCATGCTCCTTTCCGTCTGCATCCTTGGCATGAGGAATCTTCATGTCCGCATTTTCAAGAAGGCTGAATGCCTTGTAAGCCCCACCGAGAGGCTCTGACGCGAGCGACAACACCTCTTCCACCTCGGCACTCCGTTGGTGTGGCTTGGACCGGATCAGGAGTTCGATTCTTCGGGCATGGGTGACAAGCACGGGATCCGAATGAAACTTCTTCAACGCCTCCAAAGGAGTCTCCAGAAGCTCAGGATCCATCCAGGAAATGCGTGCGCCCGCCTCAGATGCCTTCGAGCGGATTCGATCCACTCTTCCGAGATTCTCGGAATTCCGGGTGTCTTCGTCTGACAAATGGTGAGCATAGGAATAAAGCCGTTCAATCAAAAGATCGAGCTTCGCCTGATCCTCAAATGCGTCATGAAGTGTTTTTGCCGATTGAGCCAGACGCCCCCTGTAGCGTTCCACCGCAACCAATGCCGCTTCCAGTTTTGCAAAATCCTGTTCCCAGTCTTTCGAACTCGGATAAATCAGGTTGAGATTCCATTTGTACTTTTCCGGGATATCCTGACGTGTCTTGTATTGATCCATTCTCGGATCATAGCAAAAATCCCATCGGGAATTCAGAGTCATTTTTTTGATGAAAGTGAAATCATGGAATATTGCCTCGAGTTTCTATCCCCTCGTCGATAACTGAAATAGATTGGATTTCCGCCATCAGCCGCACAGAAGGTGCAATCGGGATGAACAAAGATCAAACCGGCCCCAAGACGACTCAACTCAAACTGATTCACCGCCACAAGGTCCAACATCCTTGGTGCCGGCTCGATGACATTCCGCGGGATGGACGGGAAGGTAGCTCCAAACTGATCAATCAGCTCGGAACTCACTTGATAACAGCAGGCTCGAATCGAGGGTCCAATCCGAGCCGACCAATGTCCCGGGTCCGCCAGTGCGGGGGGGAGTGCGTGAAAAAATGATTCAACTATTTTTGACCCAGTTCCACGCCATCCCGCGTGAAGAGCGGCCACCGCTGTACCATCCTTTCTTTCGAGCAGAATCGGAACACAATCCGCGGTCACAACGGCAATCGGTTGATCGGCGTGTCTTGTCCAGACCCCGTCGACCTCGTTCAGGTCCTGTCCGGGCTTGAAAACCTCGGCGATGGCAACCCCGTGAACCTGCTTCCAGCGGGGGCGCCTCATCTGCCAAACATGAACGGGAAGTCCTCCGATTGGAGTGACTCTGTTGCCAAAATGATGGGTTGTTTCCAGTCCTGCCATCAATGATCGTAAGCCTCGGACTCCCGCTCTTCATTCACGTCAGGAGAGTAAAAATTCTCGTGGAGAGTTTGGGAACTCGGCTTGACAGGAACGGGCTTAACCACATTCGCCAATGCAACTGTTTTCGCAATCCCCTCTCCAAGGCAGCCCACTCCTCCCGCAAAATTCACGGACTCCAGATTCAACTTGAGTAAATCAATGACGCGAACCCTGCGATGATGGGGCTTGATGCTACCCCCGGGGGCTCCCGCCACTGCAAAAGGATTCCATTGATACTCCGGCCGCACCAAGGTTCCTCGGGCAAACATGATCCCGGGAACCGCAGTCGTCACTTGATCATAATCATCGTGATCAAGACCAAGCCCATGTCCATACTCATGCGCAGTGGTAGTGGAGCGCCCGAGATCGTCCGTCGTAAAGAAAGTGCCGAATCGCCCTGCCAATCTGTAAAAAGACCGGTCTCCCTCTTTTACCGGATTTTCGATTTTCACATGATTTTCAGCGCACGACCCGGAATCGACATATCGCTGATAGGGATCCATCACATAAGAAAATATGAATTTTGCCTTGTAAAGACGACCCCGATATCGGACCGAACCCCGCGACTCATTCCAAAGACTCGTCATTTCAAGAGTTGAGTCGCGCGCATTTTTCGCGGTCAGAGCCCCACCCCGATAAATCATCTGACTGACAAATGTGATTTCCTCCTTCTTCTCGCTTTTGAAAAGAAGCGCGGATGCTTGTGCCATCGCCGGGATCAAAGAAAGAACAAGGAGAAGTATCAATGAATTCGGTTTCATGTCACCGCAAGGTATTGACCTTTCGATTTCTTGTCAATTAAATTTATTTACTATATTTAAAGCTTGAGTTCGCTCACCAGACCTAAGTGATCGGAAAGAGAGTCCCAGGGTGGTCCTGAAAGTCGCAGCACCGATTCGATTTCAAGATCCCGGACATAGATCCGATCGAGCTTGAGAACCGGAAAGGCCGACGGATAAGTGCGGGCGTGATCCCCAAATCGCATAAAATGCGCCTCGACAAGCCCCGCTTCCGAGAAAAGGAGTTCGCTCAACTCCTCCGGCCAATCATTGAAATCACCGGCAAGAATCAGGGGCTCGGATGGCTTCACCCGGGATCGAATGAGACCAAGCAGGCGCTCGGTCTGTTTTTTTCTCCCCGAAGAGAGAAGGTCAAGATGCGCCGTCATCACATGCACCCGCCTCCCTTTCCACTCGGGAGCGCTGATCACTCCATGCAGAACTCCCCGCCTCTCAAACCGGTGATTGGAGATGTCGAAATTCTCGAACTCAAGAAAGGGGAACTGGCTTAGAATCGCGTTTCCATGGTGGCCATTTGAATAAACCGCATTCTTCCCATAGGCATAGTGCTTCCAGATCTGATCCGCGATCATCTCAAACTGCGGGCGCTTGGCGTGAACCCGGTGTTCCCCCAGTACCTCCTGAAGGCAGAGCACATCGACCTGATGGGTCCTGATCTCATTCTTCAATTCCTGAAGGATTGACCGTTGGTTGAAAAGGGAGAAACCCTTGTGGATATTCAAGGTCATGATTTTGATTTTCATGCGTAGAACCTGAAGAAGTGCAAAACCCATTGAACTAACCTGGAAAACCGCGAGAATTTGAGTCTTCGATACTCAAGCTCGCAGGACTTCGCCAGATCTTGTTCAAACTGTGATTCCAAGCGTTCTTTTGAGCTCGACTGATGCAAGACCACATCCACCTCAAGATCATGGACCAGGCTCCGATGATTCAGGTTGGTCGATCCAACCATGGCCCATTCATCGATCAAGATCGTTTTTGCATGCAGAAAGGACTCCTCGAACTCGAACACTCGCACTCCGCTCAAAAGCAAAGTTTGATAAAATGCTTCCCCCATCCATTTCATAAAAAGATGGTCCGGCCGGGCCGGAAGCAGAAGCCGGACATCCAGCCCTTGAAGCCCGGCACGACAAAGTGCACGTAAAAGAAAAAAGGGAGGCACAAAATACGCGTTCGTAATCCAGATCCGGGTGCGAGCTTCCCGAATCCTCCGAACAAGATCCTGATGATTCGACCTCCGCATTTTTTTATTCTCATTCAAGCGAACCCAGCCCATCCTTGTCTTGTGGGGCAGGTTTGCCGTGTGTTTCCCCCAAACCCGCTCAAAAGCGTCCGCAAGCAATCCGATGGGCCCCCCCTTCAGTCGAACACCTGTATCCCGGGTTGGTTCAGCGGTGATGTTAAAGCTTCCGGTAAAGACGGTCTCATGATCAAAGATCCAGAGTTTTCGATGCAGTCGCTTGTTGACATGGGAGTAGCCGATCCCAAAAAAGGAAAAGGGATGATAAACTCGAAATTGCACCCGTGAGCCGTGAAATGCATTTTCCAACTCATTCTGGGTAAACCAAGTCCCCATTCCATCCACCACGACCCTCACGCGGACCCCTCGGGTAGCCGCCTCGATCAACGCTTGAATGACCGCCTGGCCGGTCTGATCAAGCTCAAAAATATAGGATTCAAGTTCGATGGAATGGCGCGCCTCCCGAATCGAGGACATAAGATCACCAAAGTACTCCTCGTGCTTGAAATAAATCTTTTCTTCCACCCAGGAACGGGATTTCATGGCCGCTCCCTTATCTCAGAAATCACCCGTCTTTGCCAGCCGGAGGAGGAGCGCTCTTCGCCGGCTTCGGGGGTGAGCAACGATCCGATGCGGCCGGAATAGTTTGAATCGCCCCTTTCGCATCCACCTTGCCACCAAGATAGGTCGCGACACGCTTTGCAATGACTTTAGACTGCGCATCAACACTGGCATCGGTTGCGACCCACTGAATCACACTCCAGCGCTCTGAAGGACACAGCTCGAGAATGCTATTCAAGGCTGTGATCCGAAGAGCATTGAACTTGGAGTGAACGTCTTGCGAAAATCGTTTCCTCAGTAGCTCGGGGCGGGATCGAACGAGCTGTCGATAAAGTGCGGGAATCAACTCTCTCGGGGTTTTGGGATCAAGAAATGCGGACTCCATTCGATCCATGCTTTCCCGATCAACGGGCGAAAGCCTGAGGATGGTCTTGATTCCGAAAGCGAACAATGCCGGATCCCCTTTGCTTTTGTCCAAAAGGGAATACATCGCTTTGAGTTGCGCTTCCCGATCCGTCCCCTGGGTTGCGGAATACAAACCTGATCGAATCAAAATCTCTTCTCTCACCGATTTGGAAGGATTTGAAATCGCGCGGTTCAGAAGATCCACTCTTCTTGGGTCTCCGATGCGGGAAAGGGCCGTAAGAGCAGCTACCCGAACCGACTCTTCCGGATCCGAAAGCAAACGAATTACAGTCTCGAAAACCTCCCCTTTCAAAACATTCATTGCAAGGGATTCCGCCACCGCTCCCCGAACCTGCGGCCTCGAATCCCTTTCCCGTTTCAGCGCCTCGGCCAACCCCTCGGGCAATCGATAACTATTCAATCGATGAAGAGCCATCACAATCGACTCTACCGGGGTCTTTGAGTCCTCGCTTCGCAAAAGCTGGTAGTCCCTCTTCAGTACGGGATGGGTGCGAAGAAGCTTTGACCCCCTGAAATAAGAATTCCAGATCTGATAGCCTGTGACGCCCAAGAGAGGGATCATGAAAATCAGAAGATTTCGACCATTAAAAATTTTGCTCATGGGCAAGAATCCTACCGGCCTCAATCTGATTTATCAACCGGACTTCCCGGTCAGGTAACGCGGACTCCCCGCCAGATCCTCGAATCCCAGAGGTAATGAGTAAAGTTGATCGCAAGAAAGACCAGGATCATTTCGGGAATTTCCGCAAAAAGAGCAAGAATGAAACTGAGAACCAGAGGAAAAACCAGAACGCGTGCTGAACGCTCCATTCGCACCATCAGCTGCAGATATTGGAAATTGTGCAAGACATTCATCATGAACCAGATCAGGGTGAAGTGCTGGCTCCAGGCAAACAAAGCCGAATTCATCGCAAGATGAAGCAGCGCAGGAGGTCTTCGCGACCTTGGGCCCAAAACAAGAAAGGCCCCGAACAAAAGAGCCAGGCTCAGGATCACGAC